>NZ_MOME01000048.1:0-46258 GCF_001983005.1 Protofrankia sp. BMG5.30 | reverse complement strand
CAACGATAATGATCACCGGGCGGATCTTATCTTAGCGGCATTGGTACTGCCGTACGGTGGTGGAATGGGCGACAAACAACTGTGGACGACCGGGGACATCGCTCAGAGGCTGGGTATCTCCGTACAACGGGCCCGGCTTCTCTCCCGTCGACCGGATTTTCCCGATCCCGCCCAGGAGATCCCCCACTTCARTCTGTGGCGTGCCTGCGACGTGGAGCTCTGGCTCGTGAACGGTGTGACCGATCGCGAAACGTAGTCGGCGTTGGTGGGCCACCGGCTGTCCTCCACCCGCCTCCAGGGGAATTCCTTCCGCGAGACGGACCCGCGATCCGTCTCGTCCGCCTCGTAACCAGGGACACGCGCCGTGCCGGACGGCCGGCGAGCGGGCCTACGCCGATCCCGAACTCGTCGATCTCATACGGACCGTGACGAATTCATCCGGACGTCCAGGTAGGCGACGCACACGGCGGATGCCGGAGGGTGGAGTGGACAGTGCTGGTCGACGTCGCCTACGGGCTGCTGGGCGCGGGAATGATCATTCTTGCGGCCCTGGTCGCGCGGAGGGTCGGCCTGCCGGCGCCGGTCCTGCTCGTCGCCGTCAGCATCCTGTACGCCGTACTACCCGGTCCGAACATCGCGCTGGACTCCGAGGTCGTCCTCGTCCTGGTCCTGCCGCCGCTGCTGTACTCCGCGGCGCTGAACTCGAGCCTGACAGGGATCCGCGCGAACCTCCGGACCGTGATCTCACTGTCCGTCCTGATGATCATAGCGACCGCTCTGCTCACGGGCTACCTGCTGGCAGCGGTCGTGCCCGGTCTGTCATTCGCGGCCGCCTGCGCTCTCGGCGCCGCGCTGGCTCCGATGGACCCCGTCTCGGCACTGTCCATCGGACGGCGGCTGGGTCTGCCCGAACGGCTGCGTACCGTGATCGAAGGGGAGAGCCTCCTCAACGACGCGACGGCTCTGACCGTGTACACAGTGGCGGTGGCCGCCCTGGTCGGCGGGGGTTTCGACGTGCCGTCCGTGCTGGGACGGTTCGTCCTGGCCCTCGCCGGGGGTATCGCATTCGGCCTCGCCGTCGCCTGGATCGTCGGCCTGGTCCGTCGCCGGCTGGAGGAACCGGTGGTGGAGACCACTCTTTCGCTGGCAACCCCGTTCCTGGCCTACCTGCCGGCGGAGGCCTTCCACAGCTCCGGTGTCCTCGCCGTGGTGGTCGCGGGCCTGGTCCTGGGCCACCGGTCACGGCGGCTGCAGTCCGGGCCCGCGCGCCTGCACGCCGTGGCCGTCTGGCACCTCGTCGACCTCCTGCTGGAGGGATTCGTCTTCCTCCTCATCGGCCAGCAGCTACCTGCCGTCCTCCACAACATCCAGAAGTATCCGGTCAGCACGGTGGTCGCCGCGACGACGGTCACGATCGCCTCGATCGTGCTGCTACGCCCCCTGTGGCTGCTGCTGCCCACCCTGCTGCCCGTGCGGCTGCGGATCCTCTCGCCGCACCCGAACCTCAACGGCCGTGAACTGACCGCTCTGTCCTGGACGGGCATGCGCGGGGTGATCTCCCTCGCCGCCGTCTTCGCCCTGCCGCCGTCCGCCGGCAGCGCCCCCTTCCCGCACCACGACCTGCTGCTGTTCTGCGCGTACGTCACGGTGCTGGTCACACTCGTCGGTCAGGGACTCACCTTCGGACCGCTGCTGCGGTGGCTGGGGCTACGACCCGACCTGGGCGAGGACCAGCGCCTGCGCGCACGGGCACGGATCGCGGCGGCGGACGCGGGGCTGCGGGCGCTCGAGTCACTCCAGAACCGCGAGTCGGTCCCCGAGGACATCGTCGAACGACTGCGGAACATCGCGGACATCCGCAGGAGACGGAGCGAGGACATCCTCGCGGYGCTGGCTGTGGACACCACGGCCAACCCCGCGGCCGAGAGCACCAGCGCCGTGTTCGGTCACGTCCGCCGAACCATGATCGAGGCGGAGCGGGACGAACTGCTGCTCTGGCGGGACACCGGGAACCTGCCTGACAGCAGCCTCCGGCTGCTGGAGAACGAACTCGATCGCGAGGAGGGGGCGCTGYCGCCGCCCGTGCCCAGGCCCCCGCGCCATGCTGAAACGGCCCCTCAGAGCTGAAACGGCCCCTCAGATCGCGGCGGACGCACGGCTGGCGTCCGCGCCGCTGGAGACGTTCCGCATACGTTCGCCGCCGCCGTACCAGTCCAGACAGAAGACCGACGCGTCGTCGGCCAGCCTGCCCTTCACGGCTCGCACGACCCTGCCGGTGAGGTCCTGGACGAGTTCCCGTGGATGCAGACCCCGCGTCTCGACCAGCACCACGGGCAGATCGACCCGTGCGGCGTTACGCTCCACGATACCGTCGGTGACCAGCACCAGCCGATCACCGGGCCGCAGCCGAAGGCTGTGCGTACGGTAACGAGTCTCCGCGAACATGCCGAACGGCGGATCCGCCGGAAAGGACACCGTCTCCACAACGCCGTCCCGCAGACGGTAGAACGGCACATGCCCGGCGTTCACCACGCTGACGGCCCCGGTGGACAGATCGACCTGCAGCAGCAGACCGGTGACGAACTGGTCGGGCCGAATGTGCRCCGCCATCATCGTGTTCGCCCGCACGACCTGCTCTGCGAGATCCCCGCCACCACGGCGGACGTTGCGCAGGCTACCCACCAGCAAGGTCGCCAGCAGCGCCGCCGCCAGCTCGTGTCCCATCGCGTCGGTGAGTGACACATACAGCTGGGAACGCCCGAAGCTGTAGTCGAAGGTGTCCCCTGCCACGGATCCCGCGGGCTCCACCCAGCCGGCCACCGTCGCCTGCGCACCCTCACAGGTGAACGACTCCGGCAGCAACCGTCGTTGGATCTCCGCCGCCAGCCCGAGCGGGACGGAACGCTGGCCCCACTCGAACAGATCCGTGTACCGCCGATTCGTGATCACGATGTAGGCCAGGGCATGCCCCGTGCTGGCGACGGTCTCGACAGYATCCTCGGTGGCACCGGCAGGCAGGTGTGCCTCGAGCACCCCGATCGCCTCGCCGCGGGCCGTAACCGGCACATACACACTCGTCCGGGCCGAGGATCGGCACACCCGCACCCGCTGTGTCCGCAACACCCACCCGTGGACGGTGCCATCCGTCGGCACCCGTTCCATCGTATTTCCGCCCGTCCCGTCACCATCGGGAAACCGCGCCAGGCAACCGCCCGCATAGTCCGCGATCAGGAAGGACACCCCAAACGCGCCGATCATCCGGGTCAGCTCACCCGCCACCGCGTGCAYCGCGTCGGCGGGCGCGGCGCGTTCCACCGCCGTCAGCAGCTTCCGTAAATCGACCGTTCCAGAAGGTGCCACTCCTCTCACGCTAGTCAGCGCCGCGACAACCGGCACGCTGGGCTATCGGGCTCACACCTTCAGCTTGTCGCTTAACCTCTTCCGGTCACACTTCGTGATAGGTGATGGTGATCCGGGATGCCCCGGCGTGTCACCATGGCATAAAACAACCTCCCGTTGATCATTCCTTCCCGCCAAGGAAATCATGATCAAATAGAAGGTCGCGGCGCGACAGCTCGGCCCACAATGTCCCCGCGGTCGAATACCCGAATGTGGTGGGTCGACTCCGAGGGGAGCCCCCTGCCGCTGCCCGACCCGGCGGAGCGACGTACTGTTCGAGCTCGCCGATGCCGTGCTGTGCTGTGCGCGGACGGTCCGGTACACGACCTGGTCGGCCTGCCCTCGGCCCCCGACAAGCACCGTCGGGACCACGGGACACTCTGTGACGGAATCATCCACAGCCGTCTCGACGTGAACCGTCTGCGCCGGTCACCGACCAACCAGCCGCTCCCGCGGGCCGCGGACAGCCGGATCATCCCGGAGACGGACATCCGAAGAGTGTGCGAACGAAGCGATGACATCGCTTCCACCCTGTTTTCGACGTCACGGCCCCGCCCGCCGACACCATCCCCACCCCGGCAGACCTCACACCCTCAGCGAAGCCAGAACCCGACAGAAACGCTAATGATGTTGTCAGAGCCGTCGCCCCTAGGATTTTCGGTGAGCTCGCCATCCGGGCCAGACATCACAGCCCCAGCAAAACAACACAAAAGACAGTAAACCAGCCCAACCAGCCCAACCAGCCCAGCGAAGCTTCCCAAAAGGCGGCAACCCACCCCAACCATAAAACCGTGGGGAGTGCCGGGGGCATGACGCCCCCTGCTCGAATCCGCCCTCACCCGGATGGAACAGCAGGTCGCTGGCCTGCCCCGGGCGCCGTCATACACCTGGACGGCGGCTACGACGGCCAGCCGTCCCGGGATGTGCTCACCACCCACAGACTCGTCGGCCGGACCGGGCCCGGCATGGAAGTCGGCGATGATCGTAAGTGCCGCCGGCCGGGGCGTCGGGGTCAGCCACCCGCGTGCCCCTGATGAGCCACGTCGGCCCGTCGGCGAAGTCGCGGATGGCGCGAAGAACGCGGCGGACGGCTCGCCGGCGCGGTGGGCGCCGAAGGCTGCCTCGTGGGCGTAGCCCTCGTTCAGGCAAATCGGTCGGGCTGATCGGGGTTCCGGACGAGCTGCGAACCGCAGGGTGGCGGGCTCGGCCGTGGCGGGCTCGGCCGTGGCGGRCTTGGCCGCGAGCGACGTCCGGCCATCCAGCAACGCTGCGTCGATGAACTCGCGGTTGCGTTCGGCGGGGACGTCGAACGCAACCGCGACGGTATACATGAACAGACCTTTCAGGGACGGATGGTCAACAGCGGCCGGCTGGGGCCTTCGCCGACGCCCGAGCGCTCGATCGCGGCGGCGACGGTCGCAAGCTCGTCGTCGTCGAGCGTCAGGTCCGCCGCGCCGGCCCAGTCGGCGATCTGCGTAGGGCGGCGCGCGCCGACGATCGCGGCGGTCACCCCGGGCCAGCTCAGCGTCCAGGCGATCGCCGCGGCGCTGGTGGTGATCCCGCGCGCCTCGGCGACGGCGGCCAGGGCGGCAGCGACCTCGAGGTTGGCGRCCAGGGCCGCGGTGAAGTCCGGGTGCCGAGCGCGCCAGTCGTTGTCGGGCAGCGCCGCGACGCGCGCGGCGCTGAACGCGCCGGTGAGCAGGCCCGAGGCCATCGGCGAGTAGACGATGACGCCGGTGCCGTGCGCCGCGGCCCAGGCCAGCTCGGGAACCGCCCCCCGGTGGATCGCGGAGAACAGCGGCTGGATCACGTCGACATGGGCCACCCGCTCGGCGCGCTCCAGCAGATCGGCTGTGTGGTTGGACAGCCCGATCGCGCGGACCTTGCCCTCGGCCTTGAGCTGCGCCATCAGGGCCCAGTACTCCTCGAGCGGCGTGCCGCCCGGCTGGTCGGGATCGCCGGCCGCGGCACCCACACCTCCGAGCGGCTGCCCGTCCCCGGGCCAGTGCACCTGGTAGAGATCGATCGCCTCCACGCCCAGCCGCCGCAGTGAGCCCTCCATCTCGTGCCGCACGCTGTCCGGCCGCATGACCCTGCGGATCGGCGCGTCCGGGCCGTCGCCGTCGCGGATGAGACCGCACTTGGTGAAGACCGCGGGCCGGTCGGCGGCCGGCAGCGTGCGCAGCGCCCGGCCGACGACGTCTTCGGAGTGCCCGTTGCCGTATGCCGCAGCGGTGTCGATCCATGTCAGGCCGGCGTCGACGGCGCGGTGGATCGCGGCGATCGAGTCGGCGTCGTCCTGCGGTCCCCAGGCGAAGCTCCAGTCGCCACCGGAGATCGCCCAGGCGCCGAAACCGACGCGGCTGATGCGCAGGCTGGTGGTGCCGAGGGGAAGCGTCGAGAGCGTCATGGCGGCATCGTGTGCCCGGCCCGGAGCGCGGGCCAAAGCGCTGTCGGCCCCAGGGCGGACGATCCTGGGGCCGGTAACCCCAGGCTGGATGGCGGGTGGATGAAACACAATGCGGACATGGACCGCCGCTCGGAGCTGGGGGCGTACCTGCGCTCGCGTCGCGCGCAGCTACGCCCGCAGGACGTCGGGCTGCCCGGGGGCCTCGGGCATCGGCGGGTGCCGGGACTTCGCCGCGAGGAGCTCGCGTTGCTGGCCGGCGTCAGCGTCGACTACTACATCCAGCTCGAGCAGGGGCGCACAGGTGCGATCTCCCATGTCGTGCTCGACGCGGTGGCCCGCGCGCTGCGCCTGGACGGCTCCGAGCGCGACCACCTCTTCCATCTCGCTCGGCCGGCGCCGGCGCGGCCACATCCGCCGCGAGCCGCTCGAGGCGTCCGACCCGCGCTGCGGCAGATGCTCGACTCGTTCGGCGGCAGCCCCGCCTATATTGTCGGCCCGCACACCGAGGTGCTGGCCTGGAACCCATTGGCGTGCGCCGTCTTCGCCGACTTCCCCCGGCYCCCGCCCGAGCGGCGCGTCAAGGCAAGGCTCGTCTACCTCGACGAGACGTGGCGCGACCTGTACGACGACTGGGAACAGAAGGCCGACGACCTCGTCGCCTACCTTCGCTACCAGGCCGGCCGCGACCCCGACGATCCCGACCTGGCCGCGCTCGTGGGCGAGCTGTCGGTCAAGAGCGAGGACTTCCGCCGCCGCTGGAGCCGCTACGTGGTGCGGGACAAGACCCATGGCACCCTCCGGCTGAACCACCCGCTCGTCGGTCCCCTCGACCTGTCGTGGGAGACCCTTCGTTCCACCGGCGAAGAGCACCACGTGCTGATCGTGTACTTCGCCGAGCCGGACTCGCCATCCGAAGGCGCGCTGCGGCTGCTGGGTAGCTGGCAGGCCGAGGGCAAGCCGCCCACCGGCGCAGGGGCACGGGGTGCGGCGATGAACTCGGCCGGGTCGGTGGCGACAGCGTCCAGCCGTCCAACCGACCCACGATGCTGATCGTAACGCGGGAATACTGCGCTGCTTCCGTCGGTCACGCCCGCCGGCGCACCCCCGCACCAACAGCCCCCGCCCGCCGACCAGCCCACCCGGACCGCCCCCGCCAGCCACCGCATCGACCAGCATCCGCACGGCCCGGGCAAGACGGCGCGGCGACCGCGCTCATCACCTCGCCATGCTGTTCACCGCCCACCCGGCACGGACCAGCCGGACAGCGCGACCTGACCCGGTTCGGGCGCCGTTCGCCGTCACCCGCCACGCGGCGAACGGCACCCGAACCATCCGCGCCACTACCCACAGCCCCCCGCAGGATCACGATCCGGCTCGATGGGACCACGCTCGCCGGGCACCAACCAGTGGGCACGAGCACACCCTGGTCGTAACATACCGACAGGATAAAATTACGGAGAGGCAGCGAAGCCAGTCACTGCCCCGAACGCAGACATAAACACTCAGCTCATGCCATAGCGTACGAAGATCACTTGGCTAGGCTCAACCCCCAAGCAAAGCGAAGCTGCCCAAAGGACAGCAAGCCACCCCAACCATAAAACCGTGGGGGGTGCCGGGGGGCTCGRCCCCCCCGGCAGACATCCCGGCCCCCGGGGAAGCCCCCCGCAGGGGGGCGACCAGCACGAGCCAGCTCGTGGGCGAGGGGGGAGTTGAACCCCCACGTCCGTCAGGACACACGGACCTGAACCGTGCGCGTCTRCCATTCCGCCACTCGCCCGAGTGCGACTATCACGCTATCACGCGATCCACACCGCCCGAGCCGTGGGCGGCGCTCAACCGGAAGCATACGATCTCAGTGCCGGTAGCAGGCCGGGGGAGGAGGGGAGGCCGAGATGGGCGTGCTACAGCGCTTTGAGCGTCGCCTGGGCGGCCTCGTCGAGGGCGCGTTCGCCAAGGTCTTCAAGGGCGGTGTCGAGCCGGTCGAGATCGCAAGCGCGTTGGCTCGTGAGACCGATGACCGGCGCGCCAACAGCGCGAACCGGGTGCTCGTCCCGAACGAGTTCGCGGTCGAGCTTGCCACCAGCGACTTCGCCCGGCTTGCTCCTTATACGCGAGCGCTTTGTGACGAGCTGGCCGAGATGGTTCGGGAGCATGCCGCCGAGCAGCGGTACACGTTCGTGGGGCCRGTGGGGGTACGGCTGGCCGAGGCTGACGACCTGGATGTCGGGGTGTTCCGTATCCGTAGCAGTGTTGCCGCGGCGGATCCCGGCGCGGTGGCTGGCAGGCGTGCGGCGGGGCGGTCGCGGCCGATGCCGCCGGGGGCGCCTCGGCTTGTCGTCTCGACCAAACCGGGGCCTGATGGCCGGGGCAGCGGGGAGGAGCGCGAGTACCCGCTGGACATCGAGGTCACGGTCATTGGACGCAGCGTCGAATGTGATATCCGTCTCAATGACACCGGGGTGTCCCGCCGGCACGGCGAGGTGCGTCGGATGCCCGACGGGCAGTTCGTCTATATCGATCATGGTTCGACCAACGGGAGCATCGTCAACGGCCGGGCCGCCAGTCAGGTGAAGCTCGTCAACGGTGACCAGATCGAACTGGGCGCGACGATCCTGGCCTTCCGGCGGGACGATCAACGGGGCGCTGACAGGGGCCGGGCCGCCGGGCGTGTCCCGGCGGGCGCGCAGGCTCCCGCAGGCGCGCCGCCGGGTCCGGCGGGCGCGTACCCTCCCGTCCCGGTGCCGCCGGCTCCACCTGGTGACCCGCGGGGCCGGCCTGCCGAGCCCCGCCGCGGTGATCCGCGCCAGGGCGTCCCTCCCGGCTCCCCTGGCGGCTACCCGCCTTCGCCCCCGCCGGCGGATCCCTATCGGGGCGACCCATACCGTGGTGGCGATCCCTATCGGGGCGAGCCGCGGCGTGGCGGTCCGCCCGGCGGCTACCCGCCCGCGCCGGCGGGTCCGTATCGTGACGATCCGTATCGTGACGACCCGCGTAGAGGTGGCCCCCCTGGCGGCTATCCGGCCCCTCCCGCGGAACCGCCGTACCAGGGCGGTGGACGCCCGGGCAGAGGTCAGCCCGCGGGAGGTCGACCGGGGGATCCGTATGGTGGCGGTTCCCGCTACGAYGATCCGTACGGGGAGAGGGAGGGCCAGTATCGTGGCGGCAACCCGTACGACCAGCTCGGCGGCCGGCCTCCCGGTACTCCGCCGAGCGGCTACGGCCCGGGTACGCCACCGGGCACGCCTGCCGCGGGTGCGCCCGGTCGTGGCGGCCAGCCCGGCTACGGCGGCCAGCCCGGCTACGGCGGCCAGCCCGGCTACGGCGACCCACGGCAGGGTGACCCACGGCAGGGTGACCCACGGCAGGGTGACCCACGGCGCGGTGCCGCGCCGGTGCGGCCGGACGACGCCGACCTGTACGAGCAGGAGACTCAGCGTCCGGGCCGGGTCCCCCCTGGGGAGGGCCGGCGTCCACCGGAGCGGGATCCCCACGGCGACCGTCCCGCCGGGCCGGGAGCAGCGGATCCGGACGAGCGCGCCTGGTAGGACGCCGTGAGCGGATCCGGACCCAGCGACCTGGTCCTCCTGGTCGTGAAAATCAGCTTCCTGGCGCTGTTGTGGCTGTTCGTGCTGGCTGCTGTCCGTGCGGTGCGCGCGGACATGTTCGGGCCGACGAAGCGTCAGCGGCAGAGCGTCCAGGGGCTGGGCCGCCCAACGCCCGCCCAACCGGCGCCGGCGCACCCGGCACCGCCACCCGCTGGGCCGCAGAACGCGTCTCCCAATCGGCGGGCGCGCACACCAAGCAAGCTGGTCGTCACGAAGGGGCATCTCGCGGGGACGATTCTTCCGCTCGGACCGACGCCTGTCACCATCGGACGTGCGCAGGACTCGACTCTGGTGCTGGAGGACGACTTCGCATCCGCGAGACATGCAAGACTCGTCCCCCACGACGGCCAGTGGTTCGTCGAAGATCTGGGCTCGACCAACGGTACTTACCTCGACCGCACGAAAGTGACCAGTCCCATGCCGGTTCCTCTCGGCGCGCCGGTCAGGATCGGGAAAACCGTCCTGGAGCTTCACCGGTGAGCCTTAGGCTTCACTACGCCGTTCGCTCGGACGTCGGCCACGTYCGAGAAGGCAACGAAGATTCCGCCTACGCGGGCGCTCGGCTACTGGCCGTGGCCGACGGTATGGGCGGTCACGCGGCCGGGGAGGTCGCCTCCTCCACCGTGATCTCCCAGCTGGCCACGCTGGACGACGACGTCGCCAGCGGTGCGGTCCTGGAGGTGCTGACCGAATCGGTGCACCAGGCCAACAACCAGCTGCGTGAGATGTCCGTCAAGGACGGGTCGCTGGAGGGTATGKGCACCACGGTCACCGCCCTGTTGCTCGCGGGGAACCATCTTGGTGTGCTGCACGTCGGCGACTCCCGGGCGTACCTGCTGCGGCACCAGGTGCTCAACCAGGTGACCCATGATCACACACTGGTGCAGGATCTTGTCGACCAGGGGCGGATCACGGCCGAGCAGGCGGACACGCATCCCCAACGGTCGTTACTGATGCGTGCGCTCGACGGCCGCGACGTCGAGCCGGACCTGTCCGTCCGRGAGGCGATCCCGGACGACCGCTATCTGCTGTGCACCGACGGACTGTCCGGTGTTGTGACGGAAATCACCATCCGTGAAGCGCTGCTGCTACCGACGCCTCAGGAGGCCGTCGACCGGCTGGTCGAACTCGCTCTCAAGGGCGGCGGGCCGGACAACATCACCGTTGTCGTCGCYGACATCGTCGAGGACGACGCCGATGACGACGGCCGCCCGCTCGTGGCCGGCGCCGCCGCGGAGAAGCAGACCGTGCCGGGAGCCTTGGCCGCCCGTACCGGGCCGAATCCCCGGTACGGCGACCAGGACTCCCCGGCCGCCAGGGGCGCGCGGATCGGCCGGCACAGCCCCACCACGCCGCGCGCCGAGGGTTCCGACAGCGTGGTGGACGAGGATTCGCCGCCGCTCGCCCGCCGGCCGCCGCCCCGGCCGGCGTTCATCATCCTGTGCACGGTGATCGTCCTGACCATCGCGACCGTCTGGGGCTGGTTCTACCTGCACAGCCGCTACTACGTCGGGGTCGACGACAAACAGGTAGCGATCTTCGAGGGTGTCGAGGGGAGTATCGCCGGCTTCTCCCTGCACCGGCTCAAGGAGCGCTCCCTACCGCTGAACGAGCTCAACGACGACGGGCGCCTGCAGGTGGAGGACGGCTACTCGGCCAGCAGCCTCACCGAGATCCGCGACTATGTCGAGCGGCTGCGGACGCAGTTCGCCGTCACGCACCCGGCCGACTCCGCGGCATCCACGGCGGCACCGACGCCGCTGACGGTGACCGCCACGGCGCAGGCGGGCACCGACGGGGAGAAGAACACCGGAGACGCTCAGGGCCCCCTGGGCGTTGCCACCACCGCCCCGGCGCTCTGTGCCACCGCCCCGGGCCCGAACTGCGTCCCGTCCATCCCAGCGGCCCCGTCGGTCCCGACATCTGGATGACGCCGACAGGATGACTGTTCTCCCTCCGCTTCGYGGCAAGGCGGTCGATCTCACGGGAACCTTCGCCCGGTTCCCGGTACCGGCCGGTGTCCATCTGCCGCCGTACCGTCGGCGAGAACTCTCCCTGCTGTTGTTCGCCGGCCTGCTCGCCACCGCCGCCCTGGCGGCTGTCGTGCTCGCCGTCGACGGAAAGATCACCGCTTCGGTGTTCGTCTACGGCCTGGGCTTCAGCGCGCTGTGGGGGATGGCCCACCTGGCCGTGCGCCGGTTCGCGCCGGCCGCCGACCCGATACTGCTGCCGCTGGTCGCGGCCCTCAACGGCCTCGGCCTCGTCATGATCTACCGGCTGGACCTGGCCAAGATGGATGCCGCCGAGAAAGCCGGCAGGAAGGTACCAGCCGGCGTCGCACCGTTACAGATGGTGTGGACGCTGCTCGCGCTCGTCGTCTTCGTGCTGGTGCTGGCGGTCATCCGGGACCACAAGACGCTGTCGCGCTACGCCTACACGGCGGGGCTGGTCGGCCTGGTCTTCCTGGTGCTGCCCGCGATGCCGGTGTTCGGCGCGACCATCAACGGCGCCCGGCTGTGGCTGCGGGTCGGGCCGTTCACCTTCCAGCCCAGCGAGATCTCGAAAATCATTTTAATGATCTTCTTCGCCGGCTACCTGGTGAACAAACGCGAGGTCCTCTCCGTGGTCTCCCGCTCCTTCCTCGGGATCCACTTCCCGCGCGCCCGGGACCTCGGCCCGGTGCTCGTCGCCTGGCTCGCGAGCCTCGGCGTCCTCGTCGTCGAGAAGGACCTCGGCTCGTCCCTGCTCTTCTTCGGCATGTTCCTGGTGATCCTCTACGTCGCGACCGAACGGGCGTCCTGGGCGCTCATCGGGCTCGGCCTGTTCTCGCTCGGCGCGGTCATCTCCTACCAGTTGTTCGGGCACGTCCAGGTCCGGGTGGACGRCTGGTTACACGCGTTCGACGGTGACAATCCCACCAGCACCTCGTTCCAGCTGGTGCAGGGCCTGTTCGGGTTCGCCGCCGGCGGGATCACCGGCACCGGGCTCGGGCAGGGCAGCCCGCAGCGGGTCCCCTTCGCCAACACCGACTTCATCGTCGCGAGTATCGGTGAGGAACTCGGCCTCGCCGGAATCATGGCTATCCTCGTCATCTACGGACTGGTCGTCACCCGCGGCCTGCGGGCCGCGCTCGGCGCCCGTGACCCGTTCGGCAAGATGCTCGCGACCGGCCTTGCCGCCTCGTTCGCCCTCCAGGTGTTCGTGCAGGTCGGCGGTGTCATGCGGCTCATCCCGCTGACCGGTCTGACCCTGCCCTTCATCTCCTACGGAGGCTCTTCGATCGTCTCGAACGCGGCCATCATCGCGCTGCTGCTGCGGATCAGTGACTCCTACCGCAGGCCCGGCCCGGCCACCCCGGCCGCGCCGCTGTTCGACCCGAACGCCGTCGCCGACAGCCCCACCCAGGCGGTGCGGACGACGTGAACGCACCCATCCGCAAGGTCGCCGTCGCCTGCCTGGTGCTGTTCACCGCCCTGCTGGTCAACGCCAACTGGCTGCAGGCGAAGCAGGCTGGCGAACTGCGTCACGAGCCGAACAACGCCCGTCAGATCACCGAACGGCTCGAGCGGGAGCGCGGCTGGATCGGCGTGGCCGGCGGGCAGGCGATCGCGAGCTCGGTGCCGTCCGATGACGAGTACAAGTACCAGCGGCAGTACCCGGCCGGGAAGCTGTATTCCGCCGTCGCCGGCTACTACGGCCTGTACACTTCCGCGGGCCTGGAGCGCTCCCAGAACGACTTCCTCTCCGGAGAGGACGACCGCCTGTTCGTTTCCAAGGTTTCCGACCTGGTGACCGGACGCAAACAACKGGGTGGCAGTATCGTCACCACGCTGGTACCCCGGATCCAACAAATCGCGACCACCGCGCTCGGCAACCGTAAGGGGGCGGTCGTGGCGCTCGACCCGAAGACCGGCGAGATCCTTGCGATGGTGACCAGTCCGACATACGACCCGACACCGTTGGCCAGCCACGACGAGGCCGCGRCCGGCAAAGCTGCCCAGGCGCTCAACACCGACCCGGACAAGCCTCTGCTCAACCGCGCGACCCAGGAGACCTATCCGCCCGGCTCCACCTTCAAGGTGATCACCGCGGCAGCCGCGCTCAACGCCGGCCGTCAGCTTGAGGAACGTATCGCCGCGCCCGACACGCTCCCCCTGCCGCAGAGCAGGACCATGCTGCCGAACTTCGACAACGAACGCTGCGGGGACGGCCAGACAGACACCCTCATCCACGCCCTGACGATCTCCTGCAACACGGCGTTCGCCCAGCTCGGCATGGATCTCACCGACGACACCCTGCGCGCCCAGGCCGAGGCGTTCGGTTTCAACTCCACCATCCCCGACTTCCCCCTGCCATTGGTGCCCAGCGTGTACCCGCCCCAGCAGCTCGACGGGGCGCAGACCGCGCAGTCCGCCATCGGGCAGTTCGACGACCGGGTCACTCCGCTGCAGATGGCCCAGGTCGCCGCCGCCATCGGCAACAACGGGGTGATGATGCGGCCGTACATCGTCTCCGAGCTGCTTGGCCCGGACCTCAAGGCGATCAGCCGCACCGAGCCGGAGGTCTACAAACGCCCCGTGAGCCCGGACGTCGCAGCCGACCTGAACACGATGATGCAGAGCGTGGTCAGCAACGGCACCGGTAGCAAGGCGCGGATCCCCGGTGTCGCCGTCGCCGGCAAGACCGGCACCGCCGAACACGGTGACAACGAGCCCCCGCACGCCTGGTTCATCGGCTTCGCGCCCGCCGCCAACCCGAGCGTGGCCGTCGCGGTCGTGGTCGAGGACGGCGGCGGGGAGCTCGGCACCGGCGGCGCGGTAGCCGCGCCCGTGGCCCAGCAGGTCATGAAGGCCGCATTGGACGTTCGACAGTGACCGGCCCACCGTCGCCAGGCGTCCCGGGGCCGGGCCCGGGTCTGCCGGGATCAGGCGTTCCGGCAGCGCGGATTCCCCCGGGACCGGGCGTTGCGGCGCAGGGCGGGCCGGCCGTGCCGCCCGGCGGGCCCGCCTCGTCACCGGCCACCGCGCAGCCGTTCGGCGCCTCGCCAAAGGGCATCGTCCTCGACGGCCGCTACCTCCTCGAGGGACGTATCGCCACCGGCGGGATGGGCGAGGTGTGGCGGGGCCTCGACCGCACCCTCGGGCGTCCCGTCGCCGTGAAGCTGCTGCGCCCGGAGTACGCCAGCGACGAGCTGTTCCTGGTCCGCTTCCGCGGCGAGGCCCGGCACGCCGCCCGGGTGTCGCATCCGGGTGTGGCGTCCGTCTACGACTACGGCGAGGTCGTCACCGATGGTGATCGTCCGACCGCCTATCTGGTAATGGAGCTGGTCGAGGGCGAGCCCCTGTCGGCGTTGCTGCACCGGGAGAAGCGCCTGTCCCCGGAGAAGACCCTGGACGTGCTCGGGCAGGCCGCCGACGCCCTGCAGGCCGCGCACACCCTGGGCGTCGTGCACCGGGACGTCAAACCCGGCAACCTGCTGCTGCGAACCGACGGCGCGATCAAGGTCACCGACTTCGGGATCGCGCGCGCGGTGGACGCCGCGCCGCTGACCGCCACCGGGATCATGATGGGTACCGCCTACTACGTCTCCCCCGAGCAGGCCTCCGGCCGGACGGTGACCCCGGCCAGCGACGTGTACTCCCTCGGTGTGGTGGCCTACGAGTGCCTGGCCGGCCGGCGGCCCTTCGACGACCGCAACCCGATCGTGGTCGTGATGGCGCACCAGCAGGACGACCCCCCGCCGCTGCCGCCCGACGTCCCCGAGCCGGTGCGCAACCTCGTCCAGGCGGCGATGGCCAAGGACCCGGCCCAGCGGCCGTCGTCGGCCGGCTCGTTCGCCCGCACCGCCGCCACGATCCGTCGCAACCTGTGGAACGCGGACATGACCCGCCGGGCCGGCGGGCCGGCGGCCGCACCCCGGTCGGACCCCGCCGGGGATTCCACCGGGCGGTGGCCCGGACCGACGGGAGCACCCGGGCCGGGCACGGGCGGGGCGGGGACCGACGGGGATCGGCCACCGTCCTGGACCCGCCGGCACACCCGGGACGACAGCTTCCCCGAGGAGAACCGGCCGTATCGGGACGCCCGGCCGTCCTGGGACGCCGGCGCCGCCCACGACGGCCGTCAGCCTGGCCAGGAACCGCCGGGGACGTCGGCGGGCACGCCCCCGGGTGCCTGGGGCACCCCGCCCCGGCCGCCCACGTCCGGCGGCCGATACCCGGCGGACGGCTACCCACCCCCCGGGCACCGGGAGGCCGGCCATGCCGGTGCGAGCTCCGGTGCCGGCTACGACACCGGTTATGAGACCGGCTACGAGGCCGGTGGCTATGACGCCAGCTACAACACGGGCTACGACACCGCGAGCCGGCCGGACATCCGGCCGACGAACGTCGCCCGGCTCCAGCCGCCCGGCAACCGCCCGACCTCCACGCTGCCGCCGTCGGACGCGCGGGGGGCCCGGCGACGACGCCTCCGTGGCCGGGCCGCGGGGGGCCCGGYGTCCGCGGGCAGGCGACGGCTATCACTTCCAGTACTGATAGCACTACTGATCGCCACAGTTGCGATCACCGCGCTGGTCACCCGGTCGATCGCCGGATCCAGTGGATCATCCGAAGGCGCGCCGGCCCTGACCCGGGCGGTGCACGGACCCGGATCCGAAGATGGCATCGTCACCGGTGACAGTACGACCGGGACCGACGGTGTCACGGACGGCATCCGGATCACCGGCGGCCTGGGCGGCCATACGACCGCAACCGGGCCAGATGTCCGGGAAGCGTCCGCGGGTACCGGCCCGGGAAGCGGAAAGGCGAGCACGGGTGGCAGTCGTGACTGAGGCGTTCGGAACCGAACCTCGCCTGGTGGGCGGGCGCTACGAGCTGGGCGAGGTCCTCGGGTACGGCGGCATGGCCGAGGTCTACCGCGGCCGGGACGTCCGCCTCGGCCGCGAGGTCGCGGTCAAGGCGCTGCGGGCCGACCTCGCCCGGGACCCGACCTTCCTGGCCCGCTTCCGCCGCGAGGCGCAGTCCTCGGCCGCCCTGAACCACCCGGCGATCGTTTCGGTCTACGACACCGGCGAGGATCTGATCAACGGCACGACCGTCCCGTACATCGTGATGGAGTACGTGGAAGGCCGCACCCTGCGGGACGTGCTCCAGCAGGAGGGCCGGTTCAGCGAACGCCGGGCCATGGAGATCACCTCCGACGTGTGCGCGGCCCTGGACTACAGCCACCGGATGGGGATCATCCACCGGGACATCAAGCCCGCCAACGTCATGCTGTGCCAGGACGGCTCGGTCAAGGTGATGGACTTCGGCATCGCCCGGGCGACCACCGCGACCACGTCCAACATGACGCAGACCGCCGCGGTGATCGGCACCGCCCAGTACCTGTCGCCGGAACAGGCCCGCGGCGTCCGGGTGGACGCGCGCAGCGACGTCTACTCGACGGGTGTGCTGTTCTACGAGCTGCTGACCGGGCAGCCGCCGTTCCGTGGCGACTCACCGGTGGCCGTCGCCTACCAGCACGTGCGGGAGAATCCGCAGCCGCCGTCCAGCCACGACCGCGCCATCACRCCCAACGCCGACGCGATCGTGTTCAAGGCGATGGAGAAGGATCCCGACCACCGCTACTCCACCGCCGGGCTGATGCGGGACGACCTCGAGCGGGCCCTGGCCGGCCGGCCCATCTACGCCCCCCAGCTCGACAGCGACCAGCTCACCACCCGGCTGGGTGCCTCACCCGCGGTCACCGCGGGGACACACATGATCTCCCGCGGCCGCGGCCCCTACGACGACGGCCCGGACGACCCCTACGGCCGCACCGGCGCCTACGACCGGACCGGCGGCTACGGGACGGGCGGTTACGACCGGGCCGGCTTCGGCGGCCCCGGGGGAGGCGACAGCGGGCCGCTGCCGGAGAAAAGACGTTCGGACGCCTGGAAGTACATTCTCGCCGGCCTGTCCGTGGTGGCGGTGTTCGTCGTCGTCACCATGATCGCGACCAACATGCTCGGCGGCGGGGGCGGGAACGGCGGCAACACCACCGCCGACACCGCGACGATCCCGACGAACCTCATCGGGCAGAAGTTCGAGACGGCCAAGAACAGCCTGAGCTCCGCCGGCTTCACCAACATCGTCTCAAAGGTCGTCGAGAACAACGAGCCGAAGGATCTGGTGGTCGAGGTCGACCCGGCCCCGGGCACCGCCGCCTCGAAGAGCGCGCCGATCACCCTCAGCATCTCGAAGGGGCCGGGTGACCTCGCCGTTCCGGACGTGGCCGGGCTGACCCAGGCCGCGGCCACCGCCAAGCTGAAGGAGGCCGGGCTGACGGTGAAGACCTCCGCCTTCACCGACGCGACGACCCGCCGAGCCGGGCTGGTCGAGTCCAGCGACCCGGCGGCGGGGACGTCGATAGCCCCCGGCGAACAGGTGATCATCTATGTGGTGAGCACGCAGGCGACCGTCCCGAACGTGACGGACCAGCCCGTCGACCCTGCCAAGATCGAACTGGAGCGCTACGGCTTCAGGGTCGTCCAGCAGGCCGTCGCGAGCAGCAAGCCGACGGGCACCGTCGTCTCCCAGAGCCCCGGCGGCGGCTCGGCGGCCCGCGGATCGACCGTGACGCTCTACGTCGCCCAGCAGCAGGCCATCAACACCCAGACGCCCACACCGTCACCGAGCGCCACCGCGACTCCGAGCAAGACACCGTCGCCGAGCCCGAGTTCAACCGGCGGCGGCCTCGGCGGCCTGCTCGGCTGACGGGGCCCCTGCCGGCTCTGATCCCTCCGTCAGGCGAAAGCCGCCTGGCGGAGGGTCTCGACCTCGGCCGACAGCGTCGGCGCGGCCGACAGCGCGGCGTCGTCCCCGCAGACCGACAGCCAGCGGGCCAACAGCAGATGACCACCCTGCGTAAGCACTGACTCCGGGTGGAACTGGACGCCCTCCAGCGGGAGGGTCCGGTGTCGCATCGCCATCACCACACCGCTGTCGGTCCAGGCGGTGACCTCGATCTCCGCCGGGAGAGTCGCCCGGTCCACGGCGAGCGAGTGGTAACGGGTTCCGATGAACGGCGACGGCAGGTCCGCAAGCACCCCGACCCCGCGGTGGCGCACCACGGACGTCTTGCCGTGCAGCAACTCGGGTGCCCGGCCGACCGTCGCGCCGAAGGCGACCCCGAGGGCCTGATGCCCCAGGCACACCCCGAGCATGGGGATGCCGGCCGCCGCGCACGCCCGGATCATCGGCACGCTGACCCCGGCCGCCTCCGGCGTGCCCGGGCCGGGTGACACCAGCACCCCGGCGACGCCGAGAGCGGTCAGCTCGTCGACGTCGACCTCGTCGTTGCGGCGGACGACGCTGTCCRCTCCAAGCTGGCCCAGGTACTGCACCAGGTTGAACACGAACGAGTCGTAGTTGTCGACCACCAGGATTCGCATGATTCTCCTCTTACCACCGAATCCGCCGCGGGATCCGGTGGATCCTGGCGCGGGATGTGGCGGTGACCGGCCCGTGAGCGCCCGGGGCGGCCACCGTCGGTCAGTTGCCGTAGGTCAGTTGCCGTCGGTGGCGGCCGGCTCGTCGGTGGCAGCCTGCTCGTCAGCGGCGGCCTGCCGCTGGGCCTTTGCCCGCTCCTCGTCACGCAGCGCGCGGCGCAGCACCTTGCCGATCCCGATCTTCGGTAGTGACTCCGTCCGGAACTCAATGATCTTCGGGACCTTGTAGGCGGAGAGCCGTTCGGAACAGTACGCCCGCACATCGTCGACGGTAAGCGACGTACCGGGCCGCAGCACCAGGAATGCCTTCACCGTTTCGCCACGGTACGCGTCCGGGATACCGATCACCGCGGTYTCGGCAACCTCGGGAATCCCGGCGAGCACATCCTCGATCTCGTTGGGCGAGATGTTGAACCCGCCCGCGATGATGAGCTCCTTCTTCCGGTCGACGATCTCGAACCAGCCGGCGGTGTCCATCCGGGCGACGTCACCGGTGGACAGCCATCCGTCGTCGCTCAGCACGGTCCTGGTGGCCTCCGGGTTCCCCCAGTACCCGGCGAACACCTGCGGGCCACGGATGAGCAGTTCTCCGGGCTCCCCCACCGGCACTTCCCGCGTGTTGTCCTCCAGGTCGACGATCTTCGCTTCGGTGGACGGGAAGGGCAGGCCGATCCAGCCGGGGCGAAGCTGGCCGCGCAACGGACCGGCATGGGTCACCGGGGACGCCTCGGTCATGCCGTAGCCCTCGACGACCGGGGTACCGGTCGCGCCCTCCCACTGCCGCTGCAGCTCACCGGGCAGCTTCATCGCGCCGGAAATGCACCCTCGGATCGAGGTCAGGTCGACGTTCTTCGACCGGGGATCGTCCAGCAGCGCCCGGTAGATCGGTGGCACGCCCGGGAAAATGGTCGGACGGTGCCTGGCGATGGCGTCGAGTACCAGGGTCACGTCGAATTTCGGTACGAGCACGACATGCCCGCCGATCAGCATTCCCACCGTCATGCACAATGTCAGCCCGTACGCGTGGAACATCGGCAGGACCGCGAGGACGGCCTCCCGCCCGACCTGCGCGTCGGCGAACCATGCCCGGCACTGCACAGCATTGGCGACAAGATTACGATGGGTCAGCATCGCGCCTTTGGCCGGACCGGTCGTCCCCGTGGTGTAGAGCAGGATCGCGACATCGGACGTGGCCACCGGCACCGACGTCCGCACCGGCGCGGCCCGGCCGCCCCGGTACACGTCGAGGAAAGCGTGGGCGCGGGCGCCGGCGGGCAGCTCCGTCACGATTTCGGCACGCTTCCGGCGGGCCGGTGGAATGGGCAGTCGTAGCAGCAACTGGTCTTTTCTCGGCAGAAAGTCGGGAATCGACGTGGAAATCACCTCGCGAACCCTGGTCCGGCCGGAGCGGCGGGCCGCCTCCACCACCGCGTAGGCGCGGTCCAGACACACCACGTACTCGGCTCCACAGTCGGAGAGCTGGTGGGTCAGCTCGGCCTCGGTGTAGAGCGGGTTGGCCTCGGCCACGACCGCGCCCAGCCGCAGCACGGCATAGAAGGCAATCACGTGTTGCGGACAGTTCGGCAGAATGAGYGCCACCCGGTCACCGGCGGCGACACCGAGCTTCGCCAGGCCACYGGCGAACGCGTCAACATACTCGCGAAGCTGGCTATAGGTCAGCGTCGTCCCGAAGAAGGAGATCGCCGGGTTCGAGGGAAACTCCGCGGCAGCGTTCTCGAACATCTGACCCAGCGTGATATCAGAGATMTCGACCTCGGCGGGGACGCCGTCAGCGTACGACGACTGCCACGGCCGGTCAGCATAGGTGACGGTCTCGAGCGTGCCGGTCTCCCGCTCGGTTGTCGATCCACCAGGCATCGCGGACACCTTCCTTGTCGGACTGCGGTTGGGCGTCATTCTGGCAAGGAAACGACAGGGAAACAGCTCCCGGGAGGCGCGATTTCTCCGATCACCGGCACGCGCGGCTCCCGTGGCCGCCACAGCGGCGTCCACGACGGTATCCACCGCCGTATCCACGGCAGCAGCCCACAACGTATCGACGATATTGCCACGTTTCGTCACCGGGACTCGTCGTCCGCGCCGGACGAGGCGCCCGTGCCTCCCCCGGCGCCGGCGTGGACGCGGCGCGAACGAGCCGGCTGTGAACCACCACGCCGGGCCCGGGGCCAGGGCCAGGGAGCCCGCCGGACACCGCCCCGATCACCTGGAACACCCGCGGTGCCGAAGCCTCCGAAGCGGTCGGACCGTCCCGGATCCCGACTCCTGCAGGTGAGCACGCACGATCAGGAGCATCCACTTTCGCCCCTTCGGGTGCCCCGGCGCATCCCGGCGCAGTGGATGTCTACMCTGTGAAACGGGCGATCCGCACCCGCGCGGCCATCCGGCCCAACCGGCGGCGCGGGTGACACTTCGCCCACGGAGATCATACAGTGCACCGAGGAGCTCTGAAGTGCCCGTTTCCCGGCGTCGCAAGAAGAAGTCGACCAGCGCACCACCCCAGACCACCCAGTTGCGCAAGCGCAAGCCACCGTCGCCCCCCTGGATGGGCGCGCTGATCCTTGCGCTCTTCCTGATCGGGATCGCCTGGCTGCTCGTCTACTACTTCTCCAACGGCGACATCCCCGGGATGGGCAGCCTCGGCGCCTGGAACATCCTCATCGGCTTCGGTTTCGTCGTGGTCGGCCTCGGCGTCTCCACCCAGTGGCGCTAGGCCTTCGCCAGCAGGCCTTTCTCCGGGGAATCCTCGACCTTCCGCGGATCCGTCGACCTTCGGTGGATTCGCGTCCGCGCGGGCGTCCGCGCCGGCGGGTGTCCGTGCCAACGGGTGTCCGCCGGGCGGATCCGGCCGAGGATCCGGTTGGCCACCGGGCGGCCCGCGCCGCCTAACGGGCGGAACTTCCACCGGTGTCATTCATCCCCAACGGTTGTCCACAGTGTGGATATCGCTGCGGGTGAACATCGCTGCCGGTGAACATCCGTTCCGGCGGGACGCCGCCGCGGGCAACACCACGGCGCGCCGGACACCCGGGGACGCAACGGTCAGGACACCGGAGTTGGCCCAGGCTCGCCCGCGGCATCCTCGGCCCGGATGACGTGCATGACCGCGTTGATGAGAGCCAGATGGGTGAACGCCTGCGGGAAGTTCCCCAGGTGCCGGCCGGTGCTCGGGTCAAGCTCCTCCGCGTAGAGGTCCAGCGGGCTTGCGAAGCTCAGCAGGCGCTCGCAGTGCTGCCTGGCACGGACCACCTCACCGATCTCCACCAGGGCGGATGTCAGCCAGAACGAGCACATGAGAAAGGCACCCTCCGTCCCGGTCAGGCCGTCGTCGGTCTCCTCCACGCGGTAGCGCAGCACCAGGCCGTCGACCGTCAGCTCGTCGGCGATCGCGAGGATCGTCGCGCGTACCCGCGGATCGGTCGGCGGCAGGAATCCCAGCAGCGGCATGAGCAGCAGCGACGCGTCCAGCGCCTTCGATCCGTAACACTGGGTGAAGACTCCGCGCTCGTCGAGACCGTTCGCGCACACGTCGGCGTGTATCTCGTCGGCGACGGCCGCCCAGCGGGCCGCGGTCTTGGCGTCCCCGCGCATCGCCGCCAGCCGCCGGCCCCGGTCGGCGGCGACCCAGCACATCACCTTCGACGAGGTGAAGTGCCGTAGTTCTCCCCGCACCTCCCAGATGCCGCAGTCCGGCTCCCGCCAGTGCTCGGCAGCGGTCTCCACCAGCCTGACCAGCACCGGCCACAGCCGCTCCGAGAGATAGTCACGCGACCGGGTGTGCAGGTAGACCGAGTCGAGGATCGCACCCCACAGGTCGTGCTGGCGCTGGGAGAACGCCGCGTTGCCGACCCGGACCGGGAACGCCCCGTCGTAACCGGACAGATGCCCGAGGACCTGCTCGTCCAGCCGGCTCTCACCACCGACCCCGTACATGATCTGTAGGTCGTCGCCGTTCTCGCAGACGTCCGCGATGAACGAGAAGAAGTCGTTCGCCTCGTAGTCGAGTCCCAGGGTGTACAGGCCMCACAGCGCGAACGTGGAGTCACGGATCCAGCTGTACCGGTAGTCCCAGTTACGCTCACCCTGCGGTGTCTCCGGCAGGGACGTGGTGGACGCCGCGAGCAGCGCCCCGGTCGGGGCGTAGGTCAGACCCTTGAGCGCCAGCGCGCTGCGCTGCAGATGCCCACGCCACGGATGGTCCGGGAAGACCCCGCGGGAGAGCCACTGCCGCCAGAATGCGGTCGTCCGCGTCACCGCCGCGGTCGCCTCCGCGTAGCTGGTGGGCAGGAAGGGGTCGCTGGCCCGCCAGGTCAGGGCCACGAAGGCCGTCCCGCCCTCGGCCAGGGTTGTCCTCGCATGCGCCCGGCGGCCGTCGAAGCCCAGCCGRAGATCCGTCCGTAGCCGCAGGGTCAGGTCGGGATGTGAACGGATCCGTGGGCCGGGCCGCTCCGACGGGCCGCGCCGGCCGTCGTCCGGCCCGCCCCTCGCCGGCACGGCGTCGCCGGCCCGGCCCGTGCCGCCAGGGACGGTGACCGCGCTGCCGTAACCGGCGTCCTCGTAGGCCCAACTCCCCGGCCGGCGGCCGTAGTCGAAGTTGGGCTCGCACAGCAGGGTGAGATCGACACTGCCGTGCTCACAGCGCGCGAGCCGGAGCAGGACGTGTTCGGCGTCCCAGTCCGTCGGGGTACGCCGATGGGTGTTGGACCGCTGCTGGGTACGGTGCCAACGTCCGACGATGAGACAGTCGGTGACGATGAGCCAGCCGTTGGGTGTCTGCCAGGTGGTTTCGAGGATGTTCGTGCCCGGCAGGTACCGGCGCCCGGCCGGGATCATCGTCCGCTCCGGGCCGAACCGGAAACCGCCCGCCGACCGGTCGATGATCGAACCGAACACCGACGGATCATCCGGACGTGGCAGGCACATCCACTCGATGTTGCCGCTCGGGGCGACCAGACATGTGGTCTCACAGTCGGAGAGAAAGCCGTATTCGGCAATGGGCGGAAACGGGCTGACGCTGCCACGCCGGGTGGGCGGCGACACCGTCTGGAATCCGGTCTGGAACGCTGTCTGGGACCCGGTCTGGAACGCTGTCTGGAACGAGGCCACGTCCGCTCTTCTCCTTCTCCGGCCGCAGGCCCCGGCAGCGGGGTGCGGTACACAGGCCAGGCCGTCATCCAAAGCGACGGCGAAAAAGCGGATAGTAATCGTCATGAAGATCGACCCAGTGCAGGCCGGGCGGCGGTCAGCCCGCGCGGGCGGGCGGCGGCGCTGGATGTGCCGCGGGATGTGCTGTGYTGGGCGACATGCGGGATGACGACTTCGACGGCCGGGACATCATCGGCCCACGGCACGCCGATGACGGCCGTACCGGCGCCGACGACGCCCACGACGGCCGTACCGGCGCCGGTGCCGGCTATACCGGTGCCGGTGCCGGCGCCGATGCGGGTGCGGGTGCGGATGCGGGCGATACCGGTGCCGGCCGTGCCGATGACGCCGGCGCGCACGCCTGGTCGCCGCCCTGGTGGCGGGTGGCCGGGTATGCCCTCGCCGGCGCGTTCCTGCTCGCGGTCGCTGCCGTGGGTACGCTCGCCGCCCACCTGGGGTCGCTGGACCGTCCCGGCCGGCTGTTGATCGGGGTCGCGGGGGTGGGGCTGTTGCTGCTGGCCGGCCGGGACGCCCTGGCCCGGCCGGTGCTGCGCGTGGATCAGGGCGGGGTCGACCTGGTGGACGGTATCCACCGGCGGCATCTGCCATGGGCCGCCGTGCTACGGGTGCGTGCCGGCACCCTGACGCACAACCGTCGCGCTGTGCACGTCCGCGTCCTCACGGTCGAGACGATCGACGGCCCGGTCATGCTCAGCCGTCGCCAGCTCGGCGCCGAGCCCGAACGGATCGCCGAGACGGTGGAGGAGATCCGCCTGCGCCTACGCTGACCCGCCGGATCGCCGGATCGCTATTGGACGATCGCCGACAGCGGCGTCGACGTCACCGCGGATGTCCGGAGGGCTGCGGCGAGCAACAGCGCGGCAAGGACAGCGCCCACCGCGACCGCCTGTGCCCACCCGCGGCGCGTCGGCACATAGGCATAGATCACCCCCACCACGAGCCCGGTCACAAGACCGCCGATATGGCCCCACTTGTCGATCCTGGCGATGGTGAACGTGATGATCAGGTTGATGCCGACGATGATGAGGATCGCCGAGGTGTCGGCGCGCAGCCGTCTGGCGATCACGTAGTACGCCGCGAAGAACCCGAACACTGCGGTGGACGCCCCGACCGAGAATGTGTTCCAGCCGTTGATCAGATAACTGAGCGTGTTGCCACCGATGGCGCAGACAACGAACAGGGCGAGATAACGCACCCGTCCGAGGATCWGCTCAAGCTGGGAGCCGAGCAGGTACAGCGCGTACATGTTGAACAGGATGTGCAGGACGCCCGCGTGCAGGAAGGCCGCGGTCAGCAGCCGGTAGTACTCGTCGTTGGCCGCTATGCCCGGACCGTACAGGGAGTAGTCCAGGGTGAAGGTGTTGTCGGGGCCGCTGCCGCTCAGGCCTGGCAGCCCCTGCAGGGCGTACGCGGCCACGCAGAGYCCGATGAGCAGCTGGGTGATCAGCCCGGGATGCCTGATCCTGGCCTGGCCGCCCAACGAGTTGATCGGCCGCCGGGAGGTAGCGCCACGGCGCGACGCCGCGGCGCCCTCCTCCGGGCAGTGGAACCCGACGGCCGCCGGACGCATGCACTCGGGGCAGATCGGGCGCCCGCAGCGCTGGCAGGACACGTAGGTTTCCCGGTCGGCGTGCCGGTAGCAGTAGGGGGCGGGACGAGGATGCGCCGCCGACCCATGATCCGGCTGGCCCGTGGGCCGGGAGCCGGTGGCGGAGGGGGCGTCCGGCGTCCAGCCGTCAGAGGGATCCGAGGACCCATCCGCGGGCCGCCAGCCGGCCGGCTCCGGTGGCTGCCCGGACGCGTGGTACTGCCCGGGCAGCTGATGCCGGCGCGGGCCGGGCGCCCGGACGGCACCCGCATCCACCGCCCGACGGGGATCCGGGACATCCGGTTCCGCAGGCCTCGACCAGGGTGGGTTCATCGCAGCGGTCCCGACACCTTCGCTTCCCCGTCCGCCTTCCCGTTTCCGCCGGCCGCTACGCCTGCCGGCGTTCGACGACGACCTGCGTGACGACGACGTCGCTGGCCGGGCGGTCCTGGGACCCGGTTGGCGCCTTGCTGATCGCGTCGACGATGTCGGTGYCGCTGGTGACCTCGCCGAAGATGGTGTGCTTGCGGTCCAGCCAGTTCGTCGGCGCCACGGTGATGAAGAACTGGGAGCCGTTCGTCCCCGGGCCCGCGTTCGCCATCGCCAGCAGGTACGGACGGGAGAAGCGCAACTCCGGGTGGAACTCGTCGGCGAACTTGTACCCCGGGCCGCCGCGGCCGGTACCCAGCGGGTCACCACCCTGGATCATGAACCCTGGGATCACCCGGTGGAAGATCGTGCCGTCGTACAACGGCGCCTTCTTCTTCTCACCCGTCTGGGGGTCGGTCCACTCCCGCGTGCCCGTGGCGAGACCAACGAAGTTCGCCACCGTCTTCGGTGCGTGGTTCTCGAACAGCAGGATCTCGACGTCACCCTGAGTAGTCTTCAGTGTAGCGTACAGCTCCTCGGCCATGAGCCTCTCTTCCGTCGTACCGGTAGCGGCTGATCGCCGGTGGCGCCGAATGTCGCGTCGTGGGTCCAACGATCGCCGTGCTGGGAATGCTCCGCTGATGGTATGCGTCCGGCCGTATGCGGCCAGCCGCGYGCGACCGATCGCGCGGGAGCGGCCACATGGGATCGGTCGTGTACGCCGCGTTCCGGCAGGGGCCGGCGGCTCTACCGACCCCTGCCGGGCTCGCACTCGCCCCTGCGGGCACCGACAGATCCGTCCTGGCGATATCCAGCGATACACCAGGAGCGAATGTTTTGTCACGATTCGCACACTGGTTGTGCTTAGCTCAATTGTGGGTAGGGGCAGATTCAGCAGACCGTAACGCGAGTTGCACGAAGGGGAGCCGATGAGCGACAAACGAGAGAGCAGACGGTGGCGTGGTCGCGATTCTTCCGTGGCCGAAACGCCTACGGGGCTTCGTTTCGGACCGCTGATGGTGAGCCGGGTCCGTGGTGGTCACGATCCTTCCGCGACCGAAACACCCACGGAACGCCGCTTCGGACCATTGACAGGCCGGGCCCGAGGCGGCCAGGACCCCTCCGCGACCGAGACACCCGGAGGGCCGGCCCAGCAGGCCCTCCGGGCTGGGCGGGCTCGACAGGCCCAGGTTGCCCGGTCGCTGACGGAGAGGATTTCCAGCGCGGCCGGGCACGTGCCCACCGAGAAGATCCCGGCCGCGTCCAGCGCTGTCACCGACCGTGCCGGCAAAGCGGTGACTCAGGCTGCCACCCTCGCCAGCACGATGTCCGAACGTGCCGGGCAACAGATCGACAGGACCCGTTCCCAACGAGCCACCAGCCGGGAGGAAAAAGTGCGTGCCCACACGGAGAAGACACAGCACCTGCTGGAACAGCAGCTGGCCAGAGCCGAGCACAAGCTCCAACGGATACACCGCCGCCGGCGACGCGGCATGACGGCGATCCTGCTGGTCGGCGCCGGCGCGGCAAGTGCCGCCGCGGCGGCCCGCGGCGGCGTCCGACAGCCCCAGCAGGCCGGGCCCGACGACACGACCGCGACAAGGGGTCCTGGGGCCGAATCGCCCGACGAAATCGGCTGGAACGAGAACCCGGAGAGCTCCCGTCCAACAGTGTGAGCAGGTAGCTCAGCACCCCGGGAAACGCTGGACACGGCGTCCGTCCGGGCCTTACGCCAGCATCATCCACGGTCGCGGACGACGGTCAGGGGCAGGCCGACGCGGTAGGCGGCCGGAGCACCCTCCGGTACGGCCGGACGTACCGGACGTACCGGAGGGACCCGCCGGTACGGCGACCCGAGCGGCGGACGCTGGTCCGGTTCGCCGTTGTTGGGCCACATCGCCATCGTGCGTTCAGCCTGCGCGACGATGGTCAGTGACGGATTGACGCCGAGATTGGCCGATATCGCCGCCCCGTCGACGACATGCAGGCCGTCATATCCGAACACCCGCTGATAGGGGTCGACGACCCCACTGGACGGGGAATCCCCGATCGCGGCGCCACCGAGGATGTGCGCCGTCAACGGAATATCGAAAATCTCCGTCAGCGTGCCGCCGGGAAAACCACCGATACGCCGGGCGATCCGCCGGGTCGCGTCGTTACCGGCCGGAATCCAGGTCGGGTTCGGCTCGCCGTGCCCCGGCCTGCTGGTCAGCCCGTGCCCGCCGAACAGGCCCCGCCGGCGGACAACCGTGAGCGAGTTGTCCCGGGACTGCATGACCAGCGAGATCATGGTGCGTTCCGACCAGCGCCACGGCAGCGGCGCGTAGAGGAACAGAAACGGATGACGCAACGCTTCGCCGACGAATGTGAGCCATCGTGGTATCCGCCGGCCGCCGTCCGTCATGAGGGTGGCCAACAGGGCCAACGCGTTGCTGCCCCGGCCGTATCGGACGGGCTCGACATGGGTGTCCGCGGCCGGGTAGAAGGACGACGTTATCGCCACGCCCCTGGTGATCCGCTCGTCCGGATGGAGCCTGGTGGCGCCGATGATGGACTCCGAGTTCGTCCGGGTGAGCACGCCGACCCGCGCCGAAAGCGCTGGCAGCACCCTGGTGTCCCGCATCGTGAGCAGGAGCCGCACGGTACCGAGCGTCCCGCCGGCGAACACCACCTGGCGCGCCCGCCACGTCCGCCGTCGGTGGCGAACCCAGGATCCGGTACGTACCGTCTCCACCTCGTAGCCGCCGTCGGGCAGCGGGCGCACGGTGGTGGCCTCGGTGTCGGGAAAGACCTGGGCGCCGGTCCTCTCGGCCAGATAGAGATAGTTGTGGTCAAGGGTGTTCTTGGCGTTCCAACGACAACCGGTCATGCACTCGCCGCACTCACGGCATCCGGTGCGGGTCGGCCCGGCACCCCCGAAATAGGGATCCCCGACTTCCACGCCGGGTTCCTTCCGGCCGTCCCGGCCGAAGAAGACACCCACGTTCGACGGTTTGAAGGTGTGYCCGACACCCATTTCCTCGGCGACCGCCCGGTATACCTCGTCGGCGTAGGTGACCGTCGGGTTCGACACCACCCCGAGCATGCGTTCGGCCTGGTCGTAGTAAGGCGCCAACTCCTCGCGCCAGTCGGTGACATGCCTCCACTGCGGGTCGGTGTAGAACGCCTCCAGCGGACGGTAGAGCGTGTTCGCGTACACCACCGAGCCCCCACCGACAGCAGCTCCGGACAGTACGAGCACACGGCCGAGCATGGTGAACTTCTGGAATCCGTGGCAGCCCAGCCGGGGTGCCCACAGATAACGGCGGATGTTCCAGCTGGTCCGGGGCAGCGCGTCGGGGGGAAACCTGCGGCCGGCCTCCAGAACGACGACCCGGTACCCCTTTTCCGCGAGTCGGAGMGCGGCGACGCTGCCACCGAATCCGGAACCAATCACGATCACATCGGCGTCCGCGCCCGCGGGCGCTCTCTCTTCCGATCCGGCGCGAGACGACTCTTCCGACCTGGCGCGAGAAAGGACCGGCGGCCGCCAGCGCCCGGCCGTCCAGCGCCCGGCCGCCACAGCGGGCTCGCTCTTCTCCGACCCGGCGCGAGCCCCCTCGCGGCGGCGGAATCGGCCCCGGCTCGCCGCGCTCCGGGTTGTCGTGCCGTCGGCGCCGGTCACGCCGCCGCTCGTACCGCCACCGGACATACGCTCACCCCCACCACATGTATCCCGCGCCCAAGAGATCGTCGTCCCGCGCGGGCCCTCTTCAGCGGAACCCTCCCCAGCCCGTACGGAAGTCTGTGCGGACCCGGACGGCTCCGGCCCCGAACGGGCCCCGCCCCCGGAGTTGGCTTCCCGGGCGGGGACGACCGCCGCGGGTGTGGTCGTCCCAGGCCCTGACCCGCGGGCCCACGGTCTCTCATCATCACCGCATCGGCCGCGAAGGCAACACATCTCCGCCGGCGGCGAGCCAGCCGATGTTCCAGCCAGCATCAACAGTGCTCGAGCGGGGCTTGCCCTAAGCAGCGCCGGTGGCGCGATGTGGACGGGTACGGGCCTGCGCGGCTCCGGCGGCCGCGGCCTGCTCTATCGCGGCAAGTTCTGGCAGGCCGGACGGGACCTGCCGCGGCATGGCCACGGGCGACGGGGCCTGCGCTGGTGCGGCCGCAGCCGGAGCGGCCGGGCTGGCACGGTGATCAGCGGCGACAGGTGCCGGGGCCCACGACCGGCACGACCGGCACAGGCATTCCGCGGACGACGCCGGCAGATGGTCCAGACGCCGCAACACATGGTCGACAGGGTCATCCACCCGGCCGGCTCCAGCGCTGGAGCCCACGGTGTCCACCAGGTGCATGGCCAGTTCCGCCGCGTTCCACAAGCCGGCGGCAAGGATGTGGACGATCCGGTCCCTGGCGACGGCAAGGGTCTGCGGGTCACGTCGGATGGCCCGGGCGAGCGTGGCGACGACCTGCTCGGCCGCTTCGGCGACCAGCCGTCGTGGGGAGACGGGCTGGGCCGGGCTGCTTCCCACGGGGGCCTGCCCACTCCCGTCCGCTGGCGCCACCCCGGCCCGCACGGCCGCACCCGGTGCGATCCCATCCGACGCCATCCCAGCCGGCTGGCTCCCGATCACCGGGATGACCCCGTCCGGGGCGACGGCCTCGTCCGGCGCGGTCGCGTCCGGCGCGGTCCCGCTCTGCCCGCTCGCGGGCGGCTGCTCGGTTTCGGAGCGAACGTTCCCGGGCTGGGCGCTCTCGGGGAATTCGGGCTGTGTGCTCCCTGCTGCCCCCGCACCAGCCGTGGACGAGGTGTCCACAGCCGAGACGGCGCCGGACCGTGTAACGGAAGGTGACGCCGTCATGCTCGTGGGAGGAGGCACCGGGGACACGGCCGCGGAGAAGGAACCAGCGGGGACGGACGCGGTGACCACGGAGTTGTCCCCGACCACCATCAGCGCCTTGGCCATGGCGGCGCCCGTGATGCGGGCGCGGCGTCGGGCGGCGGCGCTCGGCCGGTCCGAGGCGGGCCGCAGACCGGCCCGGCGGCGACGAGGTGTCACGGCGGCCGGCATGACGTCGGCTCGTTGGCCCGCCGGATACGGCGCGGCCGTGCTGGCCGCGGCGGCCGAGTCGGCCGCTACCGACGTACCAGCCGCTGCCGCTGTTGCCACCGCTGTTGCCACCGCCGCGGGTGTGCCCGTGCGGACCTGGCCGGACATGGTCAGCGCGAAGCTCGCGGGCCGGCGAACGGCGGGCCGGCTCAGCCCGAGCAGCCAGCCCAGATCCCGCAACAGCCTGATCTGTCGTTGCACGTGGGTACGGCTGTAGCCGGTCTCGGAGGCCAGCGTCACCAGCCCCGGAGAGCAGACCGCGATGGATTCGTCCAGGCCCGGGACTACCGGCTCGCCAACACGGACGCCGCAGTGGCTGGCAAGCGCGAGCGCGACGAGCTTGGCGGCGCGCGGGAGGCGCGAGCGCAGCACCGCGCGTTGCCAGGCCGAGGGATCCGCCACTGGTGTACCGGAATCGGGTGTGGGCATGAGTACCAGCACGCCAGGGATGGCAAGCTGCCTGCCGGCTGCGGCCTTCGCATCCGGCACCCGTGTGTTGTCGGCCACATTCCTCCTTCCGCCCAGTTGGTACCGACCAAACAGCGCGTCCCTAGCTGACAGCGGAGAGCTTCCCGCCGGGAACTCCACATCATCCGGAGACGCCATGTCACATCACGTCATGCCACGTCGCCAGAGGCAGCGTCCGACGTGACGGCGGACGCCTCGACCTATGGCGTGTCCGATGGATGCCTGGTCGCGCGAGCGGCGCCCAGACGACCAACATCCATCAGGCACGCCCCGGGCCAAAGACGGAACGATCGCGTTCCCGGTGCGCCACCGACGGCCCGGATTCCTCCGTCACCGTCGGGTCAGAAGTGACACGATCATATTTACCGGTGCCTCCGGGGTTCCCACCGATTCCGGGGTTCCTACTGGATCAGTCACRCTGATCCAGCGGTCCGGAAGCTGATCCAGTGGGCCCGGATGCACGCCCCCACCCTCATTCCTCGATCCAAGATCCTATTGTCGGACACGCCGACATCGTTCGATCCGCGTTCAAGCAAGGTACTCCGTCAGCAAGAACGACGAGGTGCCCGCCGGCCACCATCGCCACACGAGGACAACACAACTTCACGAAGTCGTTGTGTCAAAATTGGGTAACTGATTCATTTCTTTTGGCGGTCATCCCAGCCATCCACGCAAAGAGGGAGGCGGATAGCAGCGCCTGTCGAGATGATCCCCTGTCGGCGACGAAGCGCCCCGAACACCACAAAATCATCGGATACCCAAAAGGATACATCAAGTGATCGGGTCACGAACCCAAAAGATCGACGAATCGGACGCGCCAAGGATCGGGGCGAGCCGCACAACATCTCAACCGCATCCTGTAGAAGTACAAAACAAAACGCTACACAACGAAAATATGATCGATTCAGCGGCTGTCGGGTCCTGCCGCCCAGCCCTGACGCACAACCGTTTACATCGCGGTCCGAGGCGACGGGACAGCCATGATCGATTCTTCCGAGGCCGACCGACGCGGCCCAAGCCCGGCGGAGTCGAGATCTCCGGAATCGAGGGTAGCGAGCTCGAGATCAGCCTGGTAGCCGCGGCCAAGGGTGCGACGTTCGAGATCGAGAAGGTGCCGCTTACGGCCGATGCCACCGGCGTAACCCGTCAGAGAGCCGCTGGAGCCGATCACGCGATGGCACGGAATGATGATCGGGATCGGGTTGCGGCCGTTGGCGAGCCCCACCGCACGGAAGGCCGACGGCCGTCCGACGGCTTTGGCGATCTCCGCGTAGCTGCTGGTCGCGCCGTAGGGGATGGCCGCCACCGCCTCCCACACCGCGCGCTGGAACGGTGTGCCGACCGGATGCAGTGGGACGTCGAAAGTAAGCAGATCACCGATGAAATACGCCTCAAGCTGTTCGATCACGTCCCGCAGGGACGTCGGATCCGGCTCGATGGCATCCGGCCACCGGGACCCYGCTGTTGGCTCCCCCATGTGGATCGCGCGCAGGCCAACATCATCACCGGCGAGCAGCAACGGCCCCAACGGGGAGCTCATCCTTGCATATCGGGTAACGCCCTCCACGGGCACTGACGCTACCGTTCGGCTACTACAGGGGGAAACGACTGGGTCACAACAGCACGGGATGCGTGYGAAGATCACATGCTTATGGCCGAAGAAGCGATGAACATGATCCACTCAGGTAGTCATCCGCAAGATCGCAGGACGTCGTCGCGTACTCGGCAACGCTGGCAACCGCGTCCGCCTCCGGATGGGAGCCCAGCCAGGCCACCAGCAGCAGCCTGCGCAACAGGACGAACGTTGCGATCATGCTCTCCTCCTCGGCCGACACGGGCACGTGCCGTCGGTAGGAGGCGAGCCAGGCCTCGACGAGGTCACCCACCTCGGGCCGATGCTCGATGAAGGACAGGGACGCGGCCAGGTCGAAGAGGTACCAGCTGAACCCGCAGTCGTCGAAGTCGATGACCGTGGGCTCCTCCGACCGCCCGTCGACCAGCAGGTTCGCCAGGCGCATGTCCGCGTGGACGAGACCGAACCGGTCCGGGCCGGTACCGAACCGCTCAATCCTGCGGCGGATCTCCCCGACCGCCCGCGTCAGGACGGCGATCCCGCCACTGTCGATCACCTTCAGCCCGTTCTGATCGCCGTTGGCGGCGATACGGATCCCGTCCTGCCAGCTCCCCCACCGGCCCTGCGATCCGAGGGTCGTCCGCCACGTCCAGGCGAACCGGGTGAAGCCAGCCGGAGGCCGCCAGGCACGGGCATGCTGGTGTAGCCGCGCCGTGATCTCACCCAGCGCGCTGAACCCACGTAGGAGACCCACGGCGTCCGACGGGTGCGGCGAGGATCCCCGCACCCACTCGAAGAGCGCCGCATAGCGCGGCTCACCAAAACCAGCTGACCGTGCTCCCAGAACGGATTGATCATATGCGATCACCGTCACCAGTTCTCCGTCCCGGCTCGGGACCACCCGCGGTGTACGGATGACACCGTCATGACGCAGCGCCTGGATCCAGGCCAGCTCCGAAATGATCTCCTCAAGCGGATGGTAGCCGGGCCGGTACAGCCGTAACGCCCATCGGCGGCCCCCGGCCAGGTCGTCCACCTGGTATGTGATGTTCTCCGAAACTCCCAGAAAACTGACGGTGGGAGCAGAACCAAGATCATATGAGGTGAGCGCCCGCTCGGCCAGCGCATGCGCCCGGTCGAGGCCAGGCCACCCGAGGTCGGGAAGCACAGCGCTGATCGTAATCAGGCGGCGGTTCGCGTCCGGCAGCCGGCGGGAACGGGCAGGTCCATCGGGGGCGGGAGGTCATCGGGGGCGGGAGAAGGTACGCGGCGCCCCGTAGCCGGGGCCTCGCTCCGGTGGGCCTGTCCGGGACGTCCACCGCCACTGGACAGAGATCCGCCCCTCCACCACCCCGGGCACCTTGGGCACGGCGTGCAGCCAGTCGGCCTGGCAACGTCCGCCGAGAACAAGTAGGTCACCCGGACCCGGAGCGAGATCACGGGCGTCGCTGTCGTCGTTCAGAATCCGCCGCCCGGCAGGCACATGGCGGGACTTCACCAGGAACGGCCGGCGAGCACCCGTCGTGAGTATCGCGATCACCGTGTTGTCGAGCCAGCGCATCTCCCGGTCCCGATGAAAACCGACGCTGTCGTTGCCGTCCCGGTACCAGGACAATCCGAACCCGTCGAAATCAACCTGGTAGCGCCGGCGCAACGCGCGGTAGGCCTCAAGCAGGGCGGGAGAGGGCACCGCCCGGCCACGGGCGATCCAGGCGGTGAGCCGCGGTTCCTCCAGGTAGCGCTCATAACGCCACGCGCTGCCCTGTTTCCACGGCAGGGTGCGGGCCAGTTCGGCGTAGAGCTGCTCCGCGCCGGTCATCCAGTTACGCGCCACGTCGATCCAGGAACGGTCATCCAGCTGAATCCGCTCGAAGGTGGCGCCCGGGGCGATCAGGCTGGTACCGCGGGCGCCCTCCCCAGCCGTCCCGACGGAAGCGTCCGGCCCAGGATCGGACGTCCCGGCTGGGGCGGGGAAATCGGATGTCATGTCCGCTCCCTGTCGACGAGTCCCCACGCGCGCGTCCACGTGTCGATGAGGGCGTTCGCGTCCGCCTCGGAAACCTCGACGAGATCGTCGTCATCATGCCCGAGCCGGTAGAGACGAAGGTAGTCGGTCGCGTGCCATCGTCCGTCCCGGGAGAACACCTCGTCCGCGGRCAGCGGACCGTTCCGGCGACGGAAGATGCTTATCACCCCTTTTCCTGGAATCAGCGGATTGGTCGCGAAGTAGTATGTCGTCCGGCTCACCATGGCTCCTTACGTCAGATCCACTCCCTGTGTCTCCACTCCCTACGTCAGATCCACGGCGCCGGCCGGAACAGGTACCCGGGCGAAGACCGCGTTCTGTTCCGCGTCCAGTTCGCTTCGACGCGCCGCGCTGGTGCTGGGTAACCGGGCCTGYTCGTACAGTGCATGCGTGATCGTTTTCGCGTCGAAACTGTCAGCGGTGTGCAGCTGCAGCTCGAATGCCCGGCCGGATCCCGGATCGCGCCAGGTCGAATTGATCCCCTGATAGCCGTCGCCTCCCCATCCGTTCTTGAAGTCGAGCTGCTCGAAGCCATGGGAACGCAGGCTCGTCACGATGTCATGCACCGCCCCGCTGTAGGTGTCCGCGGGTAGGCGGACGGTGTAGCGGATCGAGTCCCGGATACGGGCAAGTGCCTCGCCGATCGAGACGTTGGGGGCGTTGAGCAATGTGACGGCGGCCTTCCGTTTCAGGGAGTCGACGGATTTCAACGCCTGGTCAAGACCCACCAGCTCGGCGTCTGGTTGACGTGCCACCAGTAATGATAATGGCACACGAATATCTGGTTCCGCCCCGGCGGCCTGAGCCAGGAAACGATCCACGGCGGCATTCTGTTCAGCGGTGAGCGTGAGCCCTCCGTCACCGGCCCACCCCACCGCACCTGCCCGACCGGTGACCGCGCCGTCGACGGTGGGCAGCACGCTGCCAGCATCCGCGGTGCCCTCGCCCGCCGACGGATTCCGGGCCGGAAAGTTCCGTGCCGACCTACTGGTGCGTGCCCCGGAGCCCCGGATCTCGGCGGCCAACGACGTAAGGCGAGTACCGCCGGCTGYCGGCGTGGAGCGTGTGAGGAGCCGGCCCCCGCGCAGGACCTGGCCGGCGCCGCGGACGCCGCGAGCGAGTCCGCCGAGCGTGACAAGCCCTCTGCTGCCGGGAACGCAGTCGAGCAACGCGAGCCCGACATCCCCCAGGGACGCCCGGCCGGCACCATACCGGGCGAGGGTGTCGGCAAGGACCACGAGCGCGGCGGCGAGCACCACCCACGCGGCCGGCCCACCGATGACGAGCGCGACCACGCCCAGGACGGCAACGGTGATTTTCGCGACCCGGACAGCCGCGTTCCAGAACCGTCCGGCCCGTTCTGTCAGAGCCTCCCAGAAATGCCGGGGCCTGTTCCGGATTCCCGCCCGGGAAGCTGCACGGATCGCGGCCGCGCAGATCGTCGCGGCATCCTCCCGCATCTGCCGCGCGGACGAGGCGAGGCGGCAGGCCATATCCAGGTCGGCCTGCGCGTCCTGGAAGGATTTTCTCGCCTGCTCGAGATGGGCCACGGCCACGTCACGGTCACGGATCGCCCGCGCGACCCGGGCCGGATCAGGTGGAGGCACCTCGACCGGGCCGGTGAGGAGGCTCGGGGCGATCGCGCCGGACACGCCAGGTATGACAGGGTCAGATACAGGGGCAGGTATGGCCAGCACGGGCGACRCGGAAATCAGCGTGCTCCGTGCCAGAGCGGCCAGCGCCCGGGCCTGGTCCCGGCGGGCGTGGGCGTCCCGGCCTCTCGCGAGCGCGGCATCCGCCTGTGCCTGTGCCGTCTCCAGGACCGGCCTGTAGGCGTTCAGTGCGTCCCCGACCATGCGGTGGGACATCTCGAGCGTGCGCAGCTGCCCGGGGAGTTCACCGAGCTCGTCTCGGTAGGCGTCGCCGGCCCGTCCCAGCCAGGACCGCGCCGCCCCGTCAGCGGTCAGCGTGACGACCTGGCCGCGGGCACATTCCACGTCCGCGGCGAACTCCAGGAGCCGGCGCGCGAGATCCCACACGGCAAAGGGGTCACCCGGCGCCGGATCGGCGTCCAGGCCGAGAACGTCCCAGCCCACGGGCCGACTCATTTCGGCCCACGACCAGAAGAATATGCGGGCCAGTTGCACCAGCCTGTAAACGGCCAGTCGATCTGCACGTACATGCCCATCACTCCGGYGGGTCAGGGGCGAAGCCAGGCGACCAACGTGGACATATGAACGGTAACGCGAGAACCGGCCGCACGCACCCCTCCGCCAAGGATTTCATGCCAGAACATTTGGCGACCCCCGCCAAATGTTCACGGCTCCACCGAATGGTCACGGCGAAGCCGCTCGGGTACACTCGACGACAGCATCCCGCGCAGCGGACAGGCAGCTGACATTCGGCGTTGACGACATCGAGATACCGGCTACTGTGGGTACACGGATTCGTCCGCGCGTCGRCACAAGAGCGCGCATGGAGCGCTATGACAAGCATCACAGGACGCCCGCTCCTCGAACGCACAAACAACACAGCCGCAGGTCAGRCCACAGCACGACCAGCACGGTCAGGGGGCAGCCAGCCAGTGAGCACCTTTCTTTTAGAGCACGTCCAGCAGGCCCCTATATCCTCGGCTATATCCTCGACCGGAACAACGGGAGGGGACGCGGATGACGATACTGGGTCTGCTGGCAGGCGCCTTGACGACGGGATGCTGGCTGCCACAGCTCCTGCGGTCCTGGCGGACACGGTCCGCCAGGGATATCTCCTGGACCTATCTGGGCATCCTCGGACTGGGGGTGACTCTGTGGCTGAGCTATGGCCTGCTCACCAACGAAATGACGATCATCCTGGCGAACGGGGCGACCGCCAGCGCCATCATCACACTGGCAGGCCTGAAGGCCTCGTTCGACCGCGAAGCCCGGAAAACCACATGACGACCGACACGGCGGTAGCGAGGGCACGGCCCCGGCGGCCCGCGCGTGCGGAGCGTGGACGATCGCGTTTCCGGTCGCATCCATCCGGACCTGACCGGCGGCCGCACATGCGGAGCGGGACGATCCGAGCAGGAGTTCGTGGCAGGCTCATGGCAGGCATCGTCCGCGGGAGGAGCGGGCCCGGTGGCCCCCGACGGGTCGCGAACAGAATCCGATATTCCCGAAAAGCAGAATTTCCGATGAACTTCTGATGACGCCAACCCACCCCTACAATCAGTATCCGGCGGAATACATCGATCAAGTGGTCGACTGCCGTTCGACTGGGTGTCGCCTCGTGGCCATATGGGTCTGCAAACGTGCGGACCCGGTGTTTCAAAGAGGGGACAAGACCCATGTCTGTAAGTCGTCGCCAGGTCATCGCCGGTACCGGAACGGCGGGTCTGGGATTCGTGTTTTCAGGAGCGGTCGGTTCGATCTTCGGTGAGACTGCCTCGGCCGCGGCGCCGAACGGGTTCCACGGCTATGGGGAGCTCATCCCCGACCCCGCAAAAATCGTCGATCTCCCCAAGGGCTTCCAGTACAAGGTTCTCTCCCGAGCCGGTGTGGACACGCTGCAGACGGGCGAGAAACTTCCGGGACTCCCGGACGGCTCGTTCGCCTTTCCCGGACGCAAGCGCAACAATGCGGTACTGGTACGTAACCACGAGCTTTCCCCGGGTGCGACGGACCCGGTTCCGCACCTGCCCGGGATCGTCTACGACCCGGGTGCCGCGGGTGGCACCACCACCGTCACGGTCGAGGGCGGCCAACTGCTCTCGCAGGTGGCGAGCCTCGCCGGAACGATCCGTAACTGCGCCGGCGRCAACACCCCCTGGGGAACATGGCTGTCGTGYGAGGAGACCGAACTGACTCCGGCCGATGACGCCCGCCTGACCAAGAGGCACGGTTACGTTTTCGAAGTGGACCCCCAGGGCCGCCTGAACGACGCCGAGGCCGTCCCATTGAAAGCGCTCGGACGCTTTGCGCACGAGGCGGTCGCGGTCGACCCCAAGACCGGGATCCTGTATCTCACCGAGGACGCGGGCTCGCCGCTCGGGCTGATCTACCGGTTCCTGCCGGCGAAGCCGCTGGGCGGCCCGGGCAGCCTGCGGGCGGGCGGGAAGCTGCAGGCGCTCGCGGTGGCCGGCGTACCCGATCTCTCCGTGTTCACCGAACTCGGCACCATACTGCCGGTCACCTGGGTCGACGTGCCCGATCCGGACGCGACGACCACGTCGGTCCGCAAGCAGTTCGCCGACAACGCGGTCACCCGCGTATCCAAGGCCGAGGGAATCTTCTGGGAGCGGACAAGCGCCTACATCGTCTCCAGCTATGCCAAGGCCAGCTCCAGGCTGGCAGGTGTGCACGAGGGGCAGGTCTGGGAGTTCAACCCGCGGAAGTCGACCATCGAACTGGTGGTCAGGATCGCCCCGGGCGGGCGTTTCGACGGCCCTGACAACATCACCATCTCTCCCTACGGCAGCAGCATCGTGCTCGCCGAGGACGGCGACGGTGAGAACTACCTGACCGTCGTGGGTGACGACGGCACCGTCTACCMGCTGGCACGCAACGCTCACTCCGACGGCGAGTGGGCCGGTGTGACGTTCTCCCCGGACGGCACATGGCTGTATGCCAACGCCCAGGTCGACGGCCTGACCATCGCGATCACCGGTCCCTGGCGAGCCAGGTAGGCAAGCAGGAGGGCAGACACGACAGARGTAGAGGTCCCGTCCGTGGCGTTGTCGGAGCCGAAGCGACACGACAACGCCACGGCGTCACCGGTGCGGGTTACGCGGAACTCTCCAGTCAAGATCTATAGCAGCGCTCCGACCTGCGACCACGCCACGATCCAGCTGGTCGTACAGACGGGGCTCGGAGCGGTCCTCGGCCCTTCACGCCTTCCTTCCGATCTTTCCCGCCCCTTCCTTCGAGTTCTTGTTTTGCATTTGACAAGATCCTGTAGATTTTTGTTTTCGATTCCCCGGCCGGCCAGGACCTGACTGGCCGTATGGCAGGCAGGGCCAGCGGCCCCGTTACGTCCTTTCCTGGACCCTCTGCCCTGCCTTCTTGCCGGTCCGCGCCGTCTCCCGTCAGTTCGTCGGCCGGTCAGCAGGCTTCCTTCGATGGATATCTCGCCGTATCGGCGAGCAGTCGCTCGTAGCGCCGTTCCAGTTCCCTGCGGCGGGCGAGCAGCGGGGCGACGAGTTCCACCAGGCGCTCCCGCTCACGGACAAGCGCCGGACAGCCTGCGTGTTCCGCGTCCTCGACCGTTTTCCGGTCCTCATCGGTCGCACCTGGCTGTCGGGCCGCCTCTGCCAGGGCCGCCTCACAACGATCGGCTTCCTCGGCGACAGCACGACACGCCCGGTTCGCCTCCGCAAGCGCCGACCATGCCTGGCCCGCGGCGGCGTCCCGGCGGGCGATCTCCTCGACGGTCACCGACGTGGCGGCCCGTTCATGAGCGGCTATCAGTGGCTCGACACGTGCGCGGTGCTGGCAGAGCAGACGGTCCGCCTCGGCGGCTGCCGTCACGGCCGCGCCGAACTCGGCCTGCCGCCGCGACACGAGGCTACCGAGACGCGATCGCTCGTTGCGGTTGCCGAACCGGTCGCTCCGCCAGTCGTTGGCAAGTCTGGTCCGCTGTCTGCGGGCGTCCCGTAGCCGCCTCTCGGCGAAGAGCGCCATGGAGGCGGTGTGCGCGGCCCTGGCCTCCAACCGCTGAACCTCGGTGCGTAACCGGATGACCTCGGCGAGATCAGAACGTGCCCGCTCGACCGCGGCGAGGGCTGCGGCCGCGTCGCTGGCAGCCGACCGGCAACTGTCACGGACCCGCTCGGCCTCCCACAACCGGCGTTTGGCGCTGTCGCGGGCGGCAACGAGCTCCTCGACACGCTGGTCCCGCTCGACGCGTGTGCTCGCGGAGCGGAAGGCTGCGATGTCGAAACCGGTGAGCCGACGATCCAGCTCGGTGATCCGCAGCAGTTCGGGGGTTCTCAGCAGATCGAGAAGCTGCTGCCCGACCTCGTCCCACTGGTTGCGCAACGCACGCAGGCTGGCTTCGGCCGTGACCTGCTCAACCGCCGCGCCCTGTTCGACGACCCGTTCGATCYGCTCGACCCGTCCCAGCACCATGACCGTCCCCCAGGTTGGCCAAGCGGTGGTGCCCCGCAGCGGGTGAACCGTACGCGGCGATAACGACGAGAATTAACCGTATTACAGATAGTAAGAATACTAGCGGATCGGAACCATCCGCAACACATGCTGYCGGCGAAGGTCACCACATCCCGGGTGGCCCTCCACGCACCGGGCCCCACACTCCGGACCTCCACGCCCGAACGGCCGGGAAGCACTCCACACCCACCGAGAAGCGTCATGATGCCGACGATCAGAAGGCAACCAACACTCGAACAACGAGAATGATCACGATTTCCCGTCCGCGCCGGTACGCCTGGGCCGGATGGAGGGATGCCGGCCAGCAGATCGGCCGAAGTACGCGCCCGGCAACCATGCCCCGGAGCAGGTCTCGCATATGCACGTGCGAATGACCGTGCTGTATCCTTCCCGCAAAGTACGTGCATATGCACGCGCTAATGCTCGACCGCCCAGTTGCTCATCGGCAGAGGGGGAGGGAACGTGGTCCACACAGGAGGCGGGGTCGCGACCGTCACCCCCCGGCCCCGGAGCCGGAGCCGGAGCCGGAGCCAAGCAGCATCCGCGGTACTGGATCAGGTCGTATTTCGTGTCGCGATCGCTACGGTCCCGAGGTCGAGCCCGCGATACCTACCGAGCGCCCGGGACCGGCTTCCAGCGGCGGCCCGGAGAGGCTGAGCCTTCCGGACCTGCTGCCGCACCCGGATCCGAGCGGCATCCCGGATGCCGGAAACCATAATCATATCGTTTTCAGTCCCGTCACACGAAGGAGGCCAACTTGCCCGAGATCTACAACGGGATTTCCACAACCGCGTTACCAGTGGTCGTCTGGAAGAAAAGCCGGCGCAGCAACTCCCAGGGAAACTGTGTCGAGCTGGCAAGGCTGTCATCGGAGATCATCGCGGTCCGCAACTCCAGGGACCCGAACGGCCCGGCCCTGATCTACACCCAGGCCGAGATCGAGGCGCTCATCCTAGGGGCCAGGGACGGCGACTTCGACGAATTCCTGCGGTAGCGCTGGTCCGCCGGGGCCTGAGCTGTACCGTCCGCGCGGGGGCTGGGGTAGTCCGCCTGCTTCAGCCCGCCCGGTGCGGGCTTCCCCCCGATCAGAGCTCGTTTATGATCTTGTTCAGCGCCTCGATACTGGCGGCGGGAGGCACACTGTCGACGCAGAGACGATCCATCGCCTCCATGTAGCGGTCCACGTCCTCCCGCTTGTCCAGGTAGACCRCGCCGGCGAGTTGCTCGATGTAGACGATGTCCGGCAGGTCCGCTTCGGGGAAACGCAGGATGGAGAAGGCACCGCCCTCGGCCGCATGCCCACCAAAGCGGAAAGGCATGATCTGCAGGCTGAGATTGGGCTGACTCGCCAGCTTGATCAGATGTTCCAGTTGAGCGCGCATCACCGCGGGGCCGCCAAGTGGACGCCGCAGCGCGGCCTCGTCGATCACGACCCACAATCTGGGATGCGACGGTCTGGCAAGCAGCTTCTGACGGTTCATCCGCACGCTGATCCGACGCTCGATGTCCTTGGGCCGGGCCCCGCTGTTGCCGAGCGTTATGACAGCGCGCGCATAGTCCTCGGTCTGGAGCAGGCCCGGGATGAACTGCACCTCGTAGGTCCGGATCAACGTCGCGGCCTCTTCCAGGCCCAGGTACGACTGAAACCAGCTCGGGAGGACGTCGGTGAAATTCTGCCACCAGCCCGGCGTGTTGGCTTCCCGGACCAGTTCCATCAGCGGCGCTCGCTCGGCATCGTCTGTGACGCCGTAGAGGGTGAGCAGATCGGCCACGTCCCGCTCTTTGAAGCTGACCCGCCCCAGCTCCAAACGGCTGATCTTGGATTCGGAGCCTCGAATGCTGTACCCGGCGTCCTCCCGGCTGATGCCYTTCTCCTCGCGCAGCCGCCGCAACAGGGAGCCGAGGAGAATCCGGYGCACGGTGGGACCCCCACCGGACTCAAGCGCCGTCACAACCTGCCCCCTTCACCGTCGTCTGATCACAAGAGTATGACATCCGATCTTCACGACCTGACAGGTTCCGACACCTTCTGCACGTGCACCCGCGCCTTGCATTTGCACGCAACGAACGCCATGATGTGCAGGCAGCTGTGCTGATGTCACGCACACAGGGGGTTCCGGGGAGGCCGTGATGACAACCCACGGACACACCCGGTGTTCGACGACGCCGATGACGCCGTCACCGATCACCGGAACAGTGCCCGTCGTCATGGCCGTCCGGCGTTCCGGGGCCACGACGGTTCACCGCCGACAGYGCGGCAATGCGATCGGGTACCGGTCGGCGGACCGGTACCCGGACATGCCAATGAGGCATTCACGATCGCCTTTCCGGGCCGCCGGCCCTGGCGCGGAATGTCTTCCCGCCATGTGGTGTGAATCCGGGCACCGGAGGATCGTCGATCCCCGGGGCGGACGGACGGACGACGATGTCGGCGGGATGGCCAGCTGGCTGCAAGGGGATGGCAGGGCGGTCGCGGGGCGGCTCCTCTGGAACAGGGTGTGGGCGCATCCGTGGCTTGGTGCCACTGCTGGCGGCACCCGCCGAGGGTGGGAGTGGTGATGGTCGACAATGCCGGCCCGGGCACGGGGTTGCCGGTCGACGTTCATGTGCTGATGTGGYGCGTGGACGGATCGGTACTGCTCTGTCGTGGCGCCGAGTCGGATTCACCATGGCAGTTACCGTGGTCCGAGCTTGGTAGTGGGGAACCCGCGATCGAAGCCGTGCTACGGATAGCCGACGAGACCCTGTCGGTGATGACAATGGCGACCCATGTGTGGCTGGCGCACGTAGCTCATCATCGGTCCGTCGGCGGCGGCGAACGACTGGGGCTGTTCTTCCGGCTGACCCACTGGAGCGGGATAMCCACACCGGGCACGGACCCCCGGGTAAGCCGCCTGCAGTGGCATCACCTGAACACGCTGCCAGAATCCCTGGCGGCTCTCGACCGGGAGGCGTTGGCCCGCTGGCAGGACAACGACGTGTATTCAGAGCTGGGATGGAACCCGCAACGACTGTGCACGGTGCCCCGGCTACGGGCCATCTCGGGCGTGCGGGCATCCTCGTAAGGTCATGACACCATGGCATGACGAAACCGTCGTGTAACAAAATCGTGGCGTGAAAAACCAGGACGCGGCGAATATGCGCGTTGTGGAGCTGCGGCACCATCAGATCCGCTACGGCCACTGCCATAGCGCTGTCGGCTCTACCGTCCTACCGCCGTACTGCCTGAGTTCGTGCGGAATTCACGCGTCCACCGGAGCTGGCTGGCTGTGCCGACAGGCACGAATGCCGGCTACCGGGGCCGCGTCCCGGACGTTCCGGCCACAACGGGATGCACCTGGAACGCGTCGCAGATGGTTGTCTGGCGCTCCAGCACCTGGCCTCGGGTCTGGTGCGGCGGAATGACCACGAACTGCTCGTAGGGCAGGCAGGCGGATTCGTCGCCGGACCGTACAGCCGTCCACTCGACACCGAACGACGCGGTGCCCTGCGGCTGGAGGACCACCGTCTCGGGCGGGCCCACCCGAAACAGGTTGCCGCTCTCGGAGCGGGCCGCCGGCCGTTCCTGCCGTCCGTTGTCGTCCGTGGCGGCCACGGACGGATAGCCGATCGCCGAGCACGGCTGGTCCGAGGTGTTGGTGAGAACGACGACGAACCCCTGGCGCTCGGCGGACGGATTACCCGCGGACGCGCCCACGGCCACCCGCAGACGCGCCTCGGTACACACCGGTGGCGATCCGGGCGCCGGGCTCAGCTGGCCGCCGGGGCCGGCCGGCGGACGCGAGGAGGAACCGTCGCTGCCGGTCTGCACCCTGGTGCCGGCCTCCGCGCCAAGCGGTGCGGCGGCCCGACGACGTCCCGGGTGCCGGCGTCCCGCCGTCGGAGCCACAGGCGGTGGCACCAGCGAGAAACAGCAGCCCGACCCCTGTCACGACGATCCGGGTTGCACGGGTTCGGGGTCTGTTCGGCATGTGGGCAAGTCTTGCATCAACCGGCCCGCACGTGAGAGGTCACCCCGGCGCGCGGTATCGGCCGCGACGCCGGCCTGGTAACAACGGCTGTGACGCCCTGCCGGGGCCGTGTCCGGGCCGCGTCCGGGCCGTGCCCGGGCCCAACGCGGTGGCGGGCCGCGCCGGGAGGCCAGGGCGTCGTTGACGGGCCGGGCGGCCGTCAACCCGTCGCGATATGCCCGCGATATGCCCAGATGCCCACGGCAGACCTGCGGCGGGCCCACCGCATGCCAACGTGCACCGGACCCGCGACCGAAAGCATCGAAGTCAGCCCTATACTCCAATTTGTCCTTCTCGGGGGGGTTCACGAAGATCGGAACCTGTGGAAGGAGCAGCAGGGCCAATGATGATCATAAATAGCTTACGGTGGGGTGCTCCAGCACGATCGTCAGTAACGGACACAGCTCTTTTGCCCCGCCGCCGGACGGCCGACACGGCCGACACGGCCGACACGGCCGACCGTTCTGAGCGGGACGGGGCCGCGCTCCGCCCGGTCGCCGGCCGGCTGCCGGTGGTTCTCACGCTTTCCGCTGCTGTTCTGCTGGCCGGTGGGCTCACCGCATGCAATCCGGCCAAGTCCGATCTGACGGAGCTGGCCGCCGGTACCGCGTCACCGACCAGCGGCTACCCACGACCCCAACCCTCTGTGACCGACGGAGCGGCACCGACGCTTCCAGCGGGATTCGGCACGTCAACGCCCCTGGCCGCGGCCGTGGGCGCGGCCGCGGCGGGCGCGCCGGCCGCCTCGGGCGTGTCGAAACCGGCCGCGCCGGCCGCGGCTGCCAAACCGGCCGTCCCCGCCGCGCCGGTGCCGGCCGCGGTCCTCGCCGCGCTCCCGTCCGTCCCACCCCCCCTGCGCACCATCGAGGTCACCACCACCGACCAACTCACCAC
>NZ_MOME01000047.1:0-49966 GCF_001983005.1 Protofrankia sp. BMG5.30 | reverse complement strand
CCTTCTTGTCCGATGGCGCGGACGAGGAGGTTGGTCAGGACGGCGCCGGTGGTCTGGTCGGCCATGACGCCTTTCTGGCTGTTTTGGATGGTGAAGCCGTCGAGGTGCCAGTGGTCGGCGTTGTCGAGGTGGACGGCGTAGCCCTTGGTGAGGTCGCCGCCGTCGATGATGGCGTTGTGGGTGCCGCGGATGGTGATGGGGGTGGTGGGGGTGGCGGGGTGGTTGGCGGTGAAGGTGCCGCGGTAGGTGCCGTCGGCGAGGTGGATGAGGTCGCCGGGGCGGGCGCCCGCGAGGGCGGTGGTGAGTTGGTCGGTGGTGGTGACCTCGATGGTGCGCAGGGGGGGTGGGACGGACGGGAGCGCGGCGAGGACCGCGGCCGGCACCGGCGCGGCCGATACGGTGGGCGCCGGCACCGCCCCGCCACCGGTGATGGTGAAGGTGGACTCCACCTCGACGCTGCCGTCGTCCGTGCGGACCCGGGCGGTGAGGGTGTGTTTGCCCGGGCTCGGATTGCCCAGCGGGACGCTGAACGGCGTGTCCCGGTCGTCGAGCACCGTGTCACCGTCGAGGGAGAACTTGACCCGTTCGACCTTGTCCAGGGTGTCCGTGCCCGCGGTCAGGTTGATCTCGGTACCGCCCTGGATGGACTGTCCCTCGAGGGGGCTCGTACCGACGGTGAGAACCCAGCGGCCGAGGGGGCGGGCCGGGGTGGACGCTTCGGCGAGCGCGGTCGGGGGCGTGGCGGCCGCGGCTATCTGGGTGGGCACCGGCCTCCGCCCGCCCCGGGCGAGGAGGATGCCAACGATGATGACAAGCACAAGCCCGGCGGCGCCGATTCCCAGCCACGGCCGGTGCCGTGGGTCCGTCAGCGCACGCAGGTTCAGCCTGCGCCCTTCGGACCGGGTGTCGGTGCTTTCGCCGTGGAGGTCCGTGTCGGTGCGGGTGTGGCCGTCCACGGGTGTGGGCCTCATCCGCTTCTCCTTGCTTTCCGGCGTCCGAGTTCGGTCAGCATCGGAGCATACCCGGATCTTTCTGGGCAATCTGCCAGGCTGTAGGCGCCCAGTTGATCGGACACCGAACTGATCGGACCTGATGGTGTCGGCATGTTTGCCAAGTCTGCGCCTGCGGGCTGTCGCCGATGATGCCGGGTCCGACGCCGGGGCGGCGCCGGCCGGCCGCGCCCGCTGCCGCCCGGCGCCCATGTCCCGAGCCCTGCCCCGAGCCCTGTCATGCGCGTGTGTGGTGGCGGGTCGGGGCGATCCGGCGGGCGGCGGACGCCGCCGTCGAGGCCGGGGCATCATGGTGCCACCGGATGGTGCCACCGGCCGGTCCGTCGGTGTTGGCCGCGGGCCGCCACGGTTCCTTTTCCATTACCGCGAAAACGCTGTTCATTCGGCCCGGGACGGGCTGTGTCATCCCGGCTTTCCAGGCTGGCGGGCCGGGACCACCGGACGCAGGAACGGCCACTGCCGACAAGGCAGCCGCGGCCGGCCGGCCGGCGGGCGAACTGTTCCGGATGGCTTTTCCGGGGCTGTCGCCATACCGTGTGGCCGACCTCGGCCCGGATTTCCCGGACCGGCTGCCGCACGCACTGGACCTGCTGGTCCGCGCGGCGGCCGATCGTACCGGGAAATGATTGTTCCGGGGGCTTTCCGAGCCTTTCCGGAAAGCGGGGTGAGCCGGGAGCCGCCCCGCGCCGGCGGCCCGCGGCGGCCAGCCTCGCGACGGGCTGCCCGCGTACCGGCCGGCGGGGATTCGGGGTACGGGCCAGGGCCGCGCCGCGGGCTTTGCCGGCCCCGCGGCCGACCTCGCCGCGGGTGCGTCACCGCATGGCTGGGCGAAGATCTGACCGTCATCCGTTGTGAAACATAAACGTAACCTGATGTAGGTCTGCCTGCGGATATGCGGCGCCGGCATCCGGGGCCCAGTGCGGGGGCGGGTGCCGCTCGAGGGTGAGCGACTCGCCGACCTGCGTCTGGATGAGCTCGACGAAGGTCGGATCGTGTGCTTAATGTTGCTGGCTGTCACCACGACGTTGATATCGTGCCCCGGGCCCCGGACACACGCTAGAAAGATGTAGTCATGGCCGCTTGCCCGCGTCCAACGCCCATCCGACTCTATAGCTTTGGCGGTGGGCGTCACTTCTGGTTGGTTGGTTATGTGTCAGGTTGTCGCCTCGGGGGATCGCCGGGTAGACGATGGGGAGGCTTGTGTGCGTGAGGTTAAGGTCAAGTTCCACGTGTGGGACCGGGAGGCGCTCTTCCTGAGCCTCAAGGCGCGAGACATCGAGTTGGGTGAGCCGTTCTTTCAGGACGACCAGGCGTACGCCCCTGATCGTTGGACCTTCGAGGACAGTCGGCTGGGGGTGTCCTTCCCGCGGCTGCGTACCATAAACAACCGTCATTTTTTCACATTGAAACAGCCCACGGTCAACGCCCAGGCGTACGTCTCGTTCGAGACCGAGGTCGCCGATCGTGATCAGATGCATCAGGCCATTCTGAACATGGGTTTCTGTCCCACGGTACGGGTGGCCAAGATCCGGCGAACGGCGCGCCTGGGCAACATGTCGCTCTATGTGGACGAACTCGACGGGCTGGGTATGTTCCTGGAGCTCGACTGCCCGGTGCCCGCGCACGAGTCGGCGGTCGCCGTACAGGAGACGTTGAATGCCTTTGTGGCATCCCTGGGAGTTGATGTGACGCGTACCGAGGAAACATGTGACGCGCTGGTGCGGACCGCCCAGTTGCGTGCCGCCTGAGATCCCTTGAGTGCTTTTTCGGATCTGCTGTCCGGGTGGTCCACGCCCAGGCGGTCCCTGGTGCGCGTCGTCGCCCGCATGCCGCCGCCGCCCCTGGCGGACGTCGCGGCCCGGACCGCGACGGCACCGGGACCCCGGCCGGTCGAAACGGTCCCAGTCGGCCGATACCAGTCGAATAGTGCCAGTCGGGCGGCGCCAGCCGTCCGGTACTAGTCGTCCGGTACCAGCCGGCCGGCGCCGGTAGCCCGGTGCCAGTTGTTCGGTGCCAGCCATGTGGTACCAGTTGTCCTGTATTAGCCCCTTTCGGGACTTGTTGCCTGGCCGTTGACAGAGGAGAGTTCGTTTCCTGTTGGCTGGGTGTCCGGATGCGGTTTGGCCTCCCGCCGCACGGTCCGCGTCGGGCTGTGGGCCTCTGGCGACCGCGGCGGCGTGAGCCCGGTGGCGCACGATCRCTGGTATCTGGCCGGGGCGAGGTCGGGTGGTCGCGGCGGCGGGGTGGACGGGCGGCGGCGCGGCCGGGACGGGCCGTGCGCGATCCGCGCCAGCATGAATACGCCAGGTTCATACTGAGGGGGCGGCCACAAAGGTTTCCGGCCGGTTCGGCGCACCCGGTCCCGCCGCTCGCGGATAAAATCTTTCCCGGGTGGCAGGATGCTCGCGCCTGGTAATCATTTGTCGACGTAACCGTGGATTCCGGCCGGAATGGTGACGTGGCGTACCAGCGAGGTGTGAGGTTCTCCACCAGATTTTCCCGCGGATGACGCGGGCAGCCACGGGCGACTACATATGTCACACGACCACATATGACCCGGCTACCCGGGCGATGCAACCGACTACAGACGGGTGGGCCACGGCACATGGTGCAAAGCTGTGCCCGGGCAGATGGCCCGGCCGCGCTTTCACGGGTGTCGGCCACGGCCAGGCGGCCCGGACGGCGGGCCGGCGTGCTGTGCGCCGCTGCTGCCGGTCGTGCCCGAGCGCTCGTCGTCCGCATCGTTCACGCCGTGCTGTCGATCCTGCTCCCGGCGGCGCTGCCCGGCCGGAGCGTCTCTGCCGGCCACGGTGTGCGCCTGGCCCAGCCACGCGGTTCCTCCGTGGTGTCTTCAGCGGCCGGGACTCTCAGGTATGCGATGGCCCGCCGGGGCCCGCCGGGAGCCGTCCACCGGCCGTGAGATGAGCGTTGGCCGGTCCGGCGGTTAGCCCGGCCCGTGGCGGTGTGGCCGTCACGGCGGGGGCCGGCGGCACCACACCCGACAGAGCAGATCGTTTTTCGGGTGCTCGGGGCCGGCACAGCCGCCGCCGGCACGTTGATCCGTCGACGTCGTCTTCCGTCGAGGAGGCTGATCCGACGACCGGATGACGCCGCCACCCACGGCCGCGCCCGCTGCTCGCGTCCGTCTGCCAGCTCACTGTCCATATGCCACGCGCCGGCAGGCTCCTCAATGCCGGCGCTTTCCCTCGATGCCTCCGGGCTGCGCGGTGTGGCGCATCGGTGCGTGCCTGTCACGACCGACACACCGGCCATTCGCGCCCGCCACTGTCACTTCGGCGGATCATGCCGCCGACACGCCCTTCACCATCCAAGGACGGTCCGTGTTGACTACTCTGGGCCCTGAACCCGCCCCACGAGGTGACGCTCCGCGAGGCGACGCCTCACAGGATGACACCCCACGAGATGACGCCTCACGAGATGGCGGCGAGCACCAGCCGCCAGCTGCCGATGGTCCGGTGGCCCGGCGCCAGCCCGGTCAGTTGGAGGCGGCGGTCCTCGCGGTTGTCTGGGCGGCGCGCGCACCGGTGAGCACCGGCGACATCCAGCGGGAGCTGGGTGGGGAACTCGCGCACAGCACCATAGCCACCACGCTCGCCCGCCTCATCGGCAAGGGGCATGTCGAGCGGGTCCGAGTCCGTCGGCTCTGGATGTATCACCCGACCCGGCGCCAGGAGGAACACGCCGCCGCCCAGATGCTCGCGGCACTTCAGCGGGCGGGCGACCCCGACGCGGCACTGGGCCATTTCGCCGCGGCTCTGCCGCCCGGGCAGGCACGCCTGCTGCGCAGGCTGCTGGAGCCCGCGGCCACGGACACCCCTGCGACCACAGATGCTCCCGGAGGCRGGGATCCGGACGCGGGGTGAGGTGACGATCCGAGCACCGGGCGCGGTACCGAGGGGACCGACGGCGATCGTKGCGCGAAATGCGGGATGAGACGGTGCAGGCTGGGACGAGGCAYGGACGGGACGTGGACGGGACACAGCCTCGGGCCTCGGCTCGGCATCTGCCGGGCGGCCTTCCTCACGGGAGCGGCGCGTTCCCACGAGGCGTGCCACAGCCGGCACACAGGCCGCGAAAGATGATCTGTGCCTCGTCCAGGGTGGCGATACCGGCATGGGCACCGGCGTCCGGATGCAGACAAGGGGGTGTGCCGAGGACGCAGGCGATGTCCTGGATCGACCCGCAGGAGCGGCAGACGAAGTGGTGGTGGAAGGTACCGCCCGCTTCGTAGAGGGTCACGCCCGAGCCGACGTCCGCCAGCAGCGCGAGCCCGGCGGTGGTGAGGTCGCGCAGGACGTTGTAGACACTGGCCCGGACAAGATCGTAACCCTGGCCCGTCAGGTGGTTGTGCACCTCGTCGGCACGCCGGTGGCCACCGAGACGTACCAGGGCGTCCAGCACCGCGAGCCGGGGGCCGGTGGCCCGCAGGCCCGCGGTGCGTAGCCGGGCGCTCAGTTCAACTGTGCGCCAAACATCCATGTGTGCTTGTCCAGGGTCGCGGTGAGGCCGATCAGAAGGTCCTGGGATACCGGGTCGAGTTCGTCGAGCTGGTCCACCCGCGTACGGAGGGCGTCGGTGACCTTCCGTAGCCGGTCGGCGATCGCGCGAAGCACGTCGGCGTCACCGATCGGCCCCGCGGGCAGTTCACTCAGCGGTGTCTCCTTGGCCACGGTAGCGCTGCGCCCGTCCGGATGGTAGCCAATGGCCACCGCGCGTTCCGCCACCTCGTCCGCGCCCAGCCGCACGTCGTTGACCAGTGTGTCGAGCTGTTGGTGCACCGGGAGGAAGCGGGGGCCGACGACGTTCCAGTGGRCCTGTTTGCCCTGCTGGGCAAGATCGATGAACTCTACCAGTGTGGCTTGGAGCAGACTACCCACGCGATCAACCTTGTTGATCATATTCGCGTCTCCTCTTCTTTGGACTATGTCCAATCTACCCGCTGTCCGTGATGTGATCACGATGTTTTTCCGGGTGGCCGAAGACGCCGGAGATGCCGTCGCGAAGCGGCGTCGCGGTGTCGCGGGGCCCCGTGCGGGTGAGGGTGTGGCCGTCGGGAGTCGGGACGGTCCACCCGGCCGGGCCCGACCGAGGCGGGCGGGGCGGTCCATACCCCCTCGCGGGCGGGCCGACACCAGGCCGATCGCGACGGCGAGCGCCGTGCGCTCGAGAGGACGAGTGCCGCGTACCCGCGAAAAAGGACCGTCGCGGCGATGGCGAATCCGCCGCCGCCGAGCGCGTTCGACGTCACCGACAGTGGTGGTGTGACTCGTGCGCGCCGGTTCTGGGTGGGAAAGGGATGGCTTTGGCGGGTAGGGGGCCTGGGCGGTTGTGCCGCCGTCGGCCCGTCGGGTATCGGATCAGCGCTGGTGATGGGCGTCCCCGCGGGTCTCATGCCTGGCCTGGCTTGACGAGATGTGGTTGAGCCGCGTTCTCAAATACAGGCAAATGATTGTCATGTTTCTGTCCAGTTGGCCCGCATGGTCGACCGTCGAAGCCACCTGGAAGTCCGGTGTGACAGGGAAGGCGATCTGGTTGTCTTCGGCTGTCCGGGTGACGCCGCGGGCCCGCTGTATCCCGTCATTCCGTGGATTTGAGGTCGTTGCGGATGACGTCGACAACAGCGACCAATGGGGCGCTCGTGCCTGGTGGATGTCACTGGACAGGGCCGCTGAACAGGGCATTCGTCAGTACGGTGCGGTATCCGGGCCGGGGTGCGGCCTCCGGTGGTGGCCGTTGTCCCCCACGGTTGTCTTCCGTGGTCTGAAGGCGGGCGTTCACCGCCGAGAGGGCTCGGGCTGGCGGACGGAAAGGCCCCGGGGCATCCGCCGGACAGTGGTCAGTCAGATCCGCTGCGGTTGCACGCCCGGGCATCGGAAGCCCGTCGATGTGGGTACGTCGATTGTGTGTCACACGGTGTTGTCCAGGGGCCTCTCCGGGGGCTCCCGTCCGCGCGCTCCCTGCCCGCCGGCTTGTCCGATTGCTCACGAAGAGTGACGATCGAATCGTCTTCGTTCGGTCAGATCTTTCGCCGTCGGTAGTACTCGACGATCCACGCGTCGATGTCGCGCTTGCGCCAGACCCGGGTCCCTTTGGAGCCCTCGGTCGGCGCGTTGACAACCTGCAGGGGAGGAGGGAACTGCGGGTCTTTGCGCGTCCAGTAGTCAACCGCCTGGCGCGTGATCTTCAGTTGGAACGCTATGTCCCCGATGCCAACCAATCGCTCACCGTCGTCCACGCGGAACATCGTAGCCTCTTTGCTAACCGTCAAGGTTGCCGCTATGGTTTGTTTTGCTAAACAGCAAATACTTTGGGAGGACGTCGATGGTGACACCGGTGACCCGTCGTGCCGGCGTTCGAGCGATGCTCGACCGCGACGAAGCATATGATCAAGATCCGAAAGGGGAGCCTCCGATCTCGGTACCCCGGTACCGCCGGGCCCTGCGGGCAGCGATCGATGTCGGCCCCGAGCTCGTGGCAGAGCAGGGAATGCCCAGGTCAGGAGCGGAAGCCAAGGCATACTCGGCAGGCGTGCGCGACGCGCTGGACACGGTTGTGGGCGCTATCGCACAGGAAATCGAGTATGTCCCGGCCACGAGCCCCTCGGCCGACGAGCCCCCGCGGACCGAGAGGTGACCGGTACGACACCCCAGGAGCGGGGCATGCGTGCTCAGGAGGAAGGCCGGCTGGCACCGGACGGGCCGGGCGGGCCGGACAGGCCGGACAGGCTTGTCGGACGCTTCCAGCAGGTCGGATGCTTCCAGCAGGGAGGAGGAGCGCTCGTGTGGGACGGGGAACGGTCCGACGACGACCGTGACATCGGTTGGGGTGACGATCAGGACTGGTTGGAGGAGGAGCCGGACGCCGACCTCGAGCGGTTGCGTGCCGAGCGCCCCCCGCACCACATCGAACGGGACGTCCGCTGACGTGYGCGAGGACGGGACCAAGACGTCGCTGCGCGCACGCCTGCTCGCGGCGCGAGCAGGTCGCATCACCGGTACGGACCACCCCGTCGCCGTAGGGGCGACCGAGACGGACGGCGCCGCGACGACGGCTCGGCGGATTCTCGATCTCCCGGAGGTCGCCTCGGCCCGCTGGGTGGCGGCCTATGCGAGCCTGCCCGGTGAGCCCGAGACCGGTCGTCTGCTCAGACGGCTCAGGGGGCGAGGGATACGGGTGCTGCTGCCCTCCATGCGGCCCGATCTTGATCTGGATTTCCGGGAGTACACGGGCGCGCTGATCGCCGGCGCGTTCGGTACCCGTGAGCCGCCTCTCGGTGCGGCCATCTTCGAACTCGTCCAGGCAGATGTGATCRTTGTCCCGGCGCTGGCGGTCGACGTGCACGGCCGCCGGCTCGGTCGTGGCGGGGGGTCCTACGACCGGGCGTTGCGCCGGGCGAGGCCGGACGCCCTGATCGTGGCTGTCGTGCACGACAACGAGCTGGTTGATCGTGTTCCCACCGAGGCGCATGACGTCGCCGTTCATGTCGTTGTCACACCAAGAGTCACGCTGCGTTGCGGAACGTCCGATGGTKCACAGGATTCATACTCGCGGTGACGTTGTGGGTGCGTGATGTTGTTCGTGTCACTCCACCGGGCAGAGATCGAAGATCATGTTTTTGCCGGCGGAGCTCGCGGGCCGACTCGGAGAAGGGTGTCCGGAGCGTAGGGCGCCGGGCCGTTCGCGGCTGTCAGGGTGCTCTTGGAACGCGCGAGGTGTGTCTCGGGTTAGAGTTAGCAGTCGTCGAAGTCGAGTGCTAACTCCGGGGAGGAGTCCGTGCCGCGCTACGAGTACCGCTGCACCGCATGCGATCGTGACCTCGAGGTTGTGCAGAGTTTCAATGACGCGGCGCTGACCGAGTGCCCCACCTGCAGCGGCAGACTGCGCCGGGTGTTCAGTTCGGTCGGGGTCGTGTTCAAGGGCTCCGGTTTCTACAAGACCGACAGCCGGTCCGGCGGTAGCAGCGGCGTCCGGGACAGGGCGAAGGACAAGACCGGCAAGGATGCCGGCGCTGGTACGTCGGGCAAGGAGGCAGTGGGTGCTGGTGCCGCTGCCGGCGGTTCGACGGAGGGCTCGTCGAGCACGTCCAGCTCTTCGACCTCCACGAACTCGTCGTCATCCCCGTCGTCCACGTCATCTACGGGATCGTCCACTTCGGGTACCGCCGCGGCCTGAGCCCCGGCTGCCACGATGTACGTCTTCGTGCATCACACGTCCACCGTCATGGCCTGATATTCACAGGCCATGACGGTGGACGGCACTTGGCCGCGAGTTGTCCACAGCGCGCGGTCGAGCGATGACGCCGGTTCGCCGGACGGCTAACGTGATCTTCGTTCTGTCGAACGATGATCACGGAGGTCACGATGTCGCTCGTCGAACGCCGGGTGGCCCGTTCCGGGTATACGCGTGCCTGGCGAATCGCGGTCGGCGCACGACGTCGGGTGCTGGCGGCCGTTCTTGCCGCTTCGGCCATGCTCTTTGCCGTCGCGGCGGCGCGCCCGGCACGGCCGCCGTCCCCGACGCCGGTGGTGGTCGCGGCTGCTGATCTGGCCGGTGGGGCCACCATGGCGGCGACCGACGTCCGGATGGTGTCGTTGCCGACGGATGTCGTACCGGCCGGCGCCGTACGCAGCCCGCAGGATGCGGTCGGACGTACACTGACGGCCGCGGTCCGGCAGGGCGAACCGATCACCGATGCGCGCGTCCTCGGCCCCGGGCTGATCACGCGGAGGCAGGCGGCGGCTGGCCTGGTGGCCGCACCGGTCCGTATCACGGACGCCGGTTCGGTCCTGTTCCTGCGTGTCGGTGACCATGTGAACGTGCTCGCGGCTGCCACCGACGTCGGTGGCATGTCGCTACCACAGCCGCGGGACGGGGCAGCATCCGTGGGCCAGCCCGCGGGCCAGTCCACGGATCACGCCGGGCCCGCCGATATCGAGGGGTCGGTGACGCCGCCGGCGGAGGTCCCGCGCGCGAAGGTCCCGCGCGCGGAGGTGGTTGCCTCGGACGTCGTCGTTCTCGCGCTTCCCGGAATCGGGGAAACCGCGCAACGCGGTCTCGGTACGGAAGAAGGCGCACTGGTCATCGTTGCCGCGACCGCCGGGGTGGCCGCGGCGCTCGCGGGCGCGGCAGTGCACGCCAGGCTGTCGGTGACCGTGCTGGGCGAGACGTCCGTGGCCGTTACATCGTGATTGCTAAGTTGTGATCGTTACGTCGTGATTGCTACGTTGTGGTTGGTGCATCGTGACTGGATCCGTGGACGCCGGCATCCACCCGTGTCCGTCCATCCCGTGCGTCCGTTCGCCCCGCACGCCGGGGCCAGCCTGTCCGATCAGCTGGTTGCGCACTGTCCAGTCGCACTCCCGCGCAGCCCCTCCGCTGTGGTGGCCGGTCGTCGATGCCCGCGGTTCGTTACGCTAAGAAGTCAAGACAAAACGGAAAGTTTTAACCCGGTGTACGGGCTTCGGGCTGTGCGTGCTTGTATCGGGCTTGTCGGCCGAGCGGACTTTGGCCGTCCCCGGCACGGGACTGTTCACAGCGACTGATCCGTGCCACTGGTAACTGGGCTGCGACGAGGCAGCTCAGACACACGCAGGAGGGAACGACGATGGGTGTCTCCATCGACGATGGTGCCTGTGGCACGTGGCAGYGTGTGCCCGAGGAGGTCATCGGCCGGTTCGACGGCCTTCCGGGCGCGGCGTACGAAGTACCGGACGAGGTCACGTGCGCCCTGGAGAGCGGGCACCCCGACAAACACATGGCCGTTCTCCAGGGCTGGGGGAATCGGGAAGCGTGGCTGGTCTGGAGCACACCCGCGACGGTCACCGCCCCTGGATGCCGCGCCGAGGGCCTGACCTGCCTGCTGTCGGCGGGACACGCCGGCCGACATCATGTGATCATGGCGGACGTGGTGGAGGACGAGGGCCCCTACTGGTGCGACAGCCGTGCCGACCTTGAAATGCAGCGTGCGCGTACCTGAAGGCCGGCCAGCATGGATCGCCGTCCTCACCCGTGGTCGGCGGCTGCGTCTGCGCCGTCCGCGCTGAAGATCAGGACGACGTCGGTGTCGCTGGCGAAGTCGACAAGACGGGCACTGGCGGGCAGCCCGCCGAGCAGCCAGGAAAGATCGAAAACGGTGGTTCCTTCGCAGACCGTGACGGCATGCTCGTGCGACGTGGCGTTGTCCGGGTGTGGGCGTGGCGGGTCGTCGCTCGCTGTCCGTAGCTGATCRCCGGGTTCGCGGGCAGCGCGCGCGGCGGCGGTGAGGGCTTCGGCAAGGCGGTGGGCCTCCGGCGCCGCCAGGTAGGTGGCGTGGTCGGTGTCGGGCAGCGATGGCCGGATGCGGAGCAGGATCGCTGCCGGCCCGATGCCGGCGCCGGGCTGGACGCCGATGCTGATCTGAGTGCCGTCGGCCCGGCTGACGAGGGTGGACACTCGGTCGTTCCCCGATCGGGACTGTGCTGCTGCGTTGGTCATGCGACCAGCGTCGTTGGTGATGGTTGTCGGATCCATCCCGTTAGGCGGGGAGTTTTACTGGTTTGTCTGGTTTGGGAATGATATATTCGCCTGCTGGGAAGCCGTCTGTCGCCAGTGGCCCGTCCAGGGGTGGGCCGTTCGTCGAGCTGGTCGGAGGGCCGGTCACTGAGCCGGCCACGGTTGGCTGCGGAGAGCCATGGTTGTTCGTAGTGGTTGTCCGCAAGGGGCCGTGGTTGTTCGTAAGGAGACAGTGTGGGTTTTCGCGGTTCGGGGTAGAGCCGGGGTTGTCACGTCCGATCAGGGGCGGACAGCGACGCGGGAGCGCACCGGCCAGCTCTCGCACCGCTGGGAACGTCCGGTCGGTGCGGGAGCCATGTATCCCAGCGTTCGTGTCGAGGTGAGCGGCCGGCAGGCCGTGGTCGTCCGTCCCATCGGTGACGTCGACTACTCTTCGCTGGAACCTCTGCGCGAAGCGCTGCTGGACGCGCGGATCGCCGGGGCCAGGGACATCGTCGTGGACCTTGCCGAGGTCAGCTTCATGGACTCGCAGGGTCTCGCTGTGATTCTTTTTGCGCACCAGCGCCAGCGTTCCGTCGGTGGTCGCCTCATCCTGCGCAGCCCCAGCGAGGAGATCACTCGGTTGCTGTGCGTCACCAATGTTGCCCATGTCATCGACGTCGAGAGCGGGAACAGCCAGCGTGACCCCGCTGTTCCGCGTGCCGGGGGAGAGGCTCCCCGACGTTCCCAGTGGCGCGGACAGCGCGGATAGGATCGTGGGCGCGCGGCTCGGCGCATCCCGCGGTCCCAACGTAGACGGCCGGGCACACCACAGAACGTCTCGGCGTCCAGTCCCGGTGGCAGGGCTGTCCCACCGTCGGTGGTGACCGGCCGTCCGCGCCACCGTCGCCGACATTTCTCCGGCCTCGCCCGGCAAACGCCGGCGGTCGTCGGTGCGGACAGCGGACGGACAGCAGGCGGACAGCGGACATCAATGGGCCAGGGGAGGTCCATATCGCCGGACGGCCGGGGTCGCTGTGGCACGGGCGCGTCCATGCCGGTCGGGGGGCGTACCACCGTGACCTCCGTGGCCACTTTTTTCGATCCCGGATGTGTTCTGATCAGTGTTCGTTTCGTGTCCGCTTCCATTCATCTTTCGTTCATGCTGAATCGCTTCGATTCTCGCCGGCACCCCAGTCCGGGGGCGGACGGAGCAGCGCTGTTGCGCTGAAGTCGAAGGGTCGCTTTGTGAACATAGGGAAGCGTCGGGTTGCGGTCGTGGGCCTTGCGATGTCGGCGGTGCTGGGGGCGGCCRCCTGTGGTTCCGACAACGAGGAGGTGACGCCGCCGGGAGGTGGCGGCACCACGTCCGCGATCTCCTGCGCGACAGGGTCGATCACCGCGTCGGGCTCCTCGGCGCAGAAGAACGCGATAGACGAGTGGGTGAAGAAGTACCAGCAGGCATGCGCCGGTGCGTCGATCAACTACCAGTCGGTCGGCTCCGCCGCGGGCAGGCAGGCGTTCATCGACGGYCAGACGGCGTTCGCCGGCTCGGATTCGGCGATCAGCGGTGACCSGGCGGCCAACGCGGCCAAGCGCTGCACCGGCGGCCAGCTCGTCGACCTGCCCGTGGTCGCAGGGCCGGTCGCGGTTATCTACAACCTCGCCGAGGTGAAGGATCTGCAGCTCAGTGCCCCGGCGCTGGCGAAGATCTACACTGGTGTGGTCACCAGGTGGAACGACCCCGTGATCGCGGCCGACAACCCCGGGGTCTCCCTGCCGGACAAGGCGATCGTCTCGGTGCACCGTTCCGACGGCTCGGGTACCACGGACAACTTCACCAAGTATCTCGGTGGTGTCGCCAAGGCCGACTGGACGCACGGATCCGGCTCCGACTGGAAGGCTCCGGGCGGCCAGGGCTCCAAGGGCAGTGACGGGGTGACCCAGACCGTCAAGTCGACCGCCGGTGCCATCGGCTACGTCGAGCTGTCCTACGCGGAGAACGCCGCCCTGTCGACAGCAAAGATCAAAAATGGTGCCGGTGAGTACGTCGCGATCAGCACGCAGGCCGCGTCCAAGGGCCTGGGCACAGCCAAGATCGCCGAAGGTAACGACCTGAAACTGACCTTCGACTACACCGCGACGACGTCCGGCGCGTACCCGATCTACCWGGTCACCTACGAGATCACCTGCACCAAGGGTCTGCCCGCGGACCAGGCCGCGCTGGTGAAGTCCTTCCTGGCCTACACCTCCTCCCCGGACGGTCAGACCGCTATCGCCGATCTCGGTTACGCTCCGCTCCCGAGCGAGCTCGCGGCCAGAGTGAACTCGGTTGTAGCGACAATTTCATGATCCTGAAACGGCGATCAGGTACCCAGTCCGGTACCCACAAGTCCTGACCGGACGATCCATCGCTGTGCCCGCCCGCCGCGTGAGGCGGGCGGGCACACTGCCTGACACAACCTGTTGAGAGGCATGATGAGCAGTGAGCCGGACGGCCCCCGGAAAGGCTCGTCGAGAAACGACACCACCGTGGCCGCGGCGAAGTCCGCCAGCAGCAGTGACGGCGCCCGGGTCAAACCCGCGGACGCCCTGTTCAAGAATCTGACCCGGTCTGCCGGTCTCGGCCTTCTCGCGCTCATCGCCGCGATCGCGGCCTTCCTGGTGCTGGAGGCGACGGACGCTCTCAGCGCCAACACCGGCAACTTCCTGACCACCACGGAGTGGTTCCCGAACGGCTCGCCGCCGGTCTTCGGGGTCGCGGCCCTGCTGTTCGGCACGCTGCTCACAGCCGTAATAGCGATGGTCATCGCCGTGCCGGTGGCGGTCGGCATCGCGCTGTTCATCACGGTGTACGCGCCTCGCCGGCTCGCGACCCCGCTGGCGTTCGTCGTGGACCTGCTCGCCGCCGTCCCCAGCGTCATCTTCGGGCTGTGGGGCCTGATCGTGCTCGTCCCACGGATGGAGGGCGTCCAGAAGTTCCTCACCGACTATTTCGGCTGGATTCCGCTGTTCGCCACCGACAACGGCGTTGTCGGACGCTCGATCTTCGTCGCGTCGGTCGTCCTGGCCATCATGATTCTGCCGATCGTCGCAGCCCTCTCCCGGGAGGTCTTCCTCCAGGTGCCGACCGCGCACCGGGAGGCCGCTCTCGCTCTCGGCGCGACCCGGTGGGAAATGATCCGTACAGCGGTGCTTCCGTATGGCCGGCCGGGAGTCATCAGCGCGTCGATGCTCGGGCTCGGGCGCGCGATGGGGGAGACGATCGCGGTCGCCCTGGTGCTGCCCGCGTCCTTCGACATCTCCTGGCAGGTCCTGTCGCCGGCCGGCAACACCATCGCCGCGAACGTGGCGAACGGCTTCGCCGAGGCCAACGACGTCGGTCGCGGGGCGCTCATCGCCTCCGGTCTCGTCCTGTTCGTCGTCACCATGATCGTCAATATGATCGCCCGGGCCATCATCGCCCGCCGACGTGAATTCTCGGGTGCCGCCGCATGAGTACATCGACTGCCACCGTGGCCGCCGCCCCCGGTGGCCTGAACCTGGTCGGCCGACAACTGCCGCGGGCGGCGTTCCCCGCGATCGGCGCCGGTGCCGTCGCCGTCACCGTCGTGCTGTACGTGCTGGCCCCGATAACGAGCCGGATCCAGTTCGTGCTGATCGCCGGGGCGCTTTACCTGATCGGCCAGACGGTGGCGTCGATCGCCGTCGAGGGCTCCCGGCGGGCCACCGACCGAGGCGTCACCACCCTGGTGTATCTCGCCTTCCTGCTCGCGGTCATCCCGCTGGTCGCGGTGCTGGCGAGCGTGATCTCCAAGGGCGCGCAACGTGTCGACGTCGATTTCCTCACCCACTCCATGCGGAACATCGGGGCGCGTGACGCCGGTGGCGGCATCTACCACGCCCTGATCGGGACCCTGGAGCAGATCGCCCTGGCCAGCCTTTTCGCCGTCCCGTTCAGCCTGCTGGTAGCGATCTACCTGGTCGAGTACGGCCGGGGACGGATCAGCCGGACCATCAGTTTCTTCGTGGACGTGCTGACCGGCCTGCCCTCGGTCATCGYCGGCCTGTTCATCCTGGCGTTCTACATCCTCGCGCTCGAGCGGAAGCCGACCGGTTTCGCCGGTGCGCTCGCCCTGACGATCCTGATGATCCCCGTTGTCGTGCGCTCCGCCGAGGAGATGCTCAAACTCGTCCCGAACGATCTTCGGGAGGCCAGCTACGCGCTCGGTGTCAGCCGGTGGCGCACGATCGTCAAGGTCGTGATCCCGACCGCGCTGCCGGGAATCATCACCGGGGTGATGCTCGCGGTGGCCAGGGTCGCCGGTGAGACCGCGCCGCTGCTGCTCACCATCTTCGGGACCGACTCCATCAACTTCAACCCGTTCTCCGGCCCRCAGTCGGCGCTGCCGCTGTACATCTACTCGCAGGCCGGCCAGCCCCAGCAGGTCGCCATCGACCGGGCCTGGGGCGCCGCGCTGACGCTCATCGTCCTGGTGATGCTGCTCAACGCGGCCGCGCGGCTGGTCGCCCGGCTGACCAGGGTCCGGTGATGCCCTCCTCTCCCGCGTCCCCTGCCCCGTTCATGTCGTCCGCACCGTCCACACCGTCCGTCGAACGACCGAAGCGCGAGAAGCCGAGGTAACCCATGGCCACCCGTATCGACGTCTCCGGGCTGACCGCCTACTACGGAAAGTTCAAGGCCGTCTCCGACATCCACTTCAGTATCGAGCCGAAGAGCGTCACCGCTTTCATCGGACCGTCCGGCTGCGGCAAGTCCACGGTGCTGCGCACGCTCAACCGCATGCACGAGGTGCTGCCCGCGGCCCGGGTCGAGGGCCGGGTGCTCCTCGACGGCGAGGACCTCTACGGGCCGGGGGTCGACCCGGTGAACGTGCGCCGCGCCGTCGGGATGGTCTTCCAGCGGCCGAACCCCTTCCCCACGATGTCCATCTACGACAACGTCGTCGCCGGCCTGCGGCTCAACGGCGTCCGCAAGAAGTCGCTGCTCGACGAAAGGGTCGAGGAGTCGCTGCGTGGCGCGAACCTGTGGGAGGAGGTCAAGGACCGGCTCGGCCGGCCCGGCGCGGGCCTGTCCGGCGGCCAGCAGCAGCGCCTGTGCATCGCCCGGGYCATCGCCGTCGAACCGCAGGTACTGCTCATGGACGAGCCGTGCTCCGCCCTCGATCCGATCTCCACCCTGGCCATCGAGGACCTGATCAGCAAGCTCAAGTCGAGCTACACGATCGTCATAGTGACCCACAACATGCAGCAGGCCGCCCGGGTCAGCGACACCACGGCGTTCTTCACCCTGGACCGGACCGGCGATCCCGGCCGGCTGGTGGAGATGGACCGGACCGAGAAGATCTTCTCCAATCCGACGGAGAAGCGTACGGAGGAGTACATCACCGGACGCTTCGGCTGAGCCGGTCCTGTCGTGTCCGTGAGCCACTGTGGAGCCATCACGATTCCTCGGATGCGTCTTGTGCGGCCATCTGATGACGGGTCCGGGCCGGTGGGGCGGCACCGTCCGGCCGACGAGCCCATGACGTCCGGTTCGCCGCGTCCACCGGTGCCGGTGCCGGTATCGGGCCCGCTGCTACCCGGTCCGGTGCTGTCACCGGGCCCGGCGGCGCTGACAGGCCCGGTGAGGTCGGGCCTGTCAGCGCCGCCGGGCCCGACGCTGCTGGTCGCCGACGCCGCCGCGGACACCGAATTGCTCACTGCCCTCGCCGACGAGGGCATGGGGGTCAGCGTCGCCCCCGACGGCGCCCGGGCGCTGCTGGAGATCGGCCGTCTCGCGCCGGCGGTGGTGCTGATCTCCGCCCGGCTGCCGATCGTGGACGGGGTGACGGTCATACGGACCGTCCGTACCCGGGACGACATGCCGATCCTGCTCGGGGTCGGCCCGCAGGACCGGCGACAGGCCGCGGCGGGGCTCGCGGCCGGCGCGAGCGCCTGTGTCGCCAAGCCCTACCGGGTCAACGAGGTGCTGGCGCTGGCCCGGTCCATGTGGGGAAGCGACCTGGAGCGCGCCTGGCCCACGGTGCTGCGAGCCGGAGCGATCACACTGAATCTCGCCGCCTACGACGTGTGGGTGGACGGTATTCCGGTGCGGCTGCCGCCGCGGGAGTTCAGGCTCCTGCGGATCCTGCTGGAGCAGGCCGGATCCGTGGTCACCCACCAGACGCTGCTCGAGCGTGTCTGGGGCACGAGCAGCCACGAGACGAACACGCTCGCCGTGCACATCCGCCGGTTGCGCGGCCGCCTGGGGGACACGGGGAAGCCGGGAAAGCCCCGGCTGATCGAGAGCGTCCGCGGAGTGGGCTACCGTCTCCGGCTCGCGGACAGCCCGACGCCCGGCCCCTGATCCTGATGCCCGGCTCCACCCGGCGGCCGTGGGCCGGCGGGACGTCACGTGGCTGGCGGGGACTAGGCCGCCGGCCGCGTGACCGGATGGCGAGCGTGATCATGCGCCCGTCGGCTGGGCGGATCAGGGCCGGTCGGAGCCGGACTCGGGCTGGACCCTGGGCCTGCGCAGGTAGGAGATGTCGCAGCGGTAACGGCTGAAGCCGAGGGTCTCGTAGAGACGTACTGCCGGGCGGTTGGTGTCGTCGACGTAGAGCATCACCGTGGCCAGGCCACGGTCGCGCAGGTGGTGGAGGCCGATCAGGGTCAGTACCCGGCCGAGCCCGCGTCCGGCGGCGGTGGGCGCGACCCCGACGACGTACACCTCGCCGATGCCCGCCTCCACCTTCGTCCAGTGGAAGCCGACGAGCTGGCCCGCCGCTTCGGCGAGGAAGAAGCCCGCCGGGTCGAACCACGGCTCGGCCTCGCGCAGCCGGAGATCCTCCACCGTCCAGCGTCCCTGTTCCGGGTGGGTCGCGAAGGCGGCGCTGTTGACCACCACCCACGCGTCCTCGTCCTGCCCTGGGACGAAGGTCCGGATGGCCACCCCGGGTGGCGGCGTCACGTCCGGAAGAGGGGGGACATCGGGACCGGAGAAGTGGCCAGGGCGGGGGCCGGGAGGGTGACCGACGGGGTTGTCGGGGTGCGCCGTCCCACGCTCGTCGGGGGAGCCCGGGGTGGGCAGCGGGCGGCGCATCTGCCACAGCACCCGCTGCCGGGCGAAGCCGTACCTGTCTGCCAGGGTCGCCGCCGCGGGTGTGTCGCCGTGCGCCCAGACGTGCAGGTCCGCGCCGGCCTGGTCGGCGGCCGTGGTCAGGGCGGCCAGCAGGTGCCCGCCGACACCCTGACGGCGGTGGGCGGGGTGCACGACGACCTCCGCCTGCCAGTCGTGGTCGTCAGGGGCGGCCAGATGGGCGTATCCGGCGATCGTTCCCGCGTCTGTTCCCGCGTCGTGGTCCCGGGCGGTCCCCGCGTCGTTCCGGGAGGCCGCCGCCTCGCCGTCCTGGGAGGCTGCGCTGGCCGGGACGTCCGCGGGCGCCGCGGGGCTCGGAACGGTGACGATCAGGTRCTGCGCGGCGGTCAGCGGCTGCGTCGTCAGCCGTAACGCGGCGTCGTCGGACAGCGGGCCGACTCCGTCGGTCTCCGCGGCCGCGGCTACCAGGTGCCGCAGGTCGTCCACTGTTCGGGGAGCCAGGTGCCGCGTCCAGCGCAGTTTCATTCCCGCGACATTATGGTGTTCCGTACCGACTTTCATCCGGGCGGGCCTGACGTGGCCGGAGATTTCCCGGTTCGGTCACGAATCTTTCTTGATCACATCGCTGGCCGGATATCGGACGATGCCGTGGCGGCGGGAGCCCCGGCGCGCGAACACCTGCTGGTCACAGCGTCAGACGGGCGTGTCGTGCCCGTCCGGAGATGACACCGTACGTTTTCTCGCGCCGAGGTTCCCGCCATGTCGCGAAACGGCCCGGAGGTCCGGGTAAAGCGACATGACCGGTCCGGCGGACCCGGACTCCGGCTGGAACCACCCGGACCCTGACGGGCACTACACGCGTTCGGGAGTACGTATTACTTCCCGACTGTCGGAGCCGGACACCGCCTCGCCGCCGGGAAGCGGGGCGATCGGAGGAGCGACGAACTTGTAACCGACGTGCCGCACGGTGCCGATCATCGATTCGTGCTCCGGGYCGAGCTTGGCCCGCAGGCGACGCACGTGGACGTCGACGGTCCGGGTGCCACCGTAGTAGTCGTAACCCCAGACCTCCTGCAGGAGTTGGGCGCGGGTGAAGACCCGGCCCGGGTGCTGCGCGAGGTACTTCAGCAGCTCGAACTCCTTGAAGGTGAGCTCAAGCGGACGGCCACGCAGCTTGGCCGAGTAGGTGGTCTCGTCCACCGACAGGTCGCCGGAGCGGATGACACCGGCTTCGGCGGTGCCACCGGCGGCCGCCACCCGGCCGATCGCGAGCCGCAGCCGCGCCTCGACCTCGGCCGGCCCGGCGCTGTCGAGCACGACGTCGTCGACGCCCCAGTCGGCCGACACAGCGGCCAGCCCACCTTCGGTGACAAGGGCAAGCAGCGCGGTGGTGAGCCCGGTCGTGCGCAGCAGGCGGCACAGGCCACGGGCGACAACCAGTTCCCGGCGCCCGTCCACCACCACGACATCCACCGGGGGAGCGTCGAGGAGGGCGCTGGCCTCAAGCGGAGCGACACGAACGGTGTGGGTCAGGAGCCCGAGCGAGGGAAAGGACTCCGCGGACGGTCCGGGGGCGTTGGTGAGCAACAGGACGACGCTCAAGTTGACTCCTCCAGGGTTCGGTTGCGATGTTGGGGCAGCGTCGACCCACGGATACGTTGCGGTCGGTTCGCGTTCCACGGCCGTCATGGGCGCGAAACGAAGACCGGCCTGTGGGGAGGATAGCGGAGTGTCGTACTCCACTCCTACCGCATGAGGAGTTCTCCCCGCTGTGGGCGCTGAGATTCTCGCCACGGTCCATCGTTACCGTGATCGTTCCGTAACCAGCCAAGATTTTGATCTTGACAGGGTCGCCGCTCGTGGCTTTTCCGGATTTCGTGACAAGCTCCCGGTAGAGGTCGGCGCCGACACCCTCGGGCGTTGCGTCGACGCGCTCGCGGCCGGCCAGCGCGACCCTGGCCGGCCCTGGATCKGACGCGCTCTCGGTGACCACGACGCCCCTCGGGAGGTCGGGGATGCCGGGGCGGACAACAGCGGGAGGATGGGTCGATGGCCCGCGTGACGGTCCACTACTGGGCCGCTGCCCGGCACGCGGCCGGCGTGCCCGAGGAGCGGCAGGACGCCGAGACCCTTGCCCACCTGCTGGCAACCGTGGCGAAACGCCACCCGGGCACCCTCGCGGAACTGCTGACCCGCTGCGCGTTCCTGGTGGACGACCTGCCGGTCGGTCACCGTGACCATGCCGATGTGACGCTCACGGACGGCGCTGTCGTGGAGGTGCTGCCGCCGTTCGCCGGCGGGTGAGCCGTCCTGCCCCGAGGCCGCCCCGCTCGGTGTGGCCTCGGGATGGCCACGGCCACGAGGAGCCACGAGGAGTCGCGAGGAGCCGAGGGGAGTTCCGGCCGGCGTCGGAGTGTGGCGGTGATACCCGTCTGGGCGTCCACCTGGGTGTTTCACCCGGTTCGTCGCTGTCGTCCACGGCCGTCCACGACAGCCGTGGGAATATGGGGGCGTGTGCGCCCGCGGAGGCAGGACGGCCCTCAGGACGAAGCCGGCCGGCACGCCGGCGGACAGCCCCCCGCGGCGACCGGACGGCCTCCGCACGGCCCTCGTCGGCTTCTGCGTCGCCGTCGCCACTGTCGTACCGGTGCTCGCCGCGGCCGTGGGGCGGCTTCCGCTCGCCGCCGTCATTGCCGTCGAAGGGGTCCTGCTCGGCCGGGCCTGGGTGCGTGCGCTCGGAGCGTCGACCGGGACGCTCGCGATCGTGCTGGTGGCGGCGCTGGCCGCGGACGCCACCGCCGCGCTGACCGATTCCGACGGGATCGGGAACCTGGCCGGGGTCATCGGTCCCGCCGTGGTGGCGGTCATCCTCGTCCAGTTGACCAGACGGCGCGGGCGGGCGGAGGCCGCCGGCGCTCCGCCGCGGGCCGGGCTGCCCGCGGTGGCCCGGGTCCGGCAGTGGAGTGATCATGTTCTTTCCGTGACGCCGGTCGGGCGGCTGCTCGGGGCGGGCGGGCCGCGGGCCGCTGCCCGCCGTCACGGTTCCCCCGCGGGACGGTCGGCGACGGTCACGGTCGACATGGCCGCGGGCCTGAGCGGGGTGGTCCTGGTCGCTCTGCTGGCCGGCTGTCTGAACGTGGCCGCCATCCGGACGCCGGACGGCCGGGTGGTCGGCCCCACGGTGCTGGCCGCCGGTCTGCTGGGCGCGGGTACGGCCGTTCTCGTCACACGGCTGTGTGCCGTGAGGCTGCGCGCGGGGGCGTCCGCCGGACCCGTGGGAGCGGTGGGACTCGCCGGGCGGGGCAGCGTTCGCCCTGGTCGGCGGGCCGGCGGGCCGGCCGTCGCACTGGCTGTCGTGCCAGCCRTCGGGCTTGCCGCGGGTATCGGCGCGGGTGCTCTCCTCGGCGGGTTCGCGGACGATTCGGCGGCCTGGGAGGCGGCGCTGATCGCGGCTGCCGCTGCCGTGGCGGCGGTTGTCGCCGACCGTGCCGTCGCCCGCGCGGCCACCGGGATCCGCACCGAGCCGGTGGCCGGGCCAGGCGGCGCGGCGGTGCCCGCCGGCGTCCCCGGGCAGGTGCCCCACCATGACGGCCACCCCGCTGGATGGCCGCTGGTAGCGATCCTCCCGCTGGCCGCGGCCGCCGCGTTCGTGTATGCGGTGGGCCACCTGCTGCTGGGATGACCGACACCCGACGCGCAGCCCAGGCCGTGCCGAAAGGATCCGGACCGCGGTGAAACAGTCCAGCCGGTGTTGGGGTAAGCGGGCTGGGGGAGTGTGGGTGGGCGGGAAGATGTGGATGGGCGGGGGCGCTGGTCAGTGGTGTGACCGGTTTGTGGGTGCTGGTGGCCGCTGTTGGATGTGCCGTCGGGTTGGCGGTGCTCGTCCGGCTGCGGGACGGGCGGTTTCGGGTGGCCCCTCCGGGCCCGCCGGCGCCTGCGGTGGTGCTCGRCAGGGCCGCGGCGGATGCCACCGGGGCTGCTCCGGCCCGGCCGGTCGGTAACGACGTGAGCGCCGGCAGCGACGGGAAAAACAACAACGTGAAAAGCAAGGTGACGGACGGCGACGAAGCGCCGGCCCACCATGACGGGACTCGTCCCGACGATGCAGGTCCGGACGGTGCAGGTCCGGACGAGGCAGGTTCGCTGCCCGCGGTGGACGCCGAACTCGTCGCGCTCGGGGTGACTCCCGGGACGCGGGCCACGCTGGTGCAGTTCTCCACCGCGTTCTGCGCGCCCTGCCGGGCGACCCGGCGGATTCTCGCGGACGTCGCCGGCAGCGTCCCGGGCGTGCGGCATGTGGAGGTCGATGCCGAATCCCATCTTGAACTGGTCAGACGGCTGCGGATCCGGCGCACGCCGACCGTCCTGGTCCTTGACTCGCGGGCCCGTGAGGTCTGTCGGGCCAGTGGTGCCCCACCAGGGCGGGCGGCTGTTCTCGCGGCGCTGGAGCTGGCGGTTGGTGGGTCGCGCGGGCGGGATCCGGGGGCGCCGCCGGACAGTACCATGATCGATTTGTCCGATCGACCCGATTGGCCGTYGGATCAATAACACATCCGTCATGTTCGCTGCTACGGTCAGGGGGTTATGTTCTCCACCGAGCTCGTCCGGCGCCGCACGGTCGATCTGTGCCGTGTGCGTAGCTCGCTGTGTCCATTTTCCTGAACCGTGCGTTGATGCCGTCCGCCGTCGGCGGGCCTGCCCGTCAGGAGATGAGCTCGTGGTCGACCCAAGAGGTCCCAGGTTCAGCGCGGCTGTCACCAGCGTCGTCCTCGCGGTCGTGTTGCTGACCGCGAATGGCTGGTTGCTCCTCGCGCAGACCGTGGTATTTCTGACAGGTGCGGTGATCGGCGTCCGTCGTGCTCCGTACGGGGTGCTGTACCGGACGCTGGTTCAGCCTCGGCTGGGGCCGCCGGCCGAGCTGGAGGACGACCAGCCACCGCGTTTCGCGCAGGCGGTCGGGGCGGTGTTCGGCGTGCTGGGTACGGTCGGCTTTCTCGCCGACGTCCCCGCGTTGGGGTACGTGGCCACGGCGTTCGCGTTTGTCGCGGCGTTCCTGAATGCCACGATCGGTTTTTGCCTCGGTTGCCAGATATATCTCGTCGTACGTTCTGTGAAAGGAGCGCAAGCATGAGTCGCGCCAACGCGCTTGTCGATGCCGCCTGGGTCGAGGCACATCTGAACGATCCCAAGGTTGTCCTGGTCGAGGTCGACGAGGATGTCTCCGCATACGACAAGGGGCACATCCGCGGCGCGGTCCGGCTCGACTGGAAGTCGGAGCTGCAGGACCCGGTGATCCGTGACTTCGTCAACAAGGAGCAGTTCGAGAAGCTGCTGTCCGGCAAGGGCATCTCGAACGACGAGACCGTCGTTCTCTACGGTGGCAACAACAACTGGTTCGCCGCCTACGCCTACTGGTATTTCAAGCTCTACGGGCACGCCGAGGTCCGGCTGCTCGACGGTGGCCGGAAGAAGTGGGAGCTCGACAGCCGTGAGCTGACCGAGGAGCTCCCGAACCGGCCGGCGACCCAGTACGTCGCCAAGGACGCCCGCACCGACATTCGGGCCTTCCGGGACGAGGTCGTCTCCGCGATCGGCTCGAGGAACCTTGTCGACGTCCGTTCGCCCGACGAGTTCGCCGGCCGGCTGCTCGCCCCGGCCCACCTTCCCCAGGAGYAGTCGCAGCGCGCCGGGCACATCCCCACCGCGAAGAACATCCCCTGGGCGAAGGCCGCGAACGAGGACGGCACCTTCAAGTCGAACGAGGAGCTGACCGCCCTGTACGCGGAGGCCGGGGTGGACCTGAGCCAGGACACCATCGCCTACTGCCGCATCGGCGAGCGCTCGGCCCACACCTGGTTCGCCCTGCACGAGCTGCTGGACCTGCCGAACGTCAAGAACTACGACGGGTCCTGGACCGAGTACGGTTCACTGGTCGGCGTCCCGATCGAGAAGGACGCATAGGACCGTGTGTGGCGCGACCCGTGGCGGACCCTCGCTGGAAGGAATTGACGTGGCAAAGGAAACTGTCATCCAGGGCGTCGTACTGAAGGACGGTTCGCCGGTCGCTTCAGGTTATGCCCGCCTGCTCGACGAGGGTGGCGACTTCACCGCCGAGGTTCCGCTGTCGGCGACCGGGCAGTTCCGTTTCTTCGCCCGGCCGGGCTCGTGGACCGTCCGGGCACTCGTCCCGGGAGCGTCCGGCGAGCGGAAGGTCGTCGCCCGCCAGGGCGAGCCCGTCGACGCCGAGATCGAGGTCGCGGCATAGGGAGCCCCTTGAGACGGGTATCCCGGGACCGGGCCGGATAGTTCCGGTCGGTTCCAGGTGGGCCTTTTCGGGGGTCCGGAGAACTTCCGGGCATCCTGAAAAGGCCCATCTTCGTGTTTTGTGGGGGCTGTCCCGGCGCGGGGCGGATTTCGTGGGGCTCAGGAACTGCCGGCCCGGGGCGCGGGAACACCGTGGTACACGGGTGCCACCCGAGTGGGCACGGCAAACGACRTCGGGCCGACGGAGTAGTTGTGCAGATCGTTGTCGGTCGCGAACAGCGCGGCGGAGCTCCGGTCCGGAAATGGTGCGACGACGCGCCGGACTGTCCGCTGCGCGGTGCCGTCGAACTGGACAACTGCGTACAGAACCTCGGGTTCGTGCATCACACAACCACCAAACCGCATCCTCTCGGTGCCGTGAAGGAGCCGCATCGTGTGCCGTGCGTGGTCTGCTGTCGCAGGAGCGGTTGCGGAGCTTGCGTACGACACTACCTACAGTCCTGTTGACTGGCTACTCACAGTTCCTCGGGTGTCCCGCGGGAGACCCGCGGAACACCCGAGGGACACGGAATGGACCGAATGACCGCCCGCCGTGACGGCCGTCGCCCGCGGGCGGGTCGTTGCCTGCCGTCGGTGGCCGTCTTCAGACTGGGGCCGTCCCGCGGCTGGCGGGTACGGCCATCGGCGGCGGACGGCCGTCAGCAGATGGCCGTCAGTAGACGAGAGCCCGCGCCCCGTCGGCGAGCACCTCGGAGACGAAGACCGCCGCGCCGGCGATGCGTATCCCGGGGAGCACGTCGTCGGGGCCGATGGCCCGTCGTGCCGCGCACTGGGTGCACAGCGTCACGCGTCCGCCGGCCAGGATGGCGTCCAGCAGTTCGGTCAGCGGGGCCGACTCGGGCAGCGCGAACCCGGCGGCACGCCCGGGCAGAGCGAACCAGGCCGACTCGCCGGTGAGCCACAGGGAGACGTCCGCGCCGCTGGCGAGCCCGACCGCGGCGACCGTGAACGCCTGTGAGCACCGCTCTGGCGCGTCCGCGCCCGCGGTGGCCTTGATGACCAGTGAAGCTGTCATGGCTGTCAGTCTGCACTGGGCGGTTCGTACCGGTCGTCCGGCCCGGGCCCGTACGGTTGCCCTGGCAGGGCTCGGCGTCCGCCGTCGCAGGGCCCCGTGCCCGGCGCCGGAAGGCCCGGCTTCGCAGGGGCCGGACGGCTTGGCCGATGTCACACAGCTACCGCCAGCGGGGCGGGAAGAGGGCGGTCAAGGCTAAGCTGGTCCCGTGCTGGAAATATTTTTCACCGCTTTGTTGATCCTTGTAGCGGTGCTCATCGGGTGGTTCTCCGTCTACGCGGTGTACAAGCTGTACTCGGGCCAGCGTTGAGCGTCCCGGCCGTACCCGCACCCGTACCCGTGCGCACCGCTGGCGCGTGGACGTGACCGTGCGGCCCGGGCCGGTGGTCGACCTGCACCCGAGCCTGCTGCCGATCGCCTTCCTGCTGGGCACCTGGCGGGGCGAGGGCGTCGGCGGCTACGAGGGGATGGACGCCTTCCGTTACGGCCAGGAGGTCGTCTTTTTCAGCACCGGGCGTCCCGCCCTGTCCTACACGTCCCATACCTGGTGGATCGGTGAGCCCCGGGACGGGCGCAGCGAGGGCAGCCCGCTGGCGACCGAGACCGGTTTCTGGCGGGTGCAGCCCGGGGAGRGCGACGGGCCGCCCACGGTCGAGGTCATGCTCGCCCATCCCTTCGGGATCAGCGAGATCTACGTCGGGGACGTCGTCGGGACGCGGGTGGAACTGCGTTCCAACGTCGTGATCCGGACCGCCACCGCACGTCGGGTGGACCGCTCCCAACGGCTGTACGGCCTTGTCGAGGGTGATCTTGCCTATGCCATCGACATGGCGGCCGAGGGCAAGCCGTTGCAGTCACACCTGTCCGCCCGGCTCCAGCGGGTATCGGCTGCTGACCGACCGTAGCCTGATCGGTCCGCTCGGCGTGTCCGACCGGTTCCAGCTCGGCGCTGACCGGCTCGGCCGAGGCTGGCCCGGCAGAGCCGGTCAGCGGCCGGGCCTGGCCCGGGCCGCCAGCCAGCTGCCGGGGCCGGCTCAGGCGCGCATCCGGGAGCCGTTTTCGGCGGCGACCCGGGCGCGCCAGGCCTTCTCCCGCGCGATGGCGCCGGCGAACCCGAGAGCGACCGCCGGATCGAAGTTCTCGTCCGAATAGGTGCGGGTGCATCCGAGCACTCGGTCGATCTCGTCGGCGGTGACCGCCGCCAGCGGAAGCTGGCCGGTGAGGTAGACATCGCCGGCGAGATCCACCGAGAAGTGCACACCGTAGGTCTTCGCGTTGCGCCCGAGCAGGAAAGCGTATGTACCCGCCTCGTTCTCGGCGGGCCTGCGCATGAAGAACGCCTCGATGAGCAGCGTGTGGTCCCCAACCACCAGCCAGGTCATCGTCCTCAGCCGGTGCTCGCCCTCCAGGGTGGCGAGGAACGATCCCTCGCTCACCCGTTCGTAGGGCAGGCCCAGCTCCGCCAGGGCGTCGTCGATCAGGCGGTCGAGGCGTGCCCGTTCGGCGCTGTCGACAGGTACTGACACCGGTTCCCACCTCCACCATGATCCTCATGGGTCGGACGGCTGGATCACTGCCGTGGCCACCGGAGACTTTCCAGGCCGCGGCCGACGGCGGCCGGACGCGCGGGCGTCAGGCCGTTGCCGGGACGGTAACCGGTGTCGCAGCGTTACGGTAACCGGTGAGAACGCCGCGTGCTGTCGCGGACCAGCCGAACTCCGCCGCCCGCGCGACCGCCCCGGCGGCCAGGCGCCGGCGCCGGCACGGCTGGCCGATCACCTGGGCCAGGGCGTCGGCGTAGGCGGCCGGGTCGCGCTCCGCCACCAGGATGCCGGAGACGTCGTGCTGGACCGCCGTCCGCAGCCCGCCGACCGCGGCCGCGACGACCGGTGTCCCGCAGGACTGGGCCTCCAGCGCGACCAGGCCGAAACTCTCGCTGTGGCTGGGCACCACGACCAGGTTCGCGGCCCGGTACCAGTCAGCGAGTTCCGGCTGTGGCACTGGCGGCTGTAACCGGACGATGTCGGAGATGCCGAGCTCGGCCGCGAGCTTCACCAGCGCGTCCGGACGGTCCAGGCCGGACCCGCTGGGACCGCCGACCACCGCGACGACCAGGCGGTCACGCAGCGCCGGTTCACGCGCCAGCAGGTGCGCGGTGGCGTGCAGCAGCATGTCGGGCGCCTTCAGCGGCTGGATACGCCCCACGAACAACAGCACCAGCGCGTCCGGCGGGACACCGACGCGGCTGCGGGCCGCCGCCACGTCCCCGGGGCGGAACACCTCCAGGTCGACGCCGGGTGCCACCACGTCGACCAGTTCGGGGGCGGCACCGTAGAGATCGACCAGGTGGCGCCGCTCGTCCTCGGTGGACGCGATCAGTCGGTTCGAGCCGTCGACGACGTCCTGCTCGCCGGCGATGCGGTGCGGTGGATCGGGGCGGTCGCCGTCGGCGAGCGCGCTGTTCTTCACCTTCGCCAGCGTGTGGGCGGTGTGTACCAGCGGGACGGCCCACCTGCGCGCGACCGCGAGCCCGACCTGGCCGGAAAGCCAGTAGTGCGAGTGGATGACGTCGAACCAGCYGGGTTCGTGCGCGGCCTCGACCCGCAGCACGGCCGCGGTGAAGGCGCACAGCCAGGTGGGCAGGTCCTCCCGGCCGACGTCCTCGAACGGCCCGGCGGCGACATGGCGCACCACGACCCCCGGCGCGAGGGCGACCTTCGGCGGCATCCTGCTGCTGGTGGCCCGGGTGAAGATCTCCACTTCGGTGCCGAGCAGGGCCAGCTGCCGGGACAGCTCCACCACGTACACGTTCATGCCRCCGGCATCGCCGGTACCCGGCTGCTCCAGCGGCGACGTGTGCATCGACAGCATGGCGACCCGACGAGGGAAGCCCGACCGGACCCGACGCACCAACCACCTCCACACCGATCCGGACTCACCGACCACTGGATGGCCCGGTCCTGCGAACAACCGATCCGAGGGCCGCATGCCCGGCGCCGACTGCCCCGGATCCAGCCGCCTGGCGCCGGCCGGCCGCGCCCGCGCCTGCCTGCCGACCGCGCTGGGTAACCGCGGTCGCGGCCCGTCACCGGATGCCACCATCCGGATCCGCTGGCCCTGTCCTGCCGACATCCGCCATTACGTTCCGTTATGGACTCTTTCCCGGCGGACGCCCGGACTCATCCTGCCAGTGGCGCGGCGAACCGGCGATTGGGTGACAGGTGAGATTCACCTGTTTTTCTGCCTCCGGCCCTGGACATCGAACCGGGAACGCCTGACACGGCCAGCCGCCCGGCGTGTACTTCATGATCGTTGTTGGTGTTCCGTACCGGCCCGGTAACCCGCCAGTCCTGGCGAGCCGGCCGCCAGAGCCCTCCGGGGCGGATCGTCGATCGCGCGGATCGGTGCCGCTCGGGACACGATGCCCGCGGGGAGAGGCGGCCGGGCCGGTTCTGCGATCGTGGATGCGTGTCAGGTACCTCCCCCGCCCGCCGCCGCGAGCCGCGGCTGGCCGCGGGCCGCGCCAGAACGCTGGGGCTCGCCACCCGTGGGACGACCGCTCCCAACCGCCTGCGCCGGGTCGATCGTTGGATCGTCGGGACACAGGCGGCCCGGTTACGCGCCGCCGCCAGCCCGCTTGTCGTCGACCTCGGATACGGCTCGTCGCCGGTCACCACGGTGGAGCTCTACCAGCGGCTGAGCCGCCTGCGGCCCGACGTCCGGGTCGTCGGCCTGGAGATCGACCGGGATCGGGTCGCCGCGGCGGCCCCGGCCGCGCGTCCACCAGGGCTGGTTTTCGCCCGTGGCGGCTTCGAACTCGCCGGGCTGCGCCCGGTGCTGGTCCGCGCGATGAACGTGCTGCGCCAGTACGAGGAGGCGGCTGTCGCCCCGGCCTGGGCGGCGCTGCTCGAGCGCATCGCGCCCGGCGGCCTGCTGGTCGAGGGCACCTGCGACGAGATCGGCCGGCGTGCCTGCTGGTTCGCCGTCGACCGCCCGCCCGAGGCGTCGTCGGAAGTGCCCGGGGCGCCCGGCGGACCTGTCGGGACGCCGCGGCCGCGGCGCCAGGGCCGCACGCTCACCCTGGCCGCGCACCTGCCGAGCCTCGCGCGTCCGTCTGAGCTGGCCGAGCGGCTGCCCAAGTCGTTGATCGCCCACAACGTTCCCGGCGAGGACGTGCACACGCTGCTGGCCGCGTTCGACGACGCCTGGCGGCGCGGCGCGCCGCGGGCCGTGTTCGGGCCGCGGCAGCGCTGGACAGCCGCGGTCGAGTCCCTGCGGGCGGACGGGTGGCCCGTGCGGGGCACCCGTCCGCGATGGCGGCTGGGTGAGGTCACCTTCGCCTGGCCGCCGGTACGGGCGGACGCGGACGTCACCGTCACCGCCCCCGGCGGCAGGGGCGGACACGACGGGTGAGGTCCGGGACGGCCCGCCGCTCAGGCGCCCGGCCGCCGGGACGGCGCGATCTTGTCGAGGACGGCGAGGTCGTCGGCGCGCGGCTGCCACTCGCTGGCCGCGACGTTCGCCCGGACCTGCTCCGCCGTCGTCGCCCCGGCGATCACGGACGCGACCGCGGGCTGCGCGGCCAGGCCACCGATCGCCACGTCCAGCAGCGAGCGGCCGCGTTCCCGGCCAAAGGTCTCCAGGGCTTCGACCTGGTCGAAGACCTCGTCGGTGAGTTCGTCCTGGCGGCCGGCCAGCCGGGTGCCAGGCGGGGGCTGCTCGTCCCGGAAGTACTTGCCGGTGAGGATGCCGTTCGCGAGGGGGAAGTACGGCAGAATRCCGATGCCGTACTTCTGCGCGGCCGGGACGAGTTCGGCCTCGATGCCACGCTCCAGCAGGTTGTAGTGGTTCTGGGCCGAGATGAAGCGGGTCGTGCTGGAGGCGCGCGCGGTCCATTCGGCGTCGGCGACCTGCCAGGCCGCGAGATTCGACGAACCCACGTAGCGCACCTTGCCCTCGCGCACTATCTCGTCGAGAGCGGCCAGCGTCTCCTCGATCGGGGTGAACGCGTCCGGGCTGTGCAGCTGGAAAAGATCTATGTAGTCGGTCTGCAGCCGGCGCAGCGATCCTTCCACGGCTTTACGGATGTACCGGCGCGAGGCGCGGGCGTTGAAGTCGGGCCCATACACCCCACCCATGTCGTTGCCGAACTTGGTGGCGAGAACCACCTCGTCGCGCCGGGTCCGCAGGATATGGCCGAGCAGGGTCTCCGAACCACCCTTGTTGCCATATGTGTCCGCTGTGTCGAACAGGGTGATGCCGTTGTCGAGCGCGGCCGTGACGACGGCCCGGGTGCCCTCGAGGTCGACCCGTGAGCCGAAGTTGTTGCAGCCGAGACCGACGACGGATACCAGTAGGCCGGAAGATCCCAGTGGGCGATATCTCATATCATCAGTACAACACGACATACCATGAACCCCGGGCGCCAGGTACCGGGATTCTCCACAGGCCATGATCACAGGGCTGGGTCGGTGGTGTCTGGTTGTTCTTTTCGAGTGGCGGCGAAGTTGCCGTCGTGAGACGGAACGGCCAGGGTGCGCCCGGCCGTTCGGTCAGTCGGACTGYGCGGTGCCGCTCTTCTTCTCGGCGCTGTCCGCGGACTTCGTCGTGGCCGAGGAGCGCACCGCCCGGGCCCGGTTGACCACGTTGCGGGTCCGGGTCACGGCCTCCTCGGTCGTCGGGTTCTGGCGGATACGGGCAACGCGCTTCTCACCGCGGTCGGCGAAGTTGCTGTAGAGCGAGCTCGYGCGTCCCTGAAGGTCGGAAAGCTGGGAACTCACCGACGTGGGCAGGGAGGTGACAGCGGTCTGCACGTTGGCCGGAAGCCGCTGGGCGTGGACGGAGAGGCCGTTGACCCGGCTGGAGAACTTCTTGATCTCGTCGGCGTAGACGGTGGGGATGCTCCGGATCTTCTCCACCGCGGCGTCCGCGGCACCCACATAGGCGTACAGGGGCTTGCGGACCTCCGACAGCGGGATCTTGACGTCGGCCGAGGCCTCGACGGTGTCGCCCGACTTGTCGGCGCTGGTTCGGATGGTGGCCATTGCTACCTCCAGTTTTGTGACTCAGTTTTGAGGCTCAGTTTTGTGACTCAGTTGCTGGCTCGATCTGTGGCTGTGACACGCCCGTCGAATGTTGTTCCGTTGTTACTTTGTTGATGATGAGGTGTCGTCCGACGAGTCGTGGGCGGCGGCTCCGTTGGTAGCCGCGGTGGTGCGGGTGGAGCGGCCGGTGGCTCGGCCGGCTTTCGGGGCAGCATCCCCGCTGCCTCCGTCGGCCTTGCCGGTACCGCCGGTGGCCGCTGTCGTGCGTGGCCGCCGGGTCGCCGTTGCCCGCTTCGGGGCGGCGTCGGAGGCGCCGGGGGCGCGCGGGGTGGGCGTGGCCGCCGCTCGGGTGGCCCCGGTGGCCCGGCGGGTGGTGCCAGCAGGCTTTACCTCGGTGGCCGTGGTCGCGGTAGCCGACGCGAGGCCGGTGGGCGCGGTGGATCCGGTGGGCGCGGAGCCGGTGAGGGCCGTCTTCGTCGCGGGCGGGGAGGCGGACACGGGCGGGGAGGCGGATATGCCCTGCCGCAGGCCGTCCGGCAGGGTGGGGCGGCCGGTCAGCCCGTATACGGCGTTCTCCTTCCGGAACGCGTCGTAGATCTCGACGATGACCTGCTTCTGCCGTTCGGTGAGCGTCGAGTCGGCGAGAACCGCCGCGGTCACATCGCTGTCCGACGCCCGTTCGTCGAGAATGCCGGCCTGCACGTACAGCACTTCCGCGGAGATCCGGAGCGCCTTGGCGATCTGTTGCAGAATCTCCGCGGACGGCTTGCGCAGGCCGCGCTCGATCTGACTCAGATAGGGATTGCTGACGCCGGCCTGCCGGGCGAGCTGACGAACCGAGATATGTGCGGCCTTGCGCTGGTCCCGGATGAAGTCTCCGAGATCGCGTACGTTCAGGGGCGGCACGTTCAGTGTCGGCCTCCTCTCCTTGGGGGTATGCGCCGGTGCGCTGGGTGGATCATGTTTGCCGGATGGACTTCACCGGGTGAGCCATGCGCACGGTCACGGGACCCGCTGTGTCGCTGAACCGATGGTTCGCAGCGTACGTCCAGATGCTAGCTGTGGCAAGCGTTTGGCAAGCATCCTGGAATGCTTGGRACGCCTTCGCCCGGGCCGACCCTGGCGGTTTCTGTGCGTCCGTCGCGTACGGATACGCGCACGCGGAAATTCAATGTGTATTCGCTGTATTAACGATGTTGCAGATGCGCTAAACGCGGTGAACACTGTGAGTATTGATGTATGTATCAAGCGTTACGAAACGCTTTGCGTAGCCATATTTCAGTCACTGAAAGTAGTCAAAATGACCCGTATGGTCATACGTCGGCGAGTTGTTGATCGGAGCTGCTGATCGGCAGCCGGCCGATGGTGGTCAGTCGGTTGCCTGCCGGTCCCGCTGGTCAGCGGGTCGCGTGTGCTAGCCACTCGCGCTGTGTTGCTAGCGCCGACTCGGTCTCGGCCACCTCGTCCGTGCGTCCGTGAGCTCGAGCACGTTCCAGCCGCGCCTCCAGCTTGGCGACCGACTCCCGCAGCGTCGCCACAAACGGGGACTCGACGGCCTCCTGCCGGCGCCACCGGGCATCGGACGCGGACCGGATGCGGTCACTGACGGCGGACAGCCGTCGTTCGAGGTCGCTGACGGCGTCCCGGGGCACCTTCCCGATGAGGTCCCACTGTTCCTCGATCTGTCGCAGCCTGCGCAGTGCCTGGTCGGGCCGGGCGAGGTCGAGCGCGGCAACCTCGGCGAGCAGTTGCTCCTTGGCGGCCTGGTTCACCCGCAGATGCGCGTCCCGCTCGGCGTTGGCGGCGTTGCGCCGGGCGAAGAAGGTGTCCTGCGCGGCGCGGAAACGGGCCCACAGCGCGTCCTCGACGTCCCTGGGCGCACGTCCGGCCGACTTCCACTGGTTCATCAGCGTTCGGTACTGGGCGCTGGTGGCCGACCATTCGGTGGAGTCGACGAGCGCCTCGGCCTCGGTCACGATCGCTTCCTTGCGCTGCCTGGACTGGGCTCGCTGCTGGTCGAGCGCGGCGAAGTGAGCGGTCCGGCGCTGGTTGAACTCCTCGCGCGCGGCGGTGACCCGCTTCCACAGGTCGGCGTCGGTGCGGCGGTCCACCCCCGTGATCGCCCGGAAGTCGACGGCGATCGAACGGAACCGCTCTCCGACGGCCTTCCAGTCGGAGCTGCGGGCGAGGCGCTCGCTCTCGGCGACGAGCGCCTCCTTCGCCTCCACCGCGGCGGCGGCCCGCTGGGCGCGCTCGGCCTCGCGCTGCGCGGTACGTTCGCCGACCGCGTCCAGCACCGATCCCAGACGTCCGGTGAGCGCGTCCAGATCACCGACCACCGCCGCGGTGCCGAGGGAGGCCAGCAGCCGCCGCGCGCTCGCGGCAAGACCCGTCAGGTCGGCGCTGGGGACGGTCAACCGCTGTTCCAGCAGCGTGACTTCGGCGGCCAGATCGTCGTAGCGCCGGGCGAAGTGGGCAAGGCCCTCCRCCGGGGAGCCTGCCCGCCAGGAGCCGACGGGGCGTTCACCCGCGGTCGTGCGTACGTACACGGTGCCGTCGTCGCCGACACGCCCCCATTCGGAGCTGTTGCGCTCGCTCATCGTGGTCCCGAAGATCGGCGTCAGGTCAGGTGCCATTCTTACAGGGATCGCGCGGATGGGGCACATTCTGCTGGCCGCCGGCAAGCCGAGGAGGCGCTGGCGGGCGTCGGGGCCGGGCGTCGGGCATCGTCCTGGTGGGAGCGCCGGACGACCGGGTCCTCTCCGGTCGCCCCGGTGCCCGTCCCCGGTGTCGGGCCGTGGCGCGCGCCCACAGCGCCCACCGCGCTGTTTCCGGTACCGCCTCGATGGCGGGCGGAACGCTTCCACGGCGGAAATCGCACCCCGGACGGAATCGCGGCTGGCGGATTTCTGATGTGCGTTCCCCAACATTGTCGGAAATATGACAGCAGGCTGCTGGCCGGAAATCCCGTGTCAACCACGGTTTTTCTGAGCGGGCCGTCACGCGTGTGGCCGCGGTGACATGCCCCGGTCGTACACAGATGTTCTCCTGACCGCCAGGATTCCAGCCGTGTACCGAGCAGATGGGACCCGCCCGGGGACGCCGGCAGGAGCGCCTGCCGGCGGTCGCGCCCATGGGCGGTCGGCGGCCGGCGAGCCTTCCAGGCGTTGTCATGCGCGGTGTTCCGTGCGGCCGACGGCGGTACCGGTGCCCGGGGCGCGTGCCCGCGACGGCGCCCGGTGCCGGGCCGGCCCAGCGGCCGCCGCGCTCGAGGCGGCCCCGGCGACGCGGGCGGCCCGGCGGCCCACGGGCCCGCGAGCCGCATTTCCGTTGTCGATTCCCGCGTCCCGGCCACCGGCCGCGCCGAGTATCGCGAAATCGACCGTGCTCATTCCGGTCCGATGTCGGCCGGCCGCCGGAGCCATCGGCGGCACCGGCCTCGGCACCGGCGTCAGAACCGGCGGCGTCGGGGCGTGAAAGCCTGAAAGGAAGAAAATTGAACCGGATTCCGCGGGCGACGCGGTTCGTCGCCGTCGCCGCCGCCGTATGCACGATCGCCGCGTGTGGGGTGGGCGGTTCCGGCGGCTCGTCGCCGACGGCCGGCCTCCGACCGCCGGTCCGCCCGGCCACCGTGGCCGTGACCGACGCGAACGGGGCCACGGCGTCGCTCCAGTGCGCCACAAGTGTCAGGACGCTGCGGATGATCGTCAGTGGCCCGCTCGCCGACACCGCGAAGGCGGCCAGGGCGCACATGGAAAAGGCCCATCCCGGCCTGACCGTCGACATCACGTCCACCGCGACCAGCTATTCCCAGATCGTCCAGCAGATCGGCGCCGACGCGGCCGCCGGGCGCAGCACGGACCTCGCGGTGGCCGGGCTCGACCTGCTGGCCACCTTCGTCGAACGGCTCGACGCCCAGGAGGTGTCGCCGCGGTCGCTGCGCGCCTCCTACGACCAGCGGTTCGCCACGCTGGGCACGGTGGGAGGCAGGCAGCTGTTCGTCGTCCCGCAGCAGGTCTCCGTGCCCGTCCTGCTCTACAACGCCGACATGCTCGCCCAGGCCGGGGTGGACCCGGGGTCGCTGAAGGACACCACCGGTCTCCTTGCCGCCGCCGAAAAGATCAGACAGGCCCTGCCCGGCGTCCAGCCGGTCGACCTGCCGACTTCGGACCAGTTCGGGCAGTGGTTCTTCAACACCATCGCGGGGTCGAAGGGCGCGAGCATCCAGAACGCCGTGGGGCAGCCGGACTTCACCAGCGCCGCGGCGCGTGACACCGCAAGCTTCCTGGCCAGGGTGGGCGGTTACGGGCCCCAGTCGAACACGCCGGCCGACGCCATGGTCCGCTTCGCCCTCAACCGGAAGTCCGCGATCGTGGGCGCGAGCATCAGCTCGGTGGTGCCGGGGCTGCAGACCATCGAACGCCAGGGCAAGGGCGCGTTCCCGCTCGGCGTGGCGCCGCTTCCCGTCCTGCCGGGTGGGACGCAGCATCCGGTGGCCAGCGGGAACGGTCTCGTGATGCTGGCCACCGACCGTTGCCAGTACGAGATGGCCACCGAGCTGATGATGGCGATGCTCGCGCCGGACGTGGTGGCCGCCGAGGTGACGACGCTGAGCTATCTGCCGGTCGACATCGAGGCCGCGAACCGGCTGGTRCCGTTGTACCAGCGGTATCCGCAGGTCGTGCCCTTCAACGCGCTGATCGATTCGATCGTCCGCGCGCCGTACTGGTCCGGGCCGCGCGGCGGTGAGGTGCCTGTCCTCGCGTCCGAGGCGGTCGCGAGGATCATGATGGGCGCGAATCCGACGACCACGCTGACCGAACTGCAGAAGCAGGCGGAGGCGCTCCTTATGTGATCACCGATCATCTGATCGGTGATCATCGGGTCGGCGGTCGCTCGGTCTGCGGCCGCCGTGAGGCCGTTGTTCGTCGGGGGTGCTCGCCTTTGCCGCCGCTTTGCTCCCGTTCTGTTCGCGGTTCTATTTCTTTCTATATTCATTAAATTCTTTTATAAGATTGAAAGCGGAGAGTAGGCAACCTGGAACGCTCCGTGTGATCTCGCTGTGGTACGGCCTCTTGTGGGACGCGCGACCGGCGGTAGCATGATGGCAGGATCTTGCTGAACAGCAAGCAGATGAGCAGTCAATGACCTGTGCGGGATTTTGTGCGGTGCATTCGCGGCCATCGTGTGAGCACGCGTGCAATCGGTGTTAAACGGTGCGTGTTGTTGTCCTCCTGTGGTCTTTTGCGCACGCATCGCTTCCTGTTTGTCACTGTGTCGCGAAGATGTCACCACATAGCGTCGTTAGCTGCTCACCAGATGCGACTCGAAGGAGACAGATGATGTCGACCGAGGGCGCCGGCGCCTGCGCTCACCCGCTCGCGTTCGTCCGGGCGCAGCGTGGCTGGTCCTATCAGCGACTGGCCCGGGTGGTGGCGCGCCGCGCACGCGACCTGGGCGTGGCCAACATGGCGGCGGAACGTCAGAAGGTCTGGCGCTGGGAACACCGGGGTGTCGTGCCCGACCGGGTCTCCCAGCTCGCCCTTGCCGCTGAGCTGGGAGTCTCGGCCGAGAAGGTCGAGTCCCATCCCTGGCCAGCCTGGCTGCCGACCGGTGACGTCGTACGTACCGACTACCCGTGGAACAGCGCAGGCAGTGTGACATCCATGATCGATGTTGTCGAAGGCGCCCTCACCGACCGTCGAGGGTTTCTCACCATCACCGGAGCGGGTGTGGCGAGCCTGGCCAACGAGTGGCTCAACCTGGAGCCCACCCGGCTCGTCGCCGCCCTGGACGGCGGTCGGGTGGACGAACAGGTGGTCCACCGCATCGAGCACAACATCCCGGGGTTACGGCTGATGGACGACCGGCTCGGCGGGGAGGGCGTCCGGCGGCTTGTCGACGCCGAGCTGCGAGTGGTCACCGAACTGCTCGCCAAGGGCTCGTACACGGAAAAGATCGGGGCGAGCCTCCAACTGCTCGCAGCCGAACTCGCCCGGATCGCCGGGTGGGCATCGTTCGACGCCGGCTACCACACGAGCGCGCAACGTTACTGGATCGCGGCCCTGCACGCCGCCCACGCCGCCGGGGACCGGCTGGTCGGCGCGAACATCATGAAGAACATGTCATTGCAGTGCGTCGACTTCGCCCGTCCCAAGGAAGCCCTCGACCTGGCGGAAGCGGCCGTGGCGAGCGGCGGCGGCATCAGCGGACGCGTCGGCGCGATGCTCCAGATGAGGCTGGCCCGGGCGCACGCGGCCCTGGGCGATCAGGCCGGATGCTTCCGCGCGCTGGCCCAGGCCGAAACGGCGGCCGACCGCTCCAGCCCGCAGGATCCGGCCTGGGCGGGCATCTTCGACGAGGGGTTCCACGCGGCCCAGCTCGGGATCTGCTACATCGATCTCGGTCAGTTGCCGCAGGCGGACCGGTGGCTGACGCACGCCCTCAAGGTGCACCCGGTCGCCCGCGCCCGTGACCACGCGACATACCTGCTCCGTCGCGCGGCCGTGCAGATCGACCTGGGCAACATCGACCACGGGTGTGCGCTCGTCCGTCAGGCGGTGCCGTTCCTGGAGGCCACCCGCTCGCAGCGCAACGCGCGGCGGGCGGAGGAGCTCCGGCGCTCCCTGCGCCGGCACGCGGCGCATCCGGAGGTCCGCGAGGTGGATCAGCTCCTCGCTCGTCCCACCTGATCGTGTCCTGTCGTCTCGTCCCAGCTGGGTGGTGGCCGCCCCCCGCCGGAGCGGCCGCCACGGGGCGACACGCGGAGGCGACGTATGGGGGCGACGTATGGGGGCGGACTGTCCGGCTCGGGTCAGTCGACGAGACGGCCGGCCGGGCGAGTCGGCTGGTCGGGCCCGCTCGCCGGCTCCACGGATGCCGCGACATCACCCGTCTCCGGGTCGACGACGACCAGGGCGGTGTCGTCGGGCACGGTCCGTTTGACGATTGCCAACGCGATCGGGCCGAGTTCCGCGTGCACGACGGACGTGCCCACGAACCCGACCGTCCGGCCACCGCCGCTCACCGGGGCGCCCCGGGCGACCGTCGTGCCGTCCAGATGCAGCAGGACCATGCGTCGGGGTGGGCGGCCCAGATTGTGCACGCGGGCAACCGTCTCCTGACCGCGGTAGCARCCCTTGTCGAGGTGGACGGCGGTGGTCAGCCAGCCGACCTCGTGCGGGATCGTCCGATGGTCGGTCTCCGCGCCCAGGCGAGGGCGGCGGTCAGCGACCCGTGCCGCCTCGAACGCGCCGACACCGGCGAGGGACGCGCCTGCGGCGACGAGCCGTTCGACCGTCCCGCGCAGCGCCCGGCGCGGGACGAGCAGGTCGAGGCCGTCGGGCATCGCCCGGACGAGGATGTCGTACCCGTCCGGATCCTCCTGGCCGCCCGCACCGCCGCCGGCCACCGGGCCGCCCGTCGCGGGGGCGCCGGCCACGGGACTGTTGGCCACGGGACTGTCGGTTATGGGGCTGTCGGTTATGGCTGGTGATGCGGCGGCCGGCCGGACGAGCGCCCGGGCAAGCGGGTACGGGCCCCGGGCCAGCAGGTCACCGTCGTAACCCACCGTCACATCGCGGCGGGCAGGCCGGTGGAGCGGAGGGTCGAGCGGAGCGAACGCGCTGGTCACGACGTCCACGGCGGTCGGGCCGAGGACCGACAGCACGGCGTGGTCGGCGTGGACGTCGACCGGTTCGACCCGCAGCAGGAAACGCATCGACTCCAGGTAGGCGAGCAACGCGGCGCTGGTGCCCGGTTCGACGTCGAGCCAGGTGGCCGTCCCGTCGTCGGAGATCATCAGATGGTGTTCGACATGGCCGTGCGGGGAGAGCACCAGCGCCTCGCTGCCCCGCATGGCCGGCAGCGCGGCGAGATGTTGGGAGGTGATGCTGTGCAGCCAGGACAGCCGGTCCACACCGGTGATGCGCAGCACTCCGCGGTGCGAACGGTCGACGACCACCGCGCCGCGCTCGCCGGCGCGTTGCTCGCGCAGCGGATCCCCGTAGTGGTCGGCGACCCCGAGGTCGGCTCCGGTGGCGGGCACGGCACCGGCGATGTCCAGCAGCGGTGAGCGGTAGCGGGAGCCGTCGTCCGGGCTGCCGGGGCCGCCGGGCGCGGGCGGCCGGGTGCCGGTTGCGGGCGGGGCGATGGAGTCGGCGGTCATGGCCTGTTCAACCGGAACCCGGGCCCGCGCAGTCCCCGCACYGGCCGGCAAGCGCGACATGGCTGACGTCCACGGAGAAGTCGAAGTCGTCGCGCAGCCGGGTGACGATGTCGGCCAGTACGTCCGAGGGGATCTCCTGTACCGCGCCGCAGCCGCCGCACACCAGGTGGGCGTGCTCGGCGAGGCCGGCCGCGTGATAGGTCGGCGCGCCGTGGCTGAGGTGCGCGTGCGAGACGAGATCGAGCTCCTCGAGAAGGTCCAGGGTGCGGTACACCGTTGAGATGTTGACCCCGCCCGCGGTACGGCGGACCTCCGTGACGATCTCCTCAGGGGTGGCGTGGCCGAGCCGGGTGACCGCTTCGAGAACAAGCTGACGTTGTGGGGTGAGACGGTAGCCGCGGGAACGCAGCTGTGTCTGCCAGGTGTCGTCCCCCGCCGGCCCCGCGGCCGGTGAGCCTGGGGCCTGGACCTTCGGCGGCACAGCGGAAACCGGCGCGGTGCCGGGCGCGGCGTCGCGCCGCTGCCGGCTCTCCCGGCCTCCCGCGACGTCCACCGCCATGGAAACGAGTTTAGGCCGTGCTCGATGGATCTTCGATCGCGCGGACGGTGGTCTTGCCGTGCCACTGTCACGACCGACCAGGACCGTAGCTGAAAGTTATGTATATGTTACTTTTTGCTGTCGTGAAGTCGCCGGCGACGCCCCGAAGGTTGGTGGGGAAAAGCGGTTGCCGAGCCCACCCCGTCCCCGTAGCGTTGTCCGTACACGGGAAGGGAGGTGGTCCAGTTTTGTGTGATAAACGGACTCGTGAGGTGACTGTCCGCTAGCCGGTCTCGTGGTCCTCACCCCTGCCGGGTGACCTACGGGCACCGGCACCGGCGAGAACCAGACAGGCACCGGACCTCCGGGCGTCGTCGCTGGTCCCGACGGCCCGTCGTCCCTTCTATGGGCGATGGAAACGCCCGGAGGTCTCTTTTGTTTCCAGCCGTTTTGTCTCTAGCCGGGCAAGCGAGAACGTCACCTAGTGGCCGCGGTGGCAGTACGCGGTGGCAGTACGCGGTCACCGGCGGTGGACGCGTCTGGTATCTGATCGACGACTCGAACCAGAGCGCCTGGGTGATCTATGCCGGTACCGGCCATCCCAGGGTCACCGACTGACACCCAGGTTGACAGCCAGGACGGCGGACGAGGGCGGACGCCAGCGGGCCGGGCGGCCAGGGCCGGGGGTACCGGTGTGGGGCGGTGAAGGGCCGGGCGTCGCGGTCGGAGCGGCCCTGAAAAGTGTCCCGGGCGGGTGCGCCACGGCCGATCCAGCCGCATCGCGGCGGCGGGTTGCGGCAGGATCGAAGTCATGCCGACGCTCGTTCTGCTCCGCCACGGCGAGAGCACGTGGAACCGAGAAAACCTGTTCACCGGCTGGGTGGATGTCGACCTTTCCGACAAGGGCCGCCAGGAGGCGGCCCGCGGCGGTGAACTGCTGCGTGACGCGGGTGTGCTCCCGGACGTGGTGCACACGTCGTTGCTGCTGCGCGCGATCCGCACCGCCTGGATCGCGCTCGACACGGCCGGCCGGACATGGATCCCCGTGCACCGCTCCTGGCGCCTGAACGAACGGCACTACGGCGGCCTGCAGGGGCTGAACAAGGCCGAGACCCTCGCCGAGTACGGCGAGGAGAAGTTCACGCTGTGGCGCCGTTCCTATGACACCCCACCGCCGCCCATCGGCCCCAACCAGGTCAGTGGTGTGGACGAGCGCTACGCCGACCTGCCGCCGGACCTCGTCCCGACGACCGAGTGCCTCAAGGACGTGGTGACCCGGATACTGCCGTACTGGTACGACGCGATCGTGCCGGACCTGCGGCGCGGGAGGACCGTGCTCGTCGCCGCCCACGGCAACTCKCTGCGTGCCCTGGCCAAGCACCTGGATGGCATCAGCGACAGCGACATCGCCGCCCTGAACATCCCCACCGGCATCCCCCTGCGCTACGAACTGGACGACGACCTGCGCGTCCTGGCCTCGTCCTACCTGGACCCGGAGGAAGCGGCCAGAGCCGCCGCCGCCGTAGCCGCCCAGGGCAGGAAGAAGTAACGAACGCCGCCCCCGGGCGAGCCGCCGCGGTGCCGAACGGAGCGGTGACGTGGGGAACGTGGGCCCAGTCGGGGGCGCAAACCACGCCACCGCTCCATTCGCGCAGCCGTCGGGCTTTGCGGGAAGGCGGGTGGTCAGACGCGTTTGCCGGTGACCAGGTAGATCACACGATGGGCTACTGAAACGGCGTGGTCGGCGTAGCGCTCGTAGTAGCGGCCACACAGGGTGATGTCGATCGCGGCCTCCATGCCGTAGGTCCACTCCGTTTCCAGCAGCACATGGAAGAGCCTGCGGTGCAGGGCGTCCATGGAGTCGTCGTCGCTTTCCAGCTCCTTGGCCAGGGCCGCGTCGTGGCCGGCGATGACCGACCCCGCCTTGGCGACGATGCGCTGCGCGACCTGGCCCATCTCCAGCAGGGTCGAGTGCAGCTCCGGTGGGACGGCGCGGCCGGGGTAGCGCCGGCGGGCCACCTTGGCGACGTGCAGCGCGAGATCGCCCATGCGTTCGAGGTCAGCCACGATACGCAGCGTGGTGACCATTGTCCGCAGGTCGGTGGCGACCGGTTGCTGGCGCGCCATTATGTCGAAGGATCGCTCCTCGATTTCGTTACGTAGCAGGTCCACGGTCTCGTCGGCCGTGATCACACCCTCGGCGAGTTGTAGATCGGCGTCGAGAAGCGCGGTTGTCGCTCGCGCCATTGCTGAAGCGACCAGGTTGGTCATCTCGACGAGTGAGGAGTTGATGCTCTCGAGCTCGTCGTGGAAGGCGTCCCGCACGGACGGCTCCTTCGTGTCTGTAGCGGTTGTCAGCCCATCGGATCACAACAGGGTGAGACGGGGACGGCCGGCAGGATGCGATCATGTTTCTTTCGCACTGCCGGAAGCCGCGGATCCCCGTGGTCACTGGAACAGCGGCCGCATCCCCGGCCTGCCGGGGTGGCGACCATGCGCGGGCCGGCTCCCGGCGTTGCGAGCCGGCGTCGGCTGTCCGTGGGAAAGCCGCCGTTTCGACCTTCGGCGCGTCACACGGTGCGGGCGAACAGCGATTGCTCCTGGACATATGACCCCGAACGCCGCACATACCCTGTCGCGATCAACGATGGTCGGCGGTGCTCGCCCCACGGTGAACACATTCTGTTGGCCGGGTGAACTCCTGACGACTATCGGCGCGGGTTGGGCGGATACATCCACAGTCCACCTACCATTCGGCCGTGGGCGAGGGTGAGTGCGAGCGGGATGCAGGCTTCGGTCTTCCCGGTTTCGGGCCCTCCGGTTTCGGCCGTTCCGGCTTCTCCGGCTTCGGGCTCTTCGGTGGCGGAGCCAACCCGGATGCCGCCGGTCCCACGCCGCGCACCGGCCGGGAGCGTTCCGCGGCCCGTCCCGGCCCGCGACCGATCTCGGCCCAGGCACCGCCGGCCCAGACGCCGTCGGGTTCTGTGCCGTCGGGTTCTGCATCGTCGGGTTCGGCGGGCTCGGTACCGCCGGCGCAGATACCGCCGGGCCGAGGTGCGTCCACGATCCGGGCAGGTGACAGTACCGTTGTGTCCCCGCGGCGGCGGATCCGCGATGCCGCGGCCGCGAACCCGCCGACCGCCGCGCGCGCGGCGCTGCCCTCGCGGCTCGTCCGGCACCTTGTCGACGGCCTGCCCTCCGGGCTGATCGTTCTGGACGCCGACGGCGTGGTGGTCCTGGCCAACCCGGCGGCCCACGCCATGGGGGTGATCGTCGACAGCCGTCTGGACCTGGTCGAGCTCAGCGACCTGGCCGCCCGCACCCGCGGCGACGGCGTCGACCGTGACCGGCAGCTCGACCTGCCACCCCGCCCCGAACCGCCGCTGACCCGGCCCCGTCCCGACCAGGAGGCGTTCGCCGTACGCGCCCGCACCTCGCGGCTGGACTCGGACGGCCATGTCGCCGTGATCCTCGACGATCTCACCGAGGCCCGCCGGGTGGAGGCGGTCCGCCGGGACTTCGTGGCGAACGTCAGTCACGAGCTGAAGACCCCGGTTGGCGCGCTGCACGTGTTGGCCGAAGCCGTCGCCGCGGCCAGTGATGATCCGGCGGCCGTTCGCCGGTTCGCCTCCCGGATGACGCACGAGTCCGCCCGGCTGGCCCGTCTCGTGCAGGAGATCATCGATCTGTCCCGGCTGCAGGGCGCGGACCCGCAGCCGGATCCCCAGCCGGTGCAGGTGTCGGTGGTGCTGGCCGAGGCGCTCGACCGCACCCGGCTGGCCGCCGCCGCCCAGGAGATCACCGTCGCGGTGATCGGCGACAGCGACTTCGTGGTCAGCGGGGACGAGGGGCAGCTGGTCACCGCGCTGGCGAACCTGCTGGACAACGCGGTCACCTACTCCCCGCCGGGGACCCGCGTCGTCGTCGGGGTCCGACGCGCCGGCGACACCGTGGAGCTCTCGGTCGCCGACGAGGGCATCGGCATCGCCGAGAAGGACCTGGAGCGGGTCTTCGAGCGCTTCTACCGGGCGGACCCGGCGCGTTCCCGCACGACCGGCGGCACCGGGCTGGGCCTGGCGATCGTGAAGCATGTCGCGACGAACCACGGGGGAAGTGTGAGCGTGTGGAGCTCCGAGGGGGCCGGATCGACGTTCACGATCAGGCTGCCGCTGCTGCTGGCCGACGCCGATACCGATATCGATACCGACGTCGAGATCGATACTGGCGCCGAGATCGATACTGACGTCGAGCGCGGACGTGACAACGACGATGGACGACTGACGGATGACGACTGACCGACGGACGACTGACGACTGACTGACGGACGGATGACGGACGGATGACGAAGGAGTGTGACGCGTGACCCGCCTGCTGGTCGTGGAGGACGAGGAGTCGTTCTMGGACGCGTTGTCGTTCATGCTGGAACGGGAGGGTTTCGACGTCGCGGTGGCCGCCGACGGGCTGGCCGCGCTGACCGAGTTCGAGCGGCACGGCRCCGATCTCGTCCTGCTGGACCTGATGCTGCCGGGTCTGTCCGGTACGGAGGTCTGCCGGGCGCTGCGGCAGCGGTCGACCGTCCCGGTGATCATGTTAACGGCTCGCGACAGCGAGATAGACAAGGTCGTCGGCCTGGAACTCGGCGCGGACGACTACGTCACCAAGCCGTTCTCCGCCCGTGAGCTGGTCGCCCGTATCCGCGCGGTGCTGCGCCGCCGCGGCGAGATCGACGAACGCGTCACGGCGACGCTGGAGGCCGGTCCGGTGCGGATGGACGTCGAACGCCATGTCGTCACGGTCGCCGGCGCCTCCGTMCCGCTGCCGCTGAAGGAGTTCGAGCTGTTGGAGATGTTCCTGCGCAACGCCGGCCGGGTCCTCACCCGCGGCCAGCTGATCGACCGCGTCTGGGGGTCGGACTACGTCGGGGACACCAAGACCCTCGACGTCCACGTCAAGCGTCTGCGTACCAAGATCGAGGACGAGCCCGGAAACCCGCGCCACCTGGTGACCGTCCGAGGTCTGGGGTACAAGTTCGAGCCCTGACACCGGTGGCCTCTCCGCATCCTCCGCATCCTCGCCTCTCCGGTGATACGGCTTGATCTTTCCGTGACGATTCCGATCCTCTGATCGGCGTTCCGGCCTGACAGCGGCGATCACTTGTGTACGTTGGTCGGGTGAGGGCTCCGCCCGGCCGGGTCGCTGTGCGTACCTGATCACTGTCATGGTGGTTCGCCGTCGCTGTCATGGTGGTCCGCCGGGCGCGTTGTCCGCCGGCTGCCGGTACTGGTCTGGTTCGCTGGATGCCGGTGCCGGCCGGCCGTGGCCGGCTCGATGYACGACCGGGAGTGGATGCGTGAAGTTTGGCCGCGCGACGAGGGGGACGCACACCCTCCGCCCGTTGTCCGATTTTCCCGATGTTTCCGTCCTGCTCGATCTGACCGATCTGGATGATCTGTCTGGTCCGGCTGGTCCGGCTGGTCTGTCTGGTCCGGCTGGTCCGGTCGGGCTGCCGGTTGCCGTGCGGGTGAGYTGCCAGTGTGTCCGATGTCACTGAAGCCCGTGTCCGAGGCCGCCGCCGCCGAGATCTCCGCCGCCACCCGRCCCGGGGCCGGTGAGCCGCCCGTGACGCTKCCCGCGCCGGCCTCCTTCGACGGTGGCCAACAGCCCCCGCCCCATCATGATCATGCCGTCCCGCACGTCGCCGTCCCGCCGGTCACCGGCCGGATGCGCCTCGGCGTGATCGACATCGGCTCGAACACCGTGCACCTGCTGGTGGTGGACGCCCATGTCGGTGGCCAGCCGCTGCCGGCCGCCAGCGCGAAGGTCCCGCTGCGGCTGGTCGAACTTCTCGACGGCGACGGAGCGCTCTCCGCCGAGGGCGAGCGGATCCTGACCGACTGTATCATCGACATGAGCGCGCGCGCCGACGAGCTCGGCGTGGACGATCTTGTGGCGTTCGCCACTTCTGCGCTGCGAGACGCTACCAACAGTGAGGACGTCCTGGCTCGCCTGCGGGCCGCCAGCGGGGTCGCGCTCGCGGTCCTGCCAGGGCAGGACGAGGCCCGGCTGACCTTCCTGGCGGTGCGGCGCTGGTTCGGCTGGAGTGCCGGCCGGCTGCTCGCGCTCGACATCGGCGGCGGCTCCCTGGAGATCGCGGCCGGGATGCACGAGGACCCCGACGTCGTGTCCTCCCTGCCGTTGGGGGCCAGCCGGCTCACCCGGGACTGGTTCGCCAACGACCCGCCGAAACGCTCCGAGGTGACGGCCCTGCGGCGCTATGTCCGGGCGCACATCGCCCCGGTCGTCTCCAGGCTGTACGTGGTCGGCGAGCCCACCAGGGCGGTGGCGACGTCGAAGACCTTCAGGTCGCTGGCCCGGATCGCCGGCGCGGAGCCCTACAGCCGCGGCCCGTACGTCCGCCGGATCCTGCGTCGGGACGCGCTGCGCGAGATATCCGCGCGGCTGTGCCGGATGTCCGCCGCCGAACGATGCGACCTGCCCGGGGTGTCGGCCGACCGCGCGGGCCAGCTGGCCGCCGGGTCCGTGGTCGCAGCCGAAGCCCTCGACCTGCTGAACCTGGACGAGGTCGAGATCTGCCCGTGGGCGCTGCGGGAAGGYGTCATCCTGCGCAGGCTGGACTGGCTGACCTCCGCATGATCTTCATGTGATCTCCGCGTGGCCCCCGCATGGCCCCCGCGTGATTTCGCTCGGTAGCCGAGCTGGTACTTCGGCGTTCTGGCCCGGGCGTCGATTGTCGCGCACAGGCACTACTCTGGAAGGATGTCCGAGGCGCAGACCCCAGCGCCGCGGCTCGGGGACGCCGAGGTCGCGGACAACCGTGGCCCAGGTTTGTGGCAGCCGACAGCGGATTCCGCTGGTCCGCCCCCTGGCACCGGGTACCGGACCTTGCTCACGCCGCGTGGCGGTGGGCGTGCCATCGCACGGGTCCCCTCGGCCAGGGTGGCGCTGTCGACCGCGTCGACGTATCCGGAGTCGACGGCGGCAGCTTTCGAAATGGCTGCCCGGCTTGGCTACGACGGCGTAGAGATCATGGTGTGGACGGATCCGGTGAGTCAGGATCCGGAAGCCCTGCGGCGGCTTTCCGACTATCACGGCATCCCGATCCTGGCGATCCACTCCCCGTGCCTGCTGCTCACCCAGCGCGTCTGGGGGGTCGAGCCGTGGGCGAAGCTGCAACGGGCCCGCACCGTCGCGGAGACGCTGCGGGCACCGACCGTCGTCGTCCACCCGCCGTTTCGTTGGCAGCGTGACTACGCCCGCGACTTCGTCGAGGGCATCGAACGGATGGCGAACGAGACGGACATCCGCTTCGCCGTCGAGAACATGTTCCCGCTGCGGGCCCGCGGGCGGGAGGTGTCCGCGTACGCGCCGGACTGGTCGCCCGTGGGTGACGACTACCGGCACGTCACCCTGGACCTGTCGCACACCAGCGTGTCCCGCTCCGACGCGCTCGCCATGGCCGACGAGCTGGGCGACCGGCTGGTCCACGTGCACATGGCCGACGGGATCGGCCTGGCCAAGGACGAGCACCTGGTGCCCGGCCGCGGCAACCAGCCATGCKCCGACCTGCTGGAACGGCTCGCGGCCCGGGGCTTCGACGGGACAGTCGTCGTGGAGATCAACACTCGCCGCGCGGAATCCCGGGCGCAGCGGGAGGCCGACCTCGCCGAGGCTCTGGCGTTCACCCGCCTCAACCTCGCGGCCGCCCCCGTCACCGCGGCCGGCCGCCTGCCCTGACGTTACGGGCTACGGTCCGGGCGCCGCTGGTCCGGGTGCTGTCGTCGGGTCGGTCGGTGATACCGGCGAAATACCGGAGGGAAGTACCGKAGCCAGGAAGTACCGGAGACAAACAGCGGCGAACAGCCGTATCCATCCTGCGCGACGATGTCACCATGCGGTAATGAGCGCCAGATCGCTTTTCGACCCGATGGTGGACGCCTACGACGCCGCCCGACCATCCTATCCCGATCAGCTGTTCAAGGATCTGGAATGGCTGGCCGGACGTGAGCTGGCCGGCGCGGACATCCTCGAGGTCGGCGCCGGAACGGGTATAGCCACCCGGGACCTGCTCGCGCGCGGCGCCCGGGTGATCCCGGTGGACCACAGCTCGGGCATGCTCGGCCGGCTGCGGGAACGCACCCCCGAGATCGGCGTGGTACGCGCCGACGGTGAGGCGCTGCCGTTCTCCGGCGCCGTGGCGGACCTCGTCTGCTACGCCCAGGCGTGGCACTGGGTACGGGTGCCGGTGGCTGCGGCCGAGGCGGCCCGGGTGCTGCGTCCCGGCGGCGCGCTCGCGGTCTGGTGGAACGACGTCGACGGCGAGGACCTACGCTGGTGGGAGCGTCAAMAGCGGCGTCTGGAGGCGATGAGCCCCGGCTACCGGCGCGACTACCGCACCCGCCCCTGGGCGGACGAACTGCGCTGGACGGGCCTGTTCACCGAGGTCGTGACGGTCTCCGGCCGCTGGAGCCGGACGCTCCCGCTGGACCGGTACGAGCTGTGGCTGCGCTCGAAGTCGTACATCCAGGCGATCGGGGACCGGCTGGAGGACTTCCTGGACGCCGAGCGGCGCTCMCTGCTGAAGGCTTTCCCCGACGGCCTGATCACCGAGCCCTTCCACACGATCCTGACCGTGGCCCRCCTACCACCCCTCACCCCGTCATAAGCGGAACCCCCCGCCAGGCCCCCAGAACCCACGAAGGTACCGATCTTCCCCTTCGTCGGAACGAGTGCGTAAGTGGCTGCTACGGCAACCACTTGTTCCCTCGTTGTCATGATCGAAGGGACTGTTTCAAGATCGGTGTTTCCGGCCCGACACGCCGGGCCCTCGGGGTCCGGCGGGATGGGCACTGTGAGTGATGACATCGGGTGATATGACCCCTCGCAAGCAAGATCGTGAATCGGGGCGGCAGCTGTCGCCGGAGCAGGCCGCTGCGGCGGCTTTGGTCGCGGACGCGAAGGCGCGTGGGCTGGCGCTGACGGGGCCGGACGGGCTGTTGAAGCTGTTCACCAAGGCGGTGCTGGAAACGGCTTTGGCCGAGGAGATGACCGAGCATCTCGGCCATGAGAAGAACCGGGTACCGGCGGAGCGGGAATCGACCAACGTCCGTAACGGCAGCCGGACGAAGACGGTCGTTTCCGAGGCGGCCGGTGAGGTGGAGATCTCGGTTCCGAGGGACCGGGAGGGCACGTTCGAGCCGCGGATCGTGAAGAAGCGGCAGCGGCGTCTGACCGGTGTCGACGAGATTGTGCTTTCACTG
>NZ_MOME01000046.1:0-51513 GCF_001983005.1 Protofrankia sp. BMG5.30 | reverse complement strand
CCGCTGGCCGGGCGACCGTGGACTCGAGCGCAGAAGCTTCCACGACCGGATCATCGAAAAGCTGAGCGCGGACCCCGCGTGGGAATGAGGCACGCACTGCTTGAGGCACGCACTGCTTGACGTGGCCTCGTCGCGGTCGCCACCCGCGTTTGGCGTAGGCGAACTACCGCGCATGCGGGGCCTGCGTGTGGCTGGGCCGGCATACGGTCGACCATGACAGGCGGAGACATGGTGGTGACGGACCGGAGACGGGCCAGCGACGGACCAGTGCCGCGCGGACCGGGAGGGTGTACGTGCCTTGACGAGTTGGCCGAACGATCCCCGGCGTCACGGCCGCCCGGCGACGGTGATGCGGACAGTCCCCGCGTGGGCCGCCCGCCTGCGGCCATCGGACGCCGGACGGTGTGGCGCGGTGGAACCCGGCCTGGTGAAATCTGGTGCGACAGCGCCCGGCAGGCCGGAAACGGCGGTCGCCGTAGCCGCCACCGTCGGCGCCGTGCTCGTCGGTGCCACCATGGCCGAACGGGTGTGGGTGGGGCTGGCGCTGCTCGTGTTCGTGCTGTATGTCGCCCTGGCCGTCGTGGATCTACGGCTCGGTATCGCCCTGTGGACGCCAACGCTGTTCCTCGAGGCCGTCCCGGCCTTCAACCTTGCCGCGAAAGCGGCCGGTCTGGTCCTCATCCTGCGTTGGCTCGTGGCACTGCGCGGACCGGCAGGACCAGCAGGGCCGGCACCGCGGACGGCGGGGTGTGGCAGCGTCGACCTCTCCGCGCTTCGGCAGCGGCCGGGGCTCGTCACCGTGGGCATGCTGTTGCTGACGTCGCTGTCGCTGTCGCTGCTGTGGGCCGTCGACATCGGGGCCGCCGCCACCGACCTGTGGCACTGGTGGGCACTGGTAATGATCTTCGTCGTGGTGGGTACGGCAATGGCCGACATGCGGGCCGTCCGCCTGGCCGCCGGCGCGTTTCTCGCCGGTGCGGTGCTCTCGGTCGCCGTCGGCCTGGCCGGCGCCGGCCCGTGGCCGAGCAACCCCGCGGGCCTGGCTGGAGCCCCCCGGTTGCAGGGCGGGGCGGGTGATCCCAACTTTCTCGCCTCGTGGCTGGTGGCGGGGCTGATCCTGGCGGTTGGTCTCATCGCGGCGAGCGAGAACAGGGCGCTGCGCCGGCTCCTGCTCGCGGCCAGCGGCCTCGCCGCCGTCGGGCTCGCCGCGACCCTCTCCCGTGGGGCGTTCGTCGCCGCCGGTGCCAGCGCCCTTGCCGCGCTCGTCCTGCTGCGGCGCCACCGTCGGCGGGTGGCCGGGCTGATCCTGCTTGTCACGGCCGCGGCCACCGCCTGGCTGGCGACGTCGCCCGCGGCCTGGGAGCGCATCACGACGAACGACCGCGGGGACGGCCGGGTGGACCTGTGGAAGGTCGCCTGGAGCGTCGTGCGGGACCATCCGGTCCTGGGGGTCGGGCTGAACAACTACACGGCGGTGGAGAGCGACTACGTGCGCCGGGTCGGGCCCGTACCCTGGCTCGACATCATCATCAGCCGCGCGCACGAGGTGCACAACGCCTATCTCCAACTGCTCGCGGAGAACGGGATCGTCGGGGTAGCGCTGTTCCTGGCTTTTCTCGTCCTCTGCCTGCGGTCGATGTTCCTCGCCGCCCGGCGTTTCGAGGCGCTCGGTGACCGGCGGAACGCGGCGGTGGCGAGCGCGGTTCTGCTGGCCACGTTCAGCATGGCCGTTTCGGGTGTCTTCCTGTCCAACGCCATAGACAAGCGCCTGTGGTTCCTGCTCGCGCTGGGGCCGGCGCTGCTGCGGGCGGCAACCGACAGTCCGCGCCCACCCGTGGAGCACGCGTCACCGCCGGGTGTCTTTCTCTCACCAGCAGCCTGTGCGGTGGAAGAAGGACGCCCGGCGGGAAAGGAAGACCGGAGACCCGGAGACAAGCCCGGTGTCCGGGACGGGATCAGCCGGCCGGATCCAGGTCGAGGGTCATGGCGCGGTCGGCGATGAGCCGGCCCAGCTTCTCGATCAGTTCTGGGACGGGCCGTGAGCCCAGGTTGCGCCGCCCGCGGGCGCGGACGGACACCGAGTCGTTCTCCAGCTCACGGTCACCGATGACTGCGACGTAGGGCACCTTCTGCTGCTCGGCCCTGCGGATCTTCGCCTGCATCGTGTTGTCGCTGTCGTCGAGTTCCGCGCGGATTCCCGCGTCGACCAGGCGGCGCCAGACGGCGGCGGCGCCGTCGGCCTGCCGGTCGCTGATCGGGACGACCCGCACCTGCACCGGGGCGAGCCACACCGGGAACGCCCCGGCGAAGTGCTCGATGAGGAACGCGACGAAACGTTCGTGCGAGYCGAGCGGCGCCCGGTGCAGGACAACCGCCTGCTCCGCCTCACCGTGCCGGTTGGTGAAGGTCAGGCCGAACTGTTCGGGCATGTAGAGGTCGACCTGGTTCGTCGACGCGGCGAACTCCCGGCCGGTGACCGAGGTGAGGATGAAGTCGACTTTCGGCCCGTAGTGCGCCGCGCCGCCGATGTCCTCGATGTAGGGAATGCCGGACCGTTCCATGGCGTCGCGGGTGATGCGTTCGGCCTCCTGCCACATCAGCTCGTCGCCGTGGTATTTCTCGGTGTTCTTCGGATCCCGCAGCGCGAGGACCATGTGGTAGTCCTCGATGCCGAGCTTGTCGTAGTAGAGGGCGTGCAGCCGCATGACGGCGAGGAACTCGTCGATGGCCTGTTCCCGCGTGCAGTAGATGTGCGCGTCGTTCTGGGAGAAACCGCGCACCCGCATCATCCCGAACAGCTGACCGGACCGCTCGTAGCGGTAGACCGTCCCGTATTCGGCGAGCCGCAGCGGCAGTTCCCGGTAGCTGCGCGGGCRTGCCTTGTACACCATGTGGTGGTGCGGGCAGTTCATCGGCTTGAGGTAGTACTCCTCGCCATCGATGTCGATGGGCGAGTAGAGGTCGTCCGCATAGTACGGAAGATGCCCGGAGATGTAGTACAGGTCGCTCTTGGTGATGTGCGGGGTGACGATGCGCTGGTAGCCGTGGGCGCGTTCGACCTCCCGCGCCCAGGTTTCCAGCTCGTCGCGGACGATGGTGCCGTTCGGCAGCCACAGCGGCAGCCCCTTGCCGACCGCCGGGCTGAAGGCGAACAGGTCCAGCGCCTCACCGATGACCCGGTGGTCCCGCTTCTTCGCCTCCTCCAGCTGCCACAGGTAGTGACGCAGCTCTTTGGGGGAGTCCATCACGGTCCCGTAGATCCGCTGGAGCTGCTGGCGTTTCTCGTCGCCTCGCCAGTAGGCGCCGCTGACCCGCAGCAGCGCCACCGCGTCGGGATGGATCGCGCTGCTGTCCTCGATGTGCGGCCCGCGGCAGAGGTCCTCGAAGTCGCCGCTTTCGTAGACCGACAGCTCGACCGGCCCCTCGATCGGCTCGCCGTTGTCGTCGACGCCGCCGGCGACGATGTCGCGGATGAGTTCCAGCTTCAACGGCTGATCGGCGAACTTGGTGACGGCCTCGTCCGCGGTCAGCTCGTGCCGCTCGAAGTGCACGCCGCCGCGGATGAGGGCGCGTACCCGCTCCTGGAGCTCGGCGAGGTCCTCCGGGGTGAGGGGGCGCGGGAGCGCGAAGTCGTAGTAGAAGCCGTCCCGGGTCGGCGGGCCGACGCCCAGCTTGGCGTCCGGGAACTTCTCCAGCACCGCGTGGGCGAGCAGGTGCGCCACCGAATGGCGTTTGGCGTAGAGCGTGGATGCCCGGTACTCGGCGTCCGTCTGGGGGACCTTGCTCATGACCGCCCCCCGCTCTGGCTACCGTGGGCGCCGGTCAGCGATGACCGGCCGCCGGGCCTTCTCTCACACATCACGTCGTCCTTGCCCTGTCTGCCCTGTCCGTGTCTGCTGCCCTGCCCGCCGGGTCCGCATGCCGACCCCCACGGGCGTGGGGAGCGGTCGGCTCACCGGTTCGGCGGCGTCACCGCCGTGGCACCGTCCGGCATGATCGGACACACCCGTGGTTGGATGCGCCGGTGTCCCGCCGCCGACACGCCCTGTTCCCAGCAGACCTTACTCGATACGGGAGTCGCCGATATCGACCCGCTGGCGGGGCGGGCGGGGCCGCCGCAGTCACCCGCGGCGGTCATCTCGAGTATTCACCGACGCGGAACCGGCTCATGTTCGACTTGATCCATCCGATTGTCGCCGTGAGCCCGGCGTCGAGGTCGACCCGGGGGGCCCAGCCGAGCAGCTCGCGGGCCAGCGCCGGATTCGACACCAGCCGTGCGACCTCGCTGTGCGGCGGCCGCAGCCGGGTCTCGTCGACGTTGACGGTCAGTTTCCGGCCCAGCAGGTCGCCGACCGCGGTGACGAGTTCCGCCACCGAGACGTCGTGCCCGGTCCCCAGGTGGACGGTCCGGCCGACGGCGGCGTCGGACTCCGCCGCGGCGAGGAAACCGGCGACGGTGTCCGAGACGAAGGTGAGGTCCCGGCGGGTGTCGAGCTCCCCGAGGCGCAGCGTCCCACCGGCCAGCGCCTGCGTGATGACGGTGGTCGTGACCGCGCGGGCCGACTGGTGCGGGCCGTAGGTGTTGAACGGCCTGAGCACGGTCACCGGCAGCTGGTGCGAGCGGTGGAACGCGCCCATCAGCTGGTCGCCGCCTGTCTTGCTGGCGGCGTAGGGGGACTGCGCCGTCAGGGGATGCTCCTCGGTCATGGGGATGGTGCGGGCGGTGCCGTACACCTCGCTCGTCGAGGTGTGCACGACCCGGCCCACCCCCGCGCGCAGCGCGGCCTCGGCGACGTTCAGCGTCCCGAGCACGTTCGTCTCGAAGAAGTCCCGGGCGTTGACGTAGGAGTACGGGATGGCGATCTGCGCCCCGAGGTGGAAGACGACGTCCGCGCCGCTGACCGCCCGCTGCACCGACTCGACGTCGCGCAGGTCACCGAAGAGGACCTCCATGTCACGTACGACGTGCTGGTCGTGCCATTCCAGGCTGCCCCTCTCGCCCCGGGAGTTGTACCGGAGAAAGGCACGGACGCGGCTGCCACCGCGTACGAGCGCGGYGGCGAGATGCCCGCCGATGAACCCGCCCGCCCCCGTGACGAGCGCTGTCCGCGCCATTACCGGGCGGGCCCGGTCGGCTGGCCATCCAGCGCCCGCACCGTGGGGGCCACACCGGCCTGTGTGTCCACCGTGGACGCCTGCGGTCCGGGCGACGGGGACGCGCCGTCGGCCGCCGCCGTGTCCGCTGCCGGTACCGTGCCTGCCGATCCCGTACCCGCCGGCATCACGCCCGCGGATGTCGTGCCTGCCGATACCGTGCGGGCGGACCCGTCGTCCCAGGCGGAGCCCTGCCGGCCACGCCGTGCGCGGGCGAGCCGTTCGGCCGTGATCGCCGCTGCCGCCCCGAGGACGAGGCCGGCCAGCGTACTGATCGTCAGCACCAGCCAGGCCGGGGCGCCCGCGGCCGAGCGCGGGACCGCGGCGTCCTGCAGCAGCGACATGGTGGGATCACCGCTGTCGCGGACCTGGCCCAGTTCGACCAGCCGCTGCTCGAGGCCGGCGGCGGTGACGCTCTGCTGGCCGGCGGCGTCGCCGCTCTGCTGGCCGGCGCCGCCGGGCTGGCTGCGCAGCGCGTCGAGCCTGGCCTGGGCCGCGCGGGCCGAGGAGTCGGCCAGCCGTCGCAGCGTGGCCTGCCGGGTGTCGATCAGGGAGTGCGCGTACGTGTTCGCGACATCCGCCGCGGTCCTCGCCACAGAAGCGCTGGCCACGACCTCGAGAATGTTGGTCTGCCCCTTCGGCGCCACGTCGACGGTCCGCTGGACGCGTTCCGCCGTCCAGGGCGCGCCGAGCCGGGTGGCCGCGACCTGTGCGATGTCACGGTTGTCCGCGGCGGCGGCGGCGGTCTGGATCGTCCTGATCGGGTCCCCCAGGTCGCGGACGAGCGGCAGCCCGAGCAGGCTGTCGTCGTCCTGCGCCAGCGGTGTCACGAGAACGTCCGCCCTGGCGTGGTAGGTGGTCGGCCGCAGGGCGAGCGCCAGCAGACCGCCGCCGAGCGCGGCGAGCGTGACCAGGGTCACCAGCAGCCGGTGTGCCCGAAGAGCCCGCAGGTCGCCGGCGGGACGCTCGTCGTCCCACCCCCGCGCGGGGCCGTCCCGCCACGGCGCCGGAGACGACGGTGTGGGCCTCTCCGTCGGCGGCTCCATCGATGGCTCCACGTCGTCACCTCGCAGCCGTCTCGTCGCTGGTGTCCCGGCGCCGGGAGCTCGTTCTGGCGAGCGCCAGGGCCTTCCCCGTCGCGCTCACCACCTGTTCCTGCTGGTCGTCGCGCATGTGGGCGAACATGGGCAGGGTGACCGTCCGCGCCGCGTACCCGTCCGTCAGCGGGAGTTCCCGCCGGGGCGACCCCGGCGGGGCGGCGTGGACGGTGCTGCGGTGGACCGGCGGATAGTGGACGCTGGTCTGGACTCCCCGCTCGGACAGGTGGCCGCGGAACGCGTCGCGGTCGACGTCCGCGGGCAGGACGACGGCGAACAGATGATGCGAGCGGGCGCATCCGTCATCCACGGGTTGCCCCGGGACCGCGTCCACGGGGTGGCCCGGGATCACGACGTCGAGGTCGCCCAGCGCCTCCCGGTAGCGGGCGTCCAGCCGGGCCCGCCGCTGGTTCTCCGCGGCCAGCCGCCGCAGTCGGCAGGCGGCCAGCGTGGCCCGCGGTTCGTCGATGCGGTAGTTGTAACCGAGCGCGACGACGTCGTACGTGTGCGCGTGGCCCTGGTGACGGTCCCAGGCGAGTGTGGTCATGCCGTGGGAGCGCAGCAGCCGCACCCGGTCGGCGATGTCCGGGTCCGCGGTCACCACGACACCGCCCTCGCCGACCGCCAGGTTCTTGTTCGCGAACATGCTGAAGGCGCCGGCGGTGCCGAAGGTGCCCAGGTGGCGGCCGTGCCACCACGAGCCGGCGGCGTGCGCCGCGTCCTCGAGAAGGATCAGGCCGCGGCGGGCGCACAGGTCGCGCAGCGCCCCGATCTCCCCGGCGTGCCCGCCGTAGGCGACGTACAGGACGGCCTTCGTCCGACTGGTGATCACCTGTTCGCAGCTGGCCGCGGACAGCCACGGCCGCGCAGGCCCGGCGATGTCGGCGAAGACCGGGGTCGCGCCCGTGTAGCGCACGGCGTTGGCGGTCGCCACGAACGTCAGCGACGGGACGATCACCTCGTCGCCGGTGGTCAGCCCGACCGCCAGGCACATCAGGTGCAGCGCCGCGGTCCCGTTCGTGACCGCGACCGCGTGCCGGGTACCGACGAAGCGTGCGAAGAGGTCCTCGAACTGACGGGTCCGCGGGCCCATGCTGAGCCATCCGGACCGGTAGGTGTCGGTCACCGCCCGTAGATCGTCGTCCTCGACGACGAGATCCGACAGCGGCACGGCCCAGTCCATCACTGTCACTGTTCCGTGAGCAGGGCGACGTCCTGGACCGCCCGCTCGTATTCCTGCGGTGTGCCGATGTCGTACCAGGGGGCGTCGCTGGAATATGCCGCGACCTTCTCACCGGCCGTGAGCAGGCGCTGGACCAGCTCCGGGAACTGGCACTCACCGTCCGGGAGGTGTTTCAGCGCCCGCGGCTCGTAGATGTAGACGCCCATGCTCACGTCGTAGTGCAGCGTCGGTTTCTCCCGGTAGGAGCTGACATAGCCGTCCGTGGTCTCGAGCACGCCGAGGTCGATGTCGACCGGGTTCTTGTGGGTGGCGATGGTCAGGGCGGCGCCGGTCTCGACGTGGAAGTCGACCAGCTCGCGGTAGTCGAGGCCGGTCAGCACGTCGCCGTTCATGGCGATGAACGTCTGGTCGAGGTCGGGGACGGCCCGCAGTGCCCCGGCCGTGCCCAGCGGTCTTTCCTCCCAGTGCCAGTGCAGCTCCAGACCCGGTTCGAGTCGGGCCTGGGAGAAATAGGCCGCGATGAGCCCTCCGAGATAGTTCACACAGAGATCTATCCTGGTCACCCCGACGGCCCGCAGCCGGTCGATGATGTGCTGCAGGATCGGGCGTTCACCGACCGGCACGAGTGGTTTGGGGATGATTGTCGTGTACGGGCGCAGCCTGGTGCCGAGCCCGCCGGCAAGAACAACCGCCCTGATGTGCGACAGACCGCTCATCCCGTTCATCGACATCCCCGTCCTCGGCCCTCCGGTGCGGAACCCGCCTGCTTCGGCAGACGGCCCGTCCGGCTCGCGTGGAAGAATTCCGGACCAGCCGGAAGAGCTCTCCTCGCCCGTCACGTCCGACAGTTTTTCCGTCGTGTTCGGGCTTTCTGCGAAGCTCGGTTCTCCTGTCCCGTTCTGTTTTCCCGTCATATTCGACGTCGAAACGGCAGAACAGCACGAGTGGGGTCCACAGCAGCAGTTTGCAGTCGGTGGTGAGCCGCCGGTCAGCGGCGTACAGGCGGTCGAGCCGCACCTTCTCCGGCAGCAGGTCGTCGACGTAACGGCGCACCGGATCCCCGTCCTGCCCGGCACCGATCAGGTCGCCCTCGTCCCGGAAGACGAGCTGGGTCCATCCCGACAGGCCGGGACGGACCGTCAGGATCTCCTGGTAGGCCCGCGGGTGCAGGGCCACGAACCGGGGATCCTCCGGTCGCRGGCCGACCAGGCTCATCTGCCCGCGCAGGACGTGCCACAGCTGGGGGATCTCGTCGATGCGCCGGCGCGCGAGAAAGGCGCCGATACGGGTGAACCGTTCGTCGCCAGCCGCCGTCACCGGCGGCCCCGACATTCCCATCCGCATCTTCCGGAACTTCAGGACGGCCAGTGGCCTGCCCCGATGGCCCACCCGCAGCGCCCGGTAACACACCGGCCCTCTTGATTCGATCTTGATGGCAAGTGCGATCAGGAGTAGCGCCGGCAGGGCCAGCAGCAACAGAAGGGCCGCCAGCAGCATCTCGGCGGCCAGCTTCGTCCCGGCGAGAAACACCTCCCCACGGGTCCGCCCTGTCGTGCCCGCCGTGGTGGGCCTTCCGCCGAGGACGGGTCCTTCGTTGAACGGGCGTCCCGCGGCCGAATCCGGGCGCTGCGCCACCGGGTGTTCCGTTGCCGCGGTTTCTGCCGCCGGGTGTTCCGCCACCGACGTTTCCGTCACCGATATTGTGGTGAGAGCCCGCCGGATGTGCCCGGTCGTCCCGGCCACGGCGGTCGTACGACGGACCACGTCCTCCCCCTGCTTTCCCCGTCGACCGGTGGCGTACCGCCGGCCGGGCCGGGCCCGGGATTCCCACCGGATCCGGCGTCCGGAAGCCGGACTGGACGGTCCCGGGGCCAGGCACTCCACCGGTCGCCAGCGGGCCTGGAAACCGCATCGCCACCGTACGTCCGCCCCCGCCGCCACCGGCTCCCCCATCGGCACCAACTCCCCTACGCCGTATGTGGGTGGCGGGAGTCGTCCGGGTCACGCCTTCTCCCCTGCCTCCCCGGCGATGAAGCGGGCGACCCGGCTCGCCTCGGCTTCCAGGGTCACCGCCCGGGCGGTGACCAGGCCGTGGGCGACCAGACGATCCCGCAGGTCGGCGTCGTCGACGAGACGGTTGATCGCGGTCACCAGCCGGCCGACGTCCGAGGGCGGCACGAGCAGGCCGGCGCGCCCCCCGTCGAGCGCGGCGCGCACACCGCCGACGTCGGTCGCCACGACGGGCGTCCCGCAGGCAAGGCCCTCGATCAGCACCTGCGGCACACCCTCGGTGAACGAGACGTGCACGAGGATGTGTGCCTGCCGATAGAACCGCAGCAGGGCCGGGCCGAAGGGGACGTACCCCTCGAACACGACGCGTCCGTCGACGCCGAGCCGGCGGGCGTGCCGCCGGACCGCGTCCTCCAACGGCCCGCGGCCGAGCAGCCGCAGCACATGGCGCCCCGGCCGCTGCCGCTCCAGGTGGGCGAGCGCGTCGACGAGCAGCAGGGGGTTCTTCTCCCGGTCGATACGGCCGACGGCGAGCAGTTCGACCGGTCCCGTCCAGTCACGCCGTGGCACGGCCGCGGCGATGTCCCGGGCGGGGACCAGGCTGACCGTCATCGGCAGGACCGCCGGCCGCCGCCGCTCGCGGCCGGGCGGCCCGTCCCGCCGGCGCGAACGGCGACGCCGGGAGCCGTACCCGCGGGCGAGTTCCGTTCCGACGACCGTTGTCGGCAGCCACCGCGCCAGCAGACGGTAGCCGCTGTCGAGCGCCCGGACCGGCACGAGCGCCGGCGCCCACCGGCGGCCGGGCAGGCGGCTGCGGAAGTACGCGGGGGTGTCCTGACGGACCCCGAGGACGACCCGTCTGCGCCGCAGGAGAGCAAGCGCGATCAGGACCATCGCGAACGGGTTCGGCCCGAGCACCCACACGACGTCCACCCGCGCCAGCCCCCGCCACATCCCGGTGACGGTGCCGGCCGCCGCGCGCGCCAGCGCGCCCAGCCGGCGCAGGCTGGCGTAGTACGGCAGCGCGACGAGTTCGGTGCCGGGCGGCAGGACGTGGTCCGCGGGCCGGTCCGCGCGGAGCGTGCGGCCGAAGAGGACCAGCCGGTCGAAGTGCTGCCCGACCGCGCAGGTGAAGAGGAGGAACGCCTGGTCGGCGGAGATCCGCGGACCGGCGGCGGTCCGCTCGAGCTGGAAGACGTCGTCGGAGTAGACGCCCAGACGGCCGTGCATGTTCKGTCATCCTGACCCGGCTCCCGGCAGCGGGCCAGTCGCGGCACGCCGGCCGCGGCGGAGACGGCGGCAGAGACGGCAACCGCAGGACCGCGAGCCGCTGGCCTGCCGTCCGCCGGGCTGGCGGGCCAGCGGGAGCGCGCGGGAGAACGCACGGCTGTAAGCGGATCGCGAGCGGCAAACAGCGGACGGTGAATATATGCTGCCCAGGATGGCCGCGCCTTGGTGGGGGGATGGTGACGGCGGCCCCCGGCATCCCAACTTCGTCTCGTCGGCGCTCGCGACCTGGGGCACACAGCTTGCGGTCGCTGTCCTCTCGCTCGCCAACGTCCTGGTCGTCGCGCGGTCGCTGGGTGCCACGGGCCGGGGCGACGTCGCCTTCCTCACGGTGATCGCCTACGTCGTCTCCCAGCTCTCCCTGCTGGGCGTGGAACAGGCGAACGTCAACTTCGCCTCGGCCGAGCCCGGGCTGCGACCGGCGCTGGCGACCAACTCGGTCCTGCTCGCCCTCCTGCTGGGGACRGTCGCCGCCGGTGCGGTCGGCGGTCTGATCGCGCTCTTCCCCCAGGTCGGCGGGCATTCGTCGGCCGGGTTGCGCTGGCTGGTACTCGCCTCGGTCCCAATGCTGATCCTGCAGGTCTATCTGCTGTTCCTGGCGCAGGCCGACTACGCCTTCGGGTTCGCGAACGCGGCGTACCTGCTCGCCCCGCTGGTGAACGTCAGCGTCAACGGTCTGCTCGCCGCGCTCGGCGCGCTCAGCGTCGGCGTCGCGGTCGCCGCCTGCATCGGCGGCCAGCTGCTGGGCACCGCGCTGATGGCCTGGTACGTGGGACGCCGCGCGGCCGGGTTCGGCCGTCCCGACCTGCGCCTGGCGCGACGGTCGCTCGGCTTCGGGATGAAGGCACACGCCGGGCAGACGATGCTGCTCGCCAACTACAAACTCGACCAGTGGCTGGTGGGCGCCATCGCCGGCGCCCACCAGCTGGGTGTCTACAGCGTGGCGGTCGCCTGGGCCGAGGCGCTGTTCTACCTGCCGACGGCGCTGGCCGCCGTGCAGCGGCCGGACCTGGTGCGTTCCAGCGGGGGTGATGCCGGCCAGGAGGCCGCGGCCGTGTTCCGGGTCGCGGTCCTGACCACGCTCCTGATCGGCGCCGGTCTGGTCCTTGCCGCGCCTTTTCTCTGCGTGACCGTCTTCGGTGTCGAGTTCCAGGACTCGGTCGTCCAGCTGCGTGTTCTGACGGCCGGCGCGTTCGGGGTCGTCGCGCTCAAGCTGCTGGGCAATGCGCTGACCGCGCGGGGGAAACCGCTGCTGGAGACCGCCGCGGTGGGCATCGCGTTCGTTGCCACGGTGGCGCTCGACATCGTGCTCATCCCCGGGCACGGCGGTGTCGGGGCGTCGGTCGCCTCGGTGCTGGCGTATTCGGCCGGTGGGATCGCGGTCGCGATCATCTTCGCGCGGGCGTTGGGGGCAAGTTGGGGCAGTCTTGTCCCGCGCTGGCATGACGCGCGTGTGCTCGGGCGCGTCGGCCTGCGCTTCTCGGCGCGGCTGGTGCCGTCCCGGGCGGCAACGGCGAACACGTTCCGCGGCGACGGGTAACCCGTTCTCCGCCTGCCGGAAAACCAGGGTGGGACGTCGCGGAAATCTGCCGCGTCCGCCCCGGTTTTCTGGTTTTCTGGACCCTGTCAGGATCTGCCGGGGCGGGACGCGGCGGATTTCGCTTCAGCCGTTTTTTGTCTCAGCCGGGTCGCCGTGGCCGGTCGAGAACTCCTCGCAGGGTACCGAGAGCGTAACCCGCGTGCAGCGCCCCGAAACAGGCCGTGACCCTGGCGGTCATCGCCGGAAATCCGTCCGGGCGGCCCCCGACGACGGTCGTGTCGGGAACGGGCCCGTCTCGGCGCGCGCGTCTGACCGCCATGGCCGCCGACAGCGACGCGGCGGCAGAATATGCCAGCACAGCAACGGCAAGGGCCGTCCGTGTCCCGGTGGCGTCGGCCGCCCGACGTGTTCTGGACGCGCAGGCCGACGCCCCCGCCAGCCCCACCAGCGCGAGCAGAAAGGACGCCGGCGCCAGATGCCGGGGCCGGAGCATGCCGTGGTGTGCCCGGCACACCCGTACTCGGGCACGGCCATATCGGTAGTACTGGCGGAACACGGCCCGCCAGGAGGGACGGGCCAGGTAGTGGAACCCGATCGAGGTGTCGAGCACTATTCGGTAACCGGCCCGCCGCAGCCGCCAGTTCAGCTCCTCGTCCTCGCCGTAGACCATGTCGGGGTCGAAAAGGCCGACGCGTTCGAGCGCCGCGCGCCGGTAGACCCCGCACTGGACGGTGTCGACGAACGCGTGTTCCGTCCGGCCCGCGTACCCGCTGTCCCCGACACCGAAGTGGGACGTGCGGGCGAGCGCGGCAGCCGCCCCGAAGCGGGTGTCACCGTGCTGCCGTGGCCGCCCGCCCACACAGGCGACGTCGGACGGGCCGTCCCGCAGCGCGGCGACGGCGCGGCGCAGGAAGTCACACTCCGGGTAGCCGTGCGCGTCCACCTTCGCGACCAGGTCGTTGGTGGAGAGCCTGATGGCGAGGTTCAACGCCGTGGGCAGGACGCGGCGCTGCCCGTCAGCGATCACTGTCAGGCGCTGGTCGGCGGCTGCCCGCTCGTCGGCGATCGCGACGGTGCGGTCCCGCGAGCCGCCGTCGACCAGCCAGATCCGCACCAGTTCCGCCGGGTAGTCCTGGGCCAGTACCGCGTCCAGGCAGCGGCCGACGTGGCGTTCCTCGTCATATGTCGAGATGACGACGTCCACCGTTTCCGCGCCTGTCGTCTCCCGGTCCGCCGCCTCCTGGCCGGTTGTTTCTCGTCCGGTTGTTTCTCGGCCCGTGCTGTTCTGGTCTGTGGTGTCGCGCTTACCGGCCGGCGGTGCGGCACCCGCCGTTCCCGTGTTCTCGGCCGTCATGTCAGGACGCCGGGTGACAGGCCGTGTCCGGCGCGCCGATCTCCTCGGGAGGCTCTTTCTCGGAACGCTCGTCCCCGGCGTGTTCCGCGCCGTTCCCGTGGTCGTTCCTGCGGGCGACACCGGTGATGATGTACCGCCAGTTCTGTGGTGTGACCCGTTCGCACAGAGCCCGGTCGACGGCGCCGAGCGCCCGTCGCTGCCGTTCGGAGCGGCCGAATCCGCCGAGTATCCCCAGCGTCGTGTAGTCGACCGTCCCGAACGCGGACAACAGCCCAACGGCCTCCGTGGCCGACAGATAACCGCATCCCTTCCGACCCCAGCCGAAGTGCGTGCGGAAGAAACCGTGGATCCGCGTCCCGGCCGCGTTCTCCGCGAACCACAGCTCGCCGCCCGGTTTCAGCGCCCGGTACATGTTCGCGATCGCCTTCCGTTGCGGGACGGGCCAACTGTCGCCGCCGGTGGTCATTCCCGGGAGCAGGGACTTGAAGGCGACGATGTCGAAGGCGGCCACGTACGGCATGTTCAGCACGTCGATCCGCTCGTAGGTGACCGCGTCGCCGATGCCGTACGCGGCGTGCAGCCGCCGGGCGGCCGGTGACGGTTCCTGAAGGCCGGAGCACACGACCTGGAATCCCTTCGTGGCCAGCCACAGCGAGAGACCACCGTGCGTCCCACCGAAACCGATTTCCAGAACGCTGGGGGTGGCCGCGGCCACCCTGCTGTGCTCCTCCCAGAAGGACAGGCACCTCGACCAGTTCGTCACGTCCCAACCGATGCTGTCACGGACGAGGCTTGCTCGGTTCATGTTCGCTCCCCTGCCCGCGCGCGTGCGTGAAGTAACCGGATCCGGCCCCTACCGTCGATATTCAGTTACAGAAAGTGATATTTGTGGCGGTCTGGTCTGTGGCTCGCCCGCGACCCGGACCTTGTCCGACAAATGATCACCGGTTTTGTCCCAGCGTGGGTTCGCGGAGCCGGCGGCTGGGTGGTCGGCCCGTTACGGCAGGCGGGCGTGTTCGGCGCGGCTGGCGGCGATGCGCGCGGCCGCGAGCGCGCGGGCCCGCCCGGCGTCGCCGGTGAGCCGGGCGAGGATCGTCGCGAGCGGCCTGATCTGCCCGTGYCCGCCCCAGCGGCCCTCCGGAATCTCGGTGGGGAACACCCAGACCCGGCCGGGATCGCGTGGCCAGGCGCCGTTCTCCGCGTCCAGGAGCGCCTCGGTGACCTCGGCGATGACGCCCGCGCGCGCCCGCTCGTCCAGCTGCCCCTCGGGTACGGACGGCACGACCTTGTAACGCGGCGCCTGCGCGGGCGCCCCGCCGACGTAGACGGCGGCCGGTCGGTGCACGAACACCCAGGAGACGGACCGGGTCACCGGATCGGCGGGGTCGAGTCCCTCATGGCGGATCAGGATCTCGGTGATCCGGTTCACCAGCGCCGCCTCGGCCTCGGGCTGGAGCGTGCTGTCAGGGATGTACACGTCGAGCATGGGCATGGTCTCGTCTCCTGACTTTATTTTGTCAACTCAGAGCGGACCATAGGGAAGCTGGATGGAGATTGTCAACTCAGGTGCGGTAGGATCCGCCCATGGGGGCGCGGCGGATCGACCCGGTGAACTGTTCGGTGGCGCGCGCCTTGGCGGTGGTGGGCGAGCGCTGGTCGCTGCTGATCGTCCGTGAGGCGCTGGACGGCGCACGCCGGTTCAGGGAGTTCCAGACCCRCCTTGGCATCGCCAGCAACCTGCTGGCCACCCGGCTCGACACCCTGGTGGCGGCAGGAGTGGTGCGGCGCGTCCCCTACCAGGAGCCCGGCGATCGGCAGCGCTTCGAGTACCAGCTCACCGAGCAGGGGCTGGATCTGCGACCCACACTGGTCGCGCTGCTGGAATGGGGCGACAAGTACCTCGCCGACCCGCGGGGGCCGTCGGTCGTCGTCCGGCACCGGCCCGCCACCGACGAGGACGCCTGCGACGAGCCGGTCAGGGTTGTTCTCGCATGCGCCGCGGGGCACACCCATCTGCCGCCGCACGCCGTCCACCGTGCGCCCGGACCAGGTGCACGCTTCCTGGACACCACCTGACCGCCTGACCGCGCATCCCCTGACAGGACCCCCGCCCAGACCAGCAGCGTCACCGAACAATCACTCGTCGAACATGCCTAGCGCAGGGTGGCGCAGGGGGTGGGCTCGATGGAGGTGGCGTTGTCGTGCGGTTCACCGAGGGTGAGTACCCGCATGTGGGTGAGCAGGCTCTGCGGCAGGTCGACATATGTCTGGTCCCCCCAGGGATAGGGCACCGTGGTCGACAGCGGGTTCTGCGCGACGAGGCCGACGCCGCCGCCGGTGTCGCCGAGGATCATCCCGTACCGCTGGAGCGCGCGAGCAATGATCATTTCGTACTGGTTGAGGCCGAGGGTGGACAGGTCCACGCCGGGGTCGAGTTGGAGGCGTGCGCCCTCGGGGATCGCGCCGACGTTCGTGCTCGTACCGTCGGCTTCGGTGGCCGGCAGGACGGGAGCACCCGCCCTCGTCTGCGGGTAGGCGAAGAACAGGGCGTGCCTGATCTCGCCGTCCCGCAGTTCCTCGGGCCGGATCACCCCCGCGGCGCCGGCCGCGCCCGAACCGGTCGCCGACAGGCCGCGGGGGTACCAGCCCGGCCCGGCCGTGGAGGTCGCGTTCGCCCAGGATGCCGACCATCCGCCGTCGGCGTTGCGTACCGCCTGCCAGAAGTCGTACTCGCACCCGGTCGAACGGTCGATGATCACCATGTGGCCGTCGCCGGCCGGGTCGGGCACGGCGTGCGCGGGGATCGGGACGCCGGAGATCGTCGATGYCGGCGCCCACGGGGCGGTCAGCGTGACGGTGTGGCGTGGGGTGGTTGCGTCGGCGTAGTGCAGCGGCCTCGACCACTCCCTGACCGCGATCACGAAGCCCTGTGCCCGCGCGGCCTCGACGACCGTGCGCAGCATCGTGGCCGAGTTCGCGTCGGCTCCCGCGTCCGGTGGGACCAGGGTGTTCCACAGGCTCGTCGGCGAGTAGAGCGCCGGTGCCGGTGTGGTGGCCGAGGGGGACGGCGGAGTGGGCGTCGGCAGCTGCGGCTGCTGGCAGGCCTGGAGACCGGCGCCTGCCAGCAGTGCCAGCAGGACCGGCATCAGCGCGGCGGGCCGCCGCCGCGGCCTGGGCCGTAGGTCGGGCGGCCTGACCGGCACAGAACCGACCGGCACAGGATCCACCGGTACGGGATCCACCGGCACGGGATCGGCCGGCATGAACAGGTGATTATTGGGCATGTTACTTCCTTATGGGTACGACCACCCCCCCGGGCGGAGGCACCGTAACAGTTCGCTCCCGGTAGTCCAAAATCCGAACAAGACCGTTACGGTGCCCATATCGGTGTTATCGCGGTAACGACCCGGCGAAGCACGTGGAGTCAGTACAAATGGTTGCTCCACAACTGCGGGAACCACCCTTTTCACCGTCCGCCGGGATATGTCGGAACGCGTTCGGGGGCCGATGCCGATGGTGATGCCCGCCGGATCCCGGCTGATTCCGCCGCCGTGCCCGACGGACACCGGCCTGGGACGGGGCGTGCCGCGTCGGTGCGGTCACCACCAGCAGCGGTTCCTGATGGTCCCGTCCGCGCGTCACGTCGCCGACGCCGTGTGATGTGCCGCGGCGTGTATGCGGAATACCGTCGCCGTGGCCGGGTACGAGTCAGTCGGTCCTCGTTGCCGGGCGAGGACACCGGCTGCCGAGGAGGAGACGCCGGTCGCCGAAGAAAGATGCCGAAGGAAGTCAGCTGACGACAATGCCGGACGAAACGGCGTCGGACGAACGTGTCAGAGATACGGGGGAATCATGACGGCGATGTCGGCCGGCCCGGCCCGGAGTACCTGTCGGGGCATGCCGTGAGGGTGGTTCTCTGCGACGACCACCGCATGTTCGCCGAGGGCATGGCGACGGTGCTGGCCACGCGTGGCTGGACGGTGTGCGCCGTGGCTTTCACCACCGCCGACGCCGAAAGCGCGATCCGACGTCATCGGCCCGACCTGGGGATGATCGACCTCGGTTTCCCGGACGGCGACGGCCTGGATCTGATCCGTTCCCTCGCCGGACTGGCACCGGCGACAAACCTGTTGCTGCTCACCGGTTCCACCGACGCCGCGGCAGTCGGTGCCGCCATTCGGGCCGGCGCCGGCGGGGTCGCGTCCAAGACGCAGGGCATCGAACGGGTCATCGCGATCGCGGAACGTGTCGGCCGTGGAAAGACGATGACCGATGTGTGCGCTGTTACGCAAGGTGCGCGCATCCCCCRCCGCCCTGCCGCGCGGGCAACCGTCGCCACCCTGCTGACCAGCCGGGAACGGGACGTGCTCGGCCGGCTCGGCCGAGGGCAGAGCACCGCCGTTCTCGCGGCGGATCTTGGCATCACGGTGAACACGGCGCGTTCGCACATCCAGAATGTGCTCACCAAACTCGGCGTGCACAGCCGGCTGGAGGCCGCCGCGCTGGCGGCCAGGTCCGGTCTGCTGGACCGCGCCGGCTGACTCTCGGAGGGTGACTCCCGGGGGCTGATCCGAGGTGCGTCGGAGGTGTACTCAAAGTACCTGGACGGTACATGTCCAGCATGCGACCGAGCCGGCTACTGATCGCCGATTCCCAACGCGCCTTCAGTGATGTCATCRCCGCCGCCATACGTGTCGAGAACGATTTCACGGTGGTGGACACGGTGCCCAGCACAGAGATGGCGAGCAGGATTCTGGACCTGCGTCAGGTGGACGTTCTCCTACTTGACGTGGAACTTCTCATGGCGGATACTGCCGAACTTGTCAGGTGGCTGCGGCGGCTGTGTGAACGGCTGCCAACAGTCATTGTGACCGATATGGAAGACCCATCTCTGGCCATCGCCGCGGTACGCGCCGGAGTACGTTCGTGGGTGCCGAAAAGGCTGGATCTGCACCATCTGATATCCGTGGTGCGAGGTATCCGTGACGGTGAGAGCTGGTTTCCGCCGCCCCTGTTGGGGGCCGTTCTCACCGAGCTGGCACGGTCGGCGCAGCCGTCCCCCGCGCAGCGGAAACTCGCCACTCTCACCCGCCGTGAACGGYAGATCCTGCAGTGCATGGTGAACGGGCTCGACCGCGGCGCCATCGCCGCCCAGCTGTTCCTGTCCTCGAACACCGTGCGCACCCACGTCCAGAATCTGCTCGGCAAGCTTGAGGTCCATTCCGGGCTGGAGGCGGTCGCGCTGGCCGCCCGCGCCGGTATCGTTCCTGGCGGAACACCGGGCGAGGCAGCGGCCTTCGCCGGCGCGGCCGGAACCTGGCCGGCAACGAATCTCAACCAACACTGACGGACGCGGTGCCGCTGGCCGTGGCGGTGGGCGCGCTCTGCCCGGGTGCGGCGGCGGTCCCGTGCCCGGGGCGGGACAGCGCCAGCGCGAGCAGCCCGCCAGCCAGGGAGATCGCGGCGATGACGTACCAGCCGTGCTGAAAGCCGGCCAGCCGCGCCCACGGCCCGTCCGGGGTGCCCAGCACGGCGACGAGCATGGTGACGAGCACGGCGACACCGACAGCGATACCGATCTGACGGATCATGCTGACCACGGCGGATCCGGTGGCGAACCGCGCGGACGACCGTTGGGCTGTGCCTCCCGCGGGCCCGCCCGTCCAGCTCGTGCACGAGGCCTGCGGCCAGGTGGCCGAGGCGATCCCAACCTGCTCGCGGTGCGGCACCACCCTCCGCGTGGGAGACGTACGGGTAATTGCGGTACAGGCGCGGCCGACAGCAGAACCCTGCCGCCTCCCGTACGTCACTGACCGCCGCCGACATCAGGGCTGCCCGCTGCCCGATGTCCGTTGCCGGGCTTGTGCGGCAACGCCGCGGACGGGTGTGACGGCAGGCCCGGACACCGGGCGTCGCCACTCGGTCGCATGGCTGTACGTAACCGTATGTTCACTCTGTTGCCGCCGGTCGTCCGCGGACGGCCGGCAATGTTGTCGTCATGACAGAGCCGCCGGTGGTCATATTCGGTCAAAGTGCCGATGGTGACAGATGGTGGGCGCTCCTGCCCTCCGCCGAGGTCCTGCGCGCGTCACGTTTCGACGATCTCCTCACCCGTGTCGAGCGCGCGATGGCCGGGCAGGCGCCCGGCCGCCCGTTCGCGTTCATGCTCGACCATCGCGGCATCCGCGAACCGGGYGTCACACCACGCCCGCGCCGACGCGGCCGCCGCCCGACACGCCCGTCCCAGCCGTCCACGGGATGAAGCCGTCCATGGGATGAAAAGGGTGAACAAAACATGGCGCCGGTTGCCCAGGCGCTCGCCGAGTGGCGCCACACGGCCGAGGCCCACGCCGACCCGGGACCGCGCGCCGTTTGGCTGGTGGCGGGCCGCCGTATTGGCTGGTGCTTTCACGGGGAACCGGCGCCGCCGGTTCCCCGATTGCTCCCGAAAGCGTTCGCCGTGACGGGCGGGACGGGAATGCTAACGGCTGGCCGGTGGAACCGCATCCGCCACCGTCACGCCCCGTCAGAAAATCGGGTGAAGATGGCAATGTTTACCGTCACACGACGGCCGGGCATCCTGGGACAGGGCGCCGGTCCTTGAGTCATCGGCTTACCGGCCGACCATGAAGGGAAACGAAATGACGCTCGTGAAAAAGCCCCTGTACCTGCTGCCCGCGGTGGGCGTGGCCCTCTCGGCCGTCCTGTTCGCCCCGGCGGCCGCCCAGGCGGCTCCGTCAACGGGCCACTTCGACAAGTCGTACGGGAGTGGGTACGACCACGGCAAATACGGCCATGTGAAGTATGACTTCAAGAACTACGACTATAAGAGCTACGACCACGGCTCGTACGACGACCACGGCTGGTACGACCATGGCAAATGGTACGACGGCCATGGCTGGTACGACGGCCACGGCAAGTTCCACCAGGACAAGTCCTACAAGTAGGTGGAAGCCGCCGGCCCCCACGGTGCTGGGAGCCTGGTGAAGGACCCCGTTCGTCCGCCGGGAAGGCCGGTGGGATAGTCAGCCGTCGGCTGGCTCGTGCCGGCCACAACGGCGCCCGCAGGAATCCCACGGCCGGGACATCGCGCATGAGACCGCCGACGCGCACCGGCACTTTTCCGGCGGATGGCGGGGAGAGAAAACCGCGGGCCGCCCACGACACCGGGCGGCCCGCGGACCCGTGCGCCAGCGGCATCAACCATCCGTTCAGGATCCAGGACGCGACCAGGACGATCCGCTGAAGGACCCGGTTCAGCTCCGGCCCGACCAGGGTGCTCAACCGACCCGCGGGAAGGCGACCTGGAACCGGGCGGAGTACAGATCGTCACCGTACGGGGGACGTGCGCCGGGCGCGTCCGGATCGGATTTCACCGTAACGGTCCGCTCCGAGCAGGCCCGCGGAGTCAACTGTTCCATCGAGTTGTTCTGCCGGCGGGCGGGCGGGTGCGGCGGCCGGCCAGGCGTCCGGTCCGGAGCGGAGCCCGGTTACCGGCCGCGCTTTCCCGGTCGGCGGCAGAGCACGTCAGAGGCTGGGATCTTCGCCGGGGCCCTCGAGGTCGCCTTCGAGGTCGAGGTAGGTCTGGCGGAGGCCATCGAGGGTGGCGGGGTCCGGTTTCTCCCACAGGCCGCGGTCGGCGGCCTCCAGCAGGCGTTCGGCGATGCCGCGCAGCGCCCACGGGTTGGACGCCCGCATGAAGTCGCGGGTTTCCGGGTCGAAGACGTAGGAGGCGGCCAGCGACTCGTACATCCAGTCCTGGACGACACCGGCGGTGGCGTCGTAGCCGAACAGGTAGTCCACGGTCGCGGCCAGCTCGAACGCGCCCTTGTAGCCGTGCCGGCGCATCGCCGCGATCCACCGCGGGTTGACCACCCGGGCGCGGAAGACCCGGTGGGTCTCCTCCCGCAGGGTGCGGGTGCGCACCGCGTCCGGTACGGCACTGTCCCCGATGTAGGCGGCCGGGGACGCGCCGGTGAGCGCCCGTACCGCCGCCACCATCCCGCCGTGGTACTGGAAGTAGTCGTCGGAGTCGACCAGGTCGTGCTCGCGGGTGTCGGCGTTCTTCACCRCCACCTGGATGCGGCGGAACGCCTGTTCCATGTCGGCGCGCGCCTGACGGCCGTCGAGGTCGCGGCCGTAGGCGTAGCCGCCCCAGACCGCGTACACCTCGGCGAGGTCGGCGTCCGAGCGCCACTCCCGTGAGTCGATCAGGGGCAGCAGCCCGGCGCCGTACGCCCCCGGCTTCGAGCCGAAGATCCGGCTGGTCGCCCGCCGCCGGTCGCCGTGGGCGGCGCCGTCGCGGGCGAGGTCGGCGCGGACGTGCGCGGCGAGCAGGTTGTCGGCGTCGGCCTCGTCGTCGAGCCCGGCGACGGTGGTGATCGCGTCGTCGAGCAGGGCGATCACGTGCGGGAAGGCGTCCCGGAAGAAACCGGAGATCCGCACCACCACGTCCACCCGGGGCCGGCCGAGCTCCGCCAGCGGCACCACCTCGAAACCGGTCACCCGCCGGGAGGCGTCGTCCCAGGTCGGACGGCAGCCGAGCAGCGCCAGTACCTCCGCGATGTCGTCACCCTGCGTGCGCATGGCGGAGGTGCCCCAGACGGTCAGGCCCACCGAGGCCGGGTAGGAGCCGGTGTCGGCGAGATGGCGGGCCAGCAGCGAGTCGGCGAGCGCCCGGCCGGTCTCCCAGGCCAGCCGGGACGGGATCGCCTTCGGGTCGACCGAGTAGAAGTTCCGCCCGGTCGGCAGCACGCCCACCAGCCCCCGGGTGGGCGAGCCGGACGGCCCGGGCGGCACGAACCCGCCGCCCAGCGCCCGCAGCACGTTGGTGATCTCGTCGGAGGTCCGGTTCAGGCGCGGCACCACCTCGGTGGCGGCGAACGCGAGCACCCGCTCGACCTCGGTGTAGCCGGGACCGGCGGCGCCACCGCTGGCCTCGCCGTCCGTAAGGACGTCCGCGCGCACCCCGGCCGCCGCGGCCGGGTCCCAGCCCGCGGCCTCCATGCCGGCGACGAGCGCGCGGGCGGCCGCCTCGAAACCGTCGACCTCCACCCGCGCGGCACCGCCGCCCTCGACCAGGCCGAGCGCGGCCCGCAGGCCCGGCAGCGCCCCCGCCGTGCCGCCCCACACCTGCGACGCCCGCAGGATCGCCAGCACCAGGTTCACCCGCGCGTCACCGGCCGGGGCGGCGCCGAGGATGTGCAGGCCGTCGCGGATCTGGGTGTCCTTCACCTCGCAGAGGTATCCGTCGACGTGCAGCAGGAAGTCGTCGAAGTCGTCGTCGCCGGGACGCTCGTCCAGCCCGAGATCGTGGTGGAGCTGGGCGGCCTGGATCAGCGTCCAGATCTGGGCGCGGACCGCCGGCAGCTTCGCCGGGTCGAGCGCGGCCAGGGTGGCGTGCTCGTCCAGGAGCTGTTCCAGCCGGGCCATGTCACCGTAGGTGTCGGCGCGGGCCATCGGTGGCACCAGATGGTCGACGATGACCGCGTGCGCCCGGCGTTTGGCCTGCGTGCCCTCCCCGGGGTCGTTGACCAGGAAGGGGTAGACCAGCGGCAGGTCGCCGAGGACCGCGTCCGGCGCGCATCCCGCCGACAGGCCGAGGCCCTTGCCGGGCAGCCACTCCAGCGTGCCGTGCTTGCCCAGGTGCACGACCGCGTCCGCGCCGAACTCCTCGTCCAGCCAGCGGTAGGCGGCCAGGTAGTGGTGGGACGGCGGCAGGTCCGGATCGTGGTAGATCGCCACCGGGTTCTCCCCGAACCCCCGCGGCGGCTGGATCATGAGCAGGATGTTGCCGAACCGCAGCGCGGCCAGCACGATCGCGGGCTCCCGCCCGTCCCCGTCCGCGGGCCGCGGCAGGCCGCCGCCAGCGCTGCCGGGAATGTCACCGGGAGTGACCGTTGGAGGGTCGACGTAGAGGCTGCCGGGCGGCTCACCCCAGTGTCGGAGCATCCCCTCGCGCAGGGACGCCGGCAACGCGTCGAACCAGCGCCGGTACACGCTCGCCGGCACCCGTGCCGGGGCGGCCGCGAGCTGCTGTTCGGTCAGCCACTCGACGTCGTGCCCGCCGGCGGCGATGAGCGTGTGGATGAGCGTGTCCCCGTCGGTGGGGACCGGCCGTCCGCCCGGCCCGTTCTCGCCCAGGTCGTAGCCGGCCGCCCGCAGCGCGGCCAGCAGCCGGACGGCGGAGGCCGGGGTGTCCAGGCCCACGGCGTTGCCGACCCGGGCGTGCTTGGTCGGGTACGACGACAGCACCAGCGCGATCTTCTTCTCGGCGTTCGGGACGTGCCGCAGCCGGRCCAGCCGGGCGGCGGTCCCGGCCAGCCGGGCGGCGCGCTCGGGGTCGGCCACATAGCCGGGCACCCCGTCCGGCCCGGACTCCTTGAACGAGAACGGCACGGTGATGATCCGGCCGTCGAACTCGGGGATCGCGACCTGCATGGCCGCGTCCATCGGCGACAGCCCCGCGTCGCTGCCCGCCCACTGCGCCCGCGACGACGTCAGGCACAGGCCCTGGAGCACGGGTATGTCGAGTGCGGCGAGCGCGCCGATGTCCCACGCCTCCTCGTCCCCGCCGGCGGACGCGTCGGCCGGGCGGGTGCCGCCGGCCGCGAGCATCGTCACGATCAGCGCGTCCACCCCGGCCAGCAGTGGTAGGACGTCGTCGGATGCCGAGCCCAGCCCGCGCAGGGAGGCGGCGAACACCGGCCGGGCATTGACCCCGCGCGCCTCCAGCGCGTCGCACAGCACGTCCACGAAGGCGGTGTTCCCGGACGTCGCGTGCGCCCGGTAGAACACGACACCGACGGTGGGGCGGTCCGTCTTCGCCGTGCGCGCGCCGTGCACCCCGGCGGCGGGCATCGGCGTGGGCGGGGCGAACCCGAAGCCGGTCAGCAGCAGCGTGTCGGCGAGGAAGCGGTACAGCTCGGCGAGGTTCGCCGCGCCGCCCTCCACCAGGTAGGCGAGCGCCTCGGTGGTGACACCGGCCGGCACGGTGGAGCGGCGCATCAGGTCGGCGTCGGGTACCGCCTCCCCGCCGAGGACGACCGTGGGCAGCCCGGCGGCGAGTGCCGCGGCCAGCCCGTCGGGCCACGCCCGCTGCCCCCCGAGCAGCCGGACGACCACCGCGTCCGCGCCCTGGAGCAGGCCGGGGACGCCCTCGGCAGCGAGCCGGGCCGGGTTCGCCACCCGCCACGGCATCCCGCTGGCCCGGGCCGCCAACAGTTCGGTGTCGGCGGTGGACAGCAGAACGATCATCGGCTCGCTGCCAGGACGTGTCACGTCGATACTCCCGAGGAGAAGAAAGGATCAGCAGGCGAAGGGGTGCGGCACGCGAACGCGGATGGTCGACACGCCCTGGCCCCGGACCGCATGCTGACCCTCGCAATCCGGTCGACCAACGGCATACCAACGGCATACTGTAATCGGCTGGGACGGCTCGGGGGCTGTTCCGCCGGACCTGGGCCTCGGCGGTCGCCGGCCACCCTGACTGGCCGGCGACCGGTGGCCGGGACCCGGAAAACAACGGAAAAACAGGCCGGACACCAGGACGGGAAACGCGCAGCGCGGGCAGGGGATCCAGGTCGCGCCGCGCGTTCAGTATTTTCCGCGATCAGCAGCTTGTGAGCAGGCAGGCGTTCTTGTCCCACCAGGAGGCCGCGGAGACGGCTGACTGATCTTCACGGACCACCACGACACGTTCCGTGTTGAACGCCCAGTTGATCTGGAACTTGCCGTTACTGAGAAAAATACACACCTTGYGGCCCAGCGTCCCGCTGGAGGACGTGTGCCAGGTGGTGTTCGACTCCTGGCCGTCCTTGCAGTTGCCGAGGCCGTTGACGGAGCCGGCGGCGCGGTCCAGATACGCGTTCATGTCCGCGACGGTTCGGTACCGCAGGAGCTGGACCTTGGTGGAGTCCGCGGCGGTCTCACACGTGATCGCGCTCAGGGCGTTCCAGGGAGCCACCGACTCCAGATCGGGACGGCTGTGGCAGGAGCGGCGATCGATCAGGCTGCTGCGCAGCAGGGTGCAGATGGCCGCCTGATCGGTGTCGAGGGACGGTGACGCCGTACCCACCGTGCACGGCGGACGGGCCGTCGCCGTCGTGCGGACCGGGCTCGGGCTCGGGCTCGGGGTGCGGGTCCTGGTCGGCGTGGGCGTGCTGGTGTACGGCGCGGTCGAGGTCGGGGGCTGCGGCGGGGGCTTCACCGTCGCGCTGCCGGTGAGGGCCACGGCCACCAGCGGCCCTATCACCGCCGTCAGCAGGCCCACGAGTGAGGGAACGACGATATTGGGATTGCGCCACCACGGGTCGTTCGACAAGCTCAGTACCCCCTTGAGAGCCTGTTCCGAGCCTTTCGTCCACCCGGATGGCCATTACCCGGACAGGCCTGACCGCCCCCGCGGATCCTGCTTGTTCCCGGCCAGACCGGTATACAACGTTTGACGCTGTGACGGGAAACAGATGGCGGGGACCCTACCGACGGATCACCGACAGATCAGGAGGCGGCCGATCGCCGGCCGGCGGCCCGGCCTGGAAGAAGCGCGGTCTCCTCAGGTCATGTCGACCCGACCGCAACGGTCATCGGCCGCCATTTCTCCGGACGGGCGGTGAGCGGGCACCCGCGGCACCATCCGGTGACCGGAGGCGATGGCCGCTGTCACCCCGGTGCCCCCGGCGGGACGAAGGGCAGGCCGGCCGGGGGACCGCCCTCGAGCAGCCGGCGGACGGCCCCGGTGTCGAGATGGTCCGCGACCAGGTCGCCGAGGACGTCCAGACGGCGGCGGCGGACGTCGGCGAAACAGGTGCGGGCCGGGATGAACGAGCGTCCGGCGCGGGCCGCCACGTCGACGAGGAACTCCCGGCGGAACTCGTCGTTCTCCAGCAGCCCGTGCCAGCTCGTGCCGGCGACCGCGCCGGCGCGCACCCCGTCCGCGGCGAACGGTTCGACGGCCGGCCCCCCGGCGTTCCCCCTCACCGGCCCACCCGCGGGCCTCGCGAGCGGCCCGGCGTCGTGGACGGTGAGCCGGCCGTGACGGATCTCGTAGCCGGTCACGGTCAGACCGTCGGGGGTGGTTCCGGTACGGCGGCCGAGCAGCTTGTCGGGGGCGAAGGCGGTGGTCACCGGCAGCAGGCCGAGGCCGTCGACCGTACCGGCGCCGGATTCGACCGGGTCGTCGATGCGCCGGCCGAGCATCTGGTAGCCGCCGCAGATCCCCAGCAGCGGCCGGCCCCGCGCGGCCCGGGCGCGCAGGGCGGCGTCCAGGCCGCGCCGGCGCAGCCAGCCGAGGTCGTCGACGGTCGCCCTGGTCCCGGGAACGACCACCAGATCGGCGTCGGTGAGATCGTCGGGGCGGGTCGCGAAGCCCACCAGCACCCCGGGCTCGGCCCGCAGCGCGTCGATGTCGGTGACGTTGGACAGCCGCGGCAGCCGGATCACAGCCACCCGCAGGACGTCCCCCGTGTGGCTGTTGGCACCAGTACCGCCACCATGGGTATCGGCGCCACGGGTATCGGCGGCGTTGTGTGTGTCGGCGTCGTCGGCGTCGCCGGCGTCCGGGTAGGCCGGATAGGAGGCGAGGTCCAGGGAGTCCTCGACGTCCAGCCACAGCCCGGAGCGCCACGGCAGCACCCCGTGTACTGGACGGCCGGTGAGCTGCTCGAGCTGGCGCAGCCCGGGCTCGAGCAGCCGGGGGTCGCCGCGGAACTTGTTGACGATCCAGCCGGCGACCAGCGCCTGATCGTCGGCGTCGAGCAGCGCGAGGGTGCCGAACAGTGCGGCGAACACCCCGCCGCGGTCGATGTCGCCGACGACGAGCACCGGCAGGTTCGCGGCCCGGGCCAGGCCCATGTTCGCGATGTCGGTGTCCCGCAGGTTGATCTCCGCGGGCGAGCCGGCGCCCTCGCAGATCACCGCGTCGAATCGGCCGCGCAGGTCGGCCAGGCAGTCCGTGACGATGCCGGCCAGCCGCGCCTTGTACGGGCGGTAGCCCAGCGCGTCGACCTCGGCGACGGGCCGGCCGAGAACGACGAGCTGGCTGTGCCGGTCGCTTCCGGGTTTGAGCAGCACCGGGTTCATCGCCGCCTCCGGTTCGACCCCGGCTGCGGCGGCCTGCATCGCCTGGGCGCGGCCGATCTCCGCGCCGTCCGCGGTCACCACCGAGTTCAGCGCCATGTTCTGCGCCTTGAACGGCGCGACCCGCACGCCTTCGCGGGCGAGCCAGCGGCACAGCCCGGCGGTGACCACGCTCTTGCCCGCGTCCGACGTCGTCCCGGCGACCAGCAGCGCTCCCCCGCTCACCGCCGGCCTCGCCGGCGGGGCCGGGCGGTGGCCCATGTGGAGGCCCGCGCGGAAGTGTGTCTGGAGCCCCGTGCCGAGCCCAGCGCCGACCGGGCCGCCGCCGTGGCCACGGCGACGCCGGCGGACAGCACCAGCGCGCAGCCGCTGACCGAGGCGGAGAGGAGCGCGGCCCGTTCCAGGTCGGCAGGTACGGCCGGCCGGCCATAGCCCATCACCGGCCGGTGCTCCACCCCGTGGTGGTAGCGCAGCGTCCCGCCGAGGCGCAGCCCGAGCGCGCCGGCGAACGCCGCCTCCACCTGGCCGGCGTTCGGGCTGGGATGGCTGCAGCCGTCCCGGCGCATCACCCAGAAGGCGTCGACGGCCGAGCCGCCGACGATCGGCGCGCACGCGCAGGCCAGCAGTCCGGCGACGCGGGACGGCAGCAGGTTCGCGAGATCGTCCAGGCGGGCCGAGGCCCAGCCGAAGCGGGCGTGCCGGGTGCTGCGGTAGCCGACCAGCGCGTCCAGGGTGTTGACCGCCCGGTAGCCGAGCAGCCCCGGGACACCGCCGAGCGCCCCCCACAGCAGCGGCCCGACGACCGCGTCCGAGGTGTTCTCGGCCAGCGACTCCACCCCCGCCCGGGACAGCCCGGCGCGGTCGAGGACGGCCGGGTCCCGGCCGCACAGCGACGGCAGGCGGCCACGGGCGGCGATCAGGTCGTCGCGCAGGAGCTCGCCGCCGAGGTGACGGCCGTGGCGGCGCAGGGATGCCCCGCCCAGCACCGTCCACGTCGCCGCCGTGGTCAGCGCCACCGGGGCGGCCCGCGGGCAGCCGAGCCGACGGCCGGCCCTGGTCACCCCGGAGCGCGCCAGGGCGCCGACGGCGACGGTGCCGCCGGCGAGCGCGCAGGTGTAGGCCAGCCCGGCGGCCCGGCTGTCGCGGTAGAGCAGCCGTTCGGTGTGGTTGGCGACGGTCCCGAAGGCCGCCACCGGGTGCCCCCGCGCCGGGTCGGCGAGGGCGGCGTCGAGCGCGGCGCCGGCGAGCAGCCCGACGGCACGGAACCATCCGGACACGGGAGTTCTCCCTGACACGAGGAGGAGGCCACGCCAGCCGGTACCGACTGGCGGCATGATGGACTATGTGACGTGATCAGCAGCTCGGCGTGATCGGATACGCGGCGTGAGCGACGGCTTAGTGTGAGCGACGGCTCAGCGTGACCGGGTGCTCAGCGTGCGGGGCTGTGATGCCATGGCCGGCCCCCGCAGGGCGCCGGCCGCCGAGCCCGGGCCGCCGGGGCGACCGGCCGATGTCAGGGGAGACTCCCACCGGCTTCCTCCGCGTCCATCATGCGTCCATCGACTGGGCCCGGTGCATCGGCTGGGCATGACGAGCAGAACAGATCCCCCAACTCCCGGTCAAGTCGCCACCCTCGGCTCCCACCCTCGGCGGCCATCCCGTCAGGCGTGCGCTGAACCGGCCGCACGGTGCGGGTCAGGTGTCAGGTGTCAGGTGGTAGCGCGGCAGCGGCCACACGAGCTGTCGCAGGACGTTCAGCCCGGCCGCCACGAGGAGGTAGACCCACCGCGGCGCTCACCGGGACCGCCGAAGCAGACGCACCGTTTTCATACAGCCGTGTCATAAAAATAATTTAGCACGGCCGTGCCATTATGGGTCCGTGCCGAAGGTTGTCGATCACGAGGCCCGCCGTGAGGAGCTCGCCGGCGCGGTGTGGYGGGTGGCGCTGCGCGACGGCTTCCCCGCCGTGTCRGTCCGGACGGTGGCGCGGGAGGCGGGCTGGTCGCCCGGGGCGCTACGGCACTACTTCGCCACCAGCGGCGACATGATCGTATTCGCGGTCGAGTGGGCGGTCGGTCAGGTCCGGCGGCGGTTCGACGCGCTCGACGCAGCCCGCGGCGGCGCTGTCACGCCGGCCGCGCCCATGGGGATTCTCGAGCAGTTGCTGCCCCTCGACGCGAACCGGCGGGTCGAGTCCGAGGCATGGCTCGCGATGGTCGGTAACGCGCACCTCGGAGCGGACCTGCGCGAACAGCGGCGCGAGATCGACAGGCTGATCCGCCATGTCGTGCGGACTGTCGTCCGCCAGCTCGGCGACCTCGGCCGCCTCGCCACCCGCCGGGATCCCGAGGTGGAGACGGCCCGGCTGCACGCGCTCCTGGACGGCCTGGCCGTGCAGGGCATCGCCGACCCGCCCGGCATCACACCAGCCGGCATCCGCGCCGTCCTGCGCCAGCACCTCGACGATCTGGCCCACTGATCCGACCAAACGGATCGTCCGGCCGCCCGAGGAACAACCGCTGGGCGCGTTGGGTCGCTGGTTTGACAGTGGTTGTCCTCCGGGTAAGGGTCCCTGCGCTTGCCCGAGCTCACCCCTCCCCTTGGTTCTGCCTTGATCTTCAAGATCACTTTATGATCATCCAGCTTCACTAGTTACACTTAGTAACCAGCAAGGGCGTCGGACGCTCATCGGAATGACCGTCGCCGTGAAGCGCCGGGACGCCGGCGGGTCGGTCGGGCGGCGTGGACGCCATTCACGGCCGTCCATTGGTTGCTGTTTTGTAAATTTTACAAATACCGCTGTCCGGGCTCGCGGGATCTCGCTGTTCGACGGTGACGGCTACGCTCGGCCGCTCGTTCCGCACTGGCGAGGATCACCCGCGATCTGACTGTCCAGACTCAAGAATCTCTTTAGAAGCCGACGTCAGAGTGTGTGTCGTCCGGACGGCCGATGATCATTAAAACTGGGGCGGCACTCTGCGGACCTGGCCGGACGGATCTTCCCATAATTATTACAGCTCTGTAAGCATCGGAGTTCTGTGAGTATTGAAACCGAGCCCGGCCACGACGGGGCCGCAGCTGTCCAGCCATATCACGYCCGGTTACGGGGGCGGACCTTCAGCGGCGAGCGGAACCGGACGACGACGCCCGCCGATCGGCTCGGTGCCGTGCGCCCGCTGACGAACGCGGGCCCGCGGACACCGACCGGACACCGCAGCCGAGATTGAGGCGCCTCTCAGGGCGCCGTCACAGCACCCGGTCGTGTCGACCTGGTCGTATCGCGGACCGGCCTGGCATGTGCCGGAGGAAGGGTTCCCCATGGCTGCGGCGGGCGTGACCGTCCCGGTGCTGGCAGGTGATGATCCGGCGGCGATCCTGGCCGCCGCGGACGCGGTCGCGCAGGTGATCGCCCCGGAGGCGGCAGCGGCCGACCGTGACGGCCGCTTTCGCCCGGCCAGCGTCGAGGCCCTGTGGCGGGCGGGACTTGGCAACCTGACGCTCGCATCGCGGCTCGGCGGCTCCGGGGCCACGCTGCCCACGGTCACCGAGGCGGTGGCGCGGATCGGTGCCGTCGACCCGTCCACGGCGTTGGTGTGGGTCATGCACCTGCTGCAGTTGCAGCTCGTGTCGGAGCCGGTCGACGTGTGGCCGGACGAGCTGCGCGACGAGATCGTCGCCGAGACGCTCGCCGGGCCAGCTCTGATCAACGCGCTGTCCGTCGAGCCGGACCTGGGCTCCGCGGCGCGCGGTGGCCGGCCCGCGACCACGGCCGTCCGTGTCACAGGCGCCGACGGCACGCCGGCCTGGCGCCTGTCGGKCCACAAGACGTTCTGCACCGGCAGTGTCGGGCTGCGCTGGCTCGTCGTCTGGGCGTCGGCGCAGGGCGAGAGCGGGCCGCTCACCGGGGCGTTCTTCGTGCGCGCCGACACGCCCGGGATCGAGATCCGCGAGACCTGGGACCACGTCGGCCTGCGCGCCACCGCCAGCCACGACGTCATCCTGCACGACGTCGTGGTCCCACCGCATCGTGTCGTCGGGCTCGCTCCGGCCGACCGTGAGCAGCCGTTTCGCAGCGGCACGTTCGTCGTGTGGGGCGTGGCGCTGCTGGCGGCGATCTACGTGGGCGTCGGTCGTGCCACCCGCACGGCGCTGACGACATACCTGCGCGAGCACGTGCCGGCCAGTCTCGGCGTCTCGTTGGCGACGCTGCCGCGGGTGCAGGCCATCGTCGGCGAGATCGAGGCGGAGCTGCTGATCGCCGAGACACTGACACGCGAGCTGGCCGCCGCGGGCGAGCACGGCGGCACCGAGGCCGAGCGCGCGTCCGCCCGGGCCACTCTGGTCAAGGCCGTCGTCACGCGCGCGGTGCTGGCAGCGACCGACCGTGCGCTCGATGCCGTCGGTGACGCCGGCCTGGCCCGCCACCACCCGTTACAACGTCACCACCGTGACGCGCTGTGCGGCCCGGTGCACACGCCTCAGACCGATTCCGTTCTCACCGCGGCCGGTCGCGCCGCACTCACCCCTGTCACCCCGACCGAGAGATCCCACGATGCCCGTTGAGCTGATCGGAGTGTTGTCCATCCAGGACCACTCCGCGGCTGGCGGCGATCGCCCCCGCGCGCAGCCTGACGCGGTGCGACGCCTTGCCCACGCCCATGAGGACGCCGGTTTCGACCGTGTGCTGGTGCCGACCGGCCCGTCGGTGCCGGACAGTCACCAGGTCGCCGCCTACGCGGCGTTGCAGACCGAGCGGCTCGGCCTGCTGATCGCGCACCAGCCAGGCCTGACACAGCCGACGGTGGCCGCGCGCGCCCTGTCCACGCTCGACCGGTTCAGCGACGGGCGCGTCGCGGTTCTCGCGCTCGTCGGCACATCAGAGCACGAACGACGTCGTGACGGCGACTTCGTGCCCGAACAGGACGCGCTCGCCCGCGACCGCGAGTACCTCCAGCTCCTCAAGCAGGCCTGGGCGGCACATGAGCCCGTCGACGTCGACGGACGCTTCTATCGCGTCCAGCACTACGTCAACCACATCTCCCCGCTGCGTCATCACATCCCGCTCTACATCGGCGGGTCGGGGGCGGACGTCGCCCAGCTCGCCGAGCAGGAAGCCGACGTCCATCTGCTGCCCGCGCCGCCCCGGCACGCGGGTGCCGGGAGCGCTGACACACATCCGGCCGTCGAGCACGGTCACGATGCGACCGGTGTGACCGGTGTGACAGAGGGGCATCGGCACACCGCGACCGGCGTGACCGTCACGGTGACACCCGACACGAACGTCCAGACCCTGCTCGATCATGTCGACGCCGGCGCGAGCGCGCTGGTACTCGACGGCTACGAGCTCGACCAGCGCGTACGCGACCTGATCACCCAGGTACGCGAGCACGCCGGCGCGGGCGCGGGCGAGCGCGTGACCCACGGAGCCGGGGCATGAGCGCCGCGGTTCGTTCGTGGCGCCGCGTCGCCCTGGTCATCCTGCTCGGCCTGGCGCTCGCGGCCACCGGCGCCGGCTGCGGCTCGGGCGACGACGACACCACCGGCACCCCCGCAAACGGTCCCGCCGTCGGGGGGACGCTGCGCTGGGCGGTGTATGCCAACCTCGGCTGGGATCCGGTGACGTCGGGGGCGGCGATCGAGACCCCGATCCTGGGCCTCGTCTACGACTCCCTGATCCGGCTCGACGAGCAGGGCCAGCCCACGCCGGGCCTGGCCACCGCCTGGAACTACTCCGAGGACGGCCGCACGCTCACGCTGAAGTTGCGTGACCACGTCACCTTCACCGACGGCGCGGCGTTCGACGCGCAGGCCGTGAAGGTGAACCTGGAACGCGGGAAGACGCAGAAGGACTCCGTGCTGGTGCCGCTGCTGACGGGCATCGCGTCGGTCGACGTCGTCGACCCGTTGACCGTGCGGCTGCAGCTCACCCGCCCGGACTACCAGCTCGTGCTGGTCCTCGGCGGCAAGGCCGGAATGATCGTCAGCCCGACGGCGCTGGCGGGCGACATCGCCCGGCTGGCGACCACGCCGGTCGGCTCCGGGGCGTTCCGGCTGACGAAGTTCGTGCCCGACGGATCGTCGTCACTGGTGCGCAACCCCGACTACTGGAACGCGGCGAACATCCATCTCGCCGGCGTGGAGCTGAAGTACCTCACCGACGCGCAGGTGATCCTGGCCGGTCTGCAGAGCGGCGAGCTCGACCTGGCCAACATCACCGGTGGCGGAGTCAAGGCCGTGGAGCGCGCGGGGCTGAAGGTCACGCAGTTCCCGAGCCTGGCGGCGAGCTCGCTTCTGATCAACGACTCGATCCCGCCGTTCGACAACCACACCCTGATCGAGGCGATCAACACCGCGATCGACCGCAGAGCGCTGATCGCCGCGCAGAGCGGAGGCATCGGCGAGCCCACCTTCCAGYCCTTCCCCAAGGGCACCGTCGGCTACAGCGAGGAGGTGGCCAACCTCTATCCTTACGATCCAGCGAAGGCTAGGAGCCTGCTGGCGCAGGCGGGCTACCCCAACGGCATCACGCTGCCGCCGATCACCTACGTCGACCTCATCGGCTACAAGGGCCTGACCGAGCAGCTTCAGGCCCAGCTCGCCGCCGTCGGCATCAGGGCCGAGCTGCAGGTGCTGCCGGTGACGCAGTTCGCCGACCGCGTGGTCATCAAACACGAGCTTCCGTTCACACCCGCCGTCCAACTCGGCCGTGAGTCGCCCCTGCAGCTGCTCGTCCAGCAGTACAGCAAGGACGGCCAGCTCAACGTCGGCCACAAGGCGAGCCCCCGGCTCACGCAGTTGCTCGCCGAGGCGGCCAGCTATCCGCTCGACAGCCCGCAGTACCCCGGGGCGCTGCAGGCGGCGACGGCGCTGGCCGCGCGCGAGAGCGCGATCACCTATCTGTTCACCCGTCCGACGGTCCTGGCCCACACCGCGAACGTCAGCGGTCTGCGGCCCTACGTCGTCTTCACCCGTCTGGAGGGCGTGCGGCTCGCGAGCTGAGGCCGCACCGGCGCTCTCGATGACAACGACGACAACAACGACGACGCCGTCCACGGCCGACACGGGCCGTGGACGGCAGACGCGGCGACGACACGTCGCGGGTGTGCGGGCCCGGCGCTGGGCCCGCACACTCCTGCTCGGCGCGCTGCCGGTGGCGCTGATCAGCACGTTCCTCGTCTTCCTCATGACGTACCTGGCCAGCGGTAACCCTGCCGCCCAGAAGCTGGGCGATCGTGCCACGCCCGAGGAGGTAACACGGCTCAACGCCTCCTGGGGCCTGGACAGGTCCTTTCCCGAGCAGTACCTCTCCTGGTTGGGCCATGCGGTGCGGGGCGATCTCGGGAAGTCGTACTTCAGCGGCCTGTCGGTGACGAAGAGCATCGGCGAACGGCTGCCGGTCGATGCCTCTATCACCCTGGTGGCGGTCGTCGTCGCGGTTCTCGCGGGCTTCGCCGCGGGCATTCTTGCCGCGCTCCGCCAGGGCGGCATCACCGACCGGGCGATCACCGTGCTGGCGGCGGCGGCGACCACGATCCCCGAGTTCTGGCTGGCGATCATGTTCGTCTCGCTCTTCTCGCTGACGCTCGGCTGGCTGCCCTCCGGCGGCTACGTGCCGCTGACCGAGGATCCAGGCCAGTGGCTGCTGCACGTGCTGCTGCCCGGCGGCTCGCTCGGCCTGGCCGTGGCCGCCCAGGTCGCCCGCCAGCTGCGCACCTCGCTGCTTGCCGCGTTCGGTGCGCACTACGTCCTGGGCGCGCGGGTCCGCGGCCTGTCCACGCCGCGGATCCTGTTCGGGCACATCCTGCGCAACGCCGCCGCCCCGGCCATCGCAACGCTCGGGCTGGCGATCCCGACGCTGCTCGGCGGGGCGGTCATCGCCGAGGCGATCTTCGGGCTGCCCGGCCTGGGGCAGTACGCGCTCAGCGGCGCGCAAAGCCATGACATTCCCGTCATCCAGGGGGTTCTCGTCGTCTCGATCGTCCTCGTCCTGTCGTGCAACCTCGCCGTCGACGCGTTCCTCGGCTGGCTGCGGCCCGCGACGCGGGGCACGCGATGACGGCGACGGCAACGGCCGCGCGTGTGTTCGCCGCCGTGCCCGCCCGCGTCGCGGGGGCGATACTCATCGTGCTCGCGGCCGTCACGGTGCTCGGCGAAACGCTGGCCCCGCACGACCCGCGCGCGCAGCAGGCGAAGCTGTTCGCGCCGCCGGGCACCGGTGGGTATCCGCTGGGCACCGACTACCTCGGCCGTGACGTGCTCAGCCGCCTGCTCGCCGGCACGGCGCCGTCGATACGCGACGCGCTCGCGATGGTCGGGGTCGGCCTCGCGCTCGGCGCGCTGCCGGGGATCCTCTCCCCCTTTGCCGGACGTGGCGCGCAGTTCGGGCTGCTGCGCCTCACCGACGCCCTGATGACGCTTCCTCCGATCGTCTTCGCGATCGCGGTCGCGGGCCTGTTCACCGACGGTGAGCTGGGCGTAGTGATCGCGATCGGTGTGCTGCTCGCCCCGCGCTTCTTCCGCGTCATGCGCGCGGAGACGCTCGGCTTCGCCGGCGAGCAGTACGTCGAGGCCGCGCTGCTCGCCGGCGCCTCGCGCGGCTGGATCCTGCGCCGCCACATCGCCCGCAAGGTGCTGCCGACGCTCACCGTGGCGGCCACCACCTCCGCCGGCTTCGCCGTTCTGGCCATCGCCAGCCTCGGCTTCCTCGGCCTGGGCGTCCAGGCTCCCGACCCGACCTGGGGCGGGATGCTCGCCGACAGTGTCGAGCACCTTGCCGACGACCCGCTCGCGCCGGTCTGGCCCGGGCTGACGATCGGCCTGACGGTCTGGGCGCTCAGCGCGCTGGCCGACGGGCTGACCGACGGCCTCGCGCGCCACGCGCACCGCCCCGGCGAGGCCGGCAACACCGATGGAGCAGCCGAAACAGCCGAAACAGCCGAAACAGCCGAAACAGCCGAAACAGCCGAAACAGCCGAAACAGCCGAAACAGCCGGAGCAGCCGGAGCAGCCGGAGCAGTCGCGGCCGACAGCTTCGACGACCGGGACGGCGCATTGCCCGCTTCCGCGGCTGAGGACCCCGCGCGGATCGTGCCAGCCCAACCGCTCGCGCCTCACACCGAGCGCGTGGCGGCGGACGGCCCGTCCCCCGGCCGCGGGCCCGTCCGGCCGCAGGAGATCACCACGCGGCGGCCGGCCGCTCCCTCGCTGCTGACCGTCACCGGCCTGCGCATCACGGTCCCCGGCGCCGACGGGCCACGGGAGGCGGTCCACGGTGTGGACCTCACGCTGGGCAGCGGCGAGGCGCTCGGACTCGTGGGCGAATCGGGCAGCGGCAAGACCCTGACCTGCCGCGCGCTGCTCGGCGCGCTGCCACCCGGCTGCACGATCGGGGGCGGCCGCCTCGTGCTCGACCACAACGATCTGACCACCTACACGGCGCGTGACTGGCGCGCGCTGTACGGCACGCGCATCGGAGCCGTCTTCCAGGACCCGGCGGCCTACCTCAACCCGTCCCTGAGCGTCGGCCGCCAACTGACCGAGGTGCTGCGCGTCAGGGGCGGCCACTCACGGCCCGCCGCGCGTCGCCGCGCGCTCGAGCTGCTGCGCGCTGTCGAGCTACGCGATCCCGAACGCGTCTACGGCCAGATCCCCACCCAGCTCTCCGGCGGCATGCAGCAGCGCGTCATGCTCGCGCTCGCGATCAGCTGCGAGCCGGATCTGCTGATCGCCGACGAGCCCACCAGCGGTCTTGACGTCAGGACCCAGGCGGAGATCGTCGCGCTCCTGCGCTCGCTGCGCGAGCGGACCGGGCTCTCCCTGCTGTTCGTCAGCCACGACATCGCCGTCGTCTGCGAGCTCTGCGAGCGCCTTGCCGTCTTCCGCGACGGGCGGATCGTCGAACAGATCACCACCGCCGGCCTGCTGGCAGGCGAAGCACGCCACCCCTACACGCGCGCGCTGGCGGACGCCTCCAACATCCAGCGCGCCGTTGCCTGACCGTCCGTCACGACCTGGGAGCTCCCGACCATCATGCCTATTGAGATCATCGGCCCGCTGCTTACCAACCAGGCAACGGAGATACACCCGGGCGGCCCGCCGATCGACCGCGCCTTCCTGCGCCGCCTCGTCCGCGCCACCGAGAAGGCCGACTACGATCGCGTCCTCGTCACACTGACCTCGGTGATACCCGACCCGCTCTACGTGACCACCTACGCGGCCGCCCACACCGAACGGCTCGGCTTCCTGATCGCCCATCGGCCCGGCTTCACCCAGCCGACCGTTACCGCGCGGCAGTTCGCGACGCTCGACGAGATCACCGGCGGGCGTATCGCGCTGCACACCATCTCCGGCGGTATCGAGGCCGAACAGCGCCGCGACGGGGACTTCCTCGACAAGCCCAGCCGCTACGACCGCAGCGGCGAGTACCTGCGGGTCCTCAAACAAGCGTGGACCGCCGAGCGGCCCTTCGACCATGACGGCCGCTTCTACCGCATACGCGGCGGCGAGCCGGCGCCGACGTACCAGCGGCCACGCATCCCGATCTTCTTCACCGGCTCCTCACCGGACGCGTACCGGGTCGGTGGCGCCGAGACCGACGTCTACGCGTTCTTCGGCCAGCCGCTTGACCAGATCGCCGAGGAGATCCAAAACGTGCGGGCGGCTGCCGACGCCGCCGGCCGCAGCCAGAGCCCGCGCATCAGCGTGTCGTTCCGTGTGATCATCGGTGCGACCGAGAAGCTCGCGTGGGAGCAGGCGGAGCGGATCCTGCTCACCGTCAGGCAACGGCTGGCGCGCTTCGGAGGGCCCAAGGAGCTCGACGGACAGCCGAAGGAGGCGCCCCCGGTCAGCTTCCAACGCCAACTGGAGGCGRCTCGGCGCGGCGAGCGCCACGGCAAGGTGCTGTGGACAGCGCTGGCCGCCGCGACCGGCTACGGTGGCAACAAGATCACACTGGTCGGCACGCCGGACACGATCGTCGAGGCGCTGCTGGAGTACATCGACATCGGAGTCAGCACGCTGCTGCTCACCGGCTTCGACGTCTACGACGACACCGTCGCGATCGGCCGTGAACTCATCCCGCTGCTGCGCCAGGAGGTCGCCCGACGCGACCGGCAACGGATCGCGGACGGCGAGCCGCCGCTGGGCGCGGCACCCGTGGGCGCCGCCGGCTGGCGGGCCGCGCCGGCTCCGGCAACCGCCTGACGACAGCCGAGAGATCACCAGCCTTCGTCGATGAGCGACACGCCGGCCGTGCGGCCGGCCGGGTCCCGTCATCGCCGTGGCCGTCGGAGCGTGCTCCGCCCATCAGGCGGAACTGACACACTGGCGGTCTCAGGCCGCGCCACCTGGCACGGACACCACCTGGCACGGCACGGAAGGGCGGGTGGTCCGGGCCGCGCCCGCCAGGTGGCGGCGGAGGTCTTTCCCCTCTTGTCGGGAGGTCGGGTGGATCCGCACGGGCAGCACCGCTACCAGGCCCGCTGCCGCTGGGAGGGCTCGACGGCCGCCGGCTACGAGGGGTACGACCGGGGGCATCACGGCGAATGCCCGCCCGCGCCCGCGGGCGTCCCGCTCAGCGCGGACCCCGCCTTCCGCGGCTCACCCGAGCATCCCAACCCCGAACAGCTCCTGCTGCTCGCGGCGGCGTCCTGCCAGCTGCTGTCCTTCCTGGCGGTGGCGGCCCGGGCGCGGGTGGACGTCCGTGACTACTCCGACGACGCGGAGGCGGTCATGCCGCACGGGCGGCGGACGGGYCTGAGCCGCATCCTGCTGCGGCCACGGATCGTGGTTGCCGGGGACGTCCCGCTCGAGCGGCTGCACCGCCTGGTGGAGCTGGCCCACCAGGAGTGCTACATCGCGAACAGCCTGCGCTGCGAGGTCGACATACAGCCCACCTTCGTCCGGATGCCGGTGTATGCGCCCGGCCCGGTGAACCGATCGGACGTGACGACGCCGCTGTCGTAACAGCAGAAATGTTACAGTACCCATATGAGTATCCATGAATACCCGCTGGGTGAAGGCCCTTCTACTCGGTTGAGCCTGTCCCTTCCTCAGGGGACCGCTGACGCCGTACGTGAGCTGATCGGTAAACGCGAGTTCTCCGGCTTCGTCGCAAAGATGATCGAGGACCGTATTCGCCGCGAACTCCTCGCCGAGGACATCCGTGTCTACCAGGAAGAGCACGGCGCGTTCACGGACGACGAGCGGGCCTGGGCGCATGAAGCRCTCACCGGCACGGTTGCGCAGGAGCACGACGCTGCGTGAAAGTCTCAGCTACACAGGGGACCCTTGTTCTTGACTGCGCGGGACTGTCCGGCTTCGTCGAGGGGCGGCGAAGGGTCATGGTCGTCCTGGACGAGGCACAGCGCATGGAATGGAGGGTCAGGACCTGCGCCGCAACCATCATCGAAGCGACACACCCCAAGACAGACGCGGCGCGCATGACCTGGATCCTCTCTCGCGTCCAGGTGGAATCCCTCACCAGGGATGCCGCACGAGCCGCGTCGGCACTGCTGCGGGCCGCGAATCTACATGGGCACAAGTACGCCATCGACGCCATGGTCGCAGAAATGGCGCTGCGTCAGCGAGGGCCAGTAGCCATGATCACATCCGATCTGGATGACATGGCCCGACTATGCGGCCCCGGCGTCCGCCTGATTCCGCTCTGACGGTTGAKAAATAGTTTTCACCGTTATTTTCGTCGCGCTCATCGTCGACGGGCGCAGGCGGCTCCGGTCTCATACTGTCGATGCTGTGACGTGCGCGCGTGCGTCGAACACGGCCGAATCACGCGACCGAGGGACTGAACGGTCGTGACAGCAGCCGTTTTCGCCCTCGATTTCACGGGTGGAAGCATCCAGCAGAAGGAATCCAGTATGAGTGAAGTCACGCAGGCGGTTCCCGCGGCCGAGCTTTTCACCCCGGAGTTCCGTCTCGACCCGTATCCGACGTACGCCCGGCTGCGGGAGAACGCGCCGGTCTGCCGGGTGCGGACGCCCAGGTTCGAGACCTGGATGGTCACCCGGTACGCCGACGCGAGGGCAGTGCTCTCCGATCCGCGGCTGAGCAAGGACATCGACCGGGCCGGGGATCTCTACCTGCAGGTCTTCGGGGAGAAGTCGGTCGCGTTGAACCGGAACATGCTCAACGCGGACCCGCCGGAACACAGCCGGCTGCGCCGCCTGGTCTCCCAGGCGTTCACCCCGCGCCGTATCGATGCGCTGGCCCCGCGCGTCCAACAGGTCGTGGACGACCTGCTGGACCCGATCGTGCCCGCCGGCCGGGCCGAGCTGATCAGCGAGTTCGCCCTGCCGCTGCCGATGAACGTCATCTGTGAGCTGCTCGGCGTCCCGGTCGAGGACCGTGAGCAGTTCTTCAGCGGCACGCAGGTCATCCGCACCCAGGGCACGGCCGGGCGCAGCAACGAGGAGGACCGGGCCGCCATCCAGGAGGCGCAGCAGAATCTGTACGCCTATCTGACCAAGCTGGTCGGGAACAAGCGCGACCGGCCCGGCGACGACCTGATCAGCGCGTTGATCGCGGCCCGTGACGGCGGCGGGAAACTCTCCGAGGAGGAGCTGGTTTCGACCGCCTTCCTGCTGTTGTTCGCCGGCCACCAGACAACGGCCGACTTCATCGGGAACGCGGTCACCGCGCTGCTGACGAACCCGGACCAGCTCGACCTGGTGACGAGGAACCCGGACCTCCTGCCGGGCGCGATCGAGGAGCTTCTCCGGTTCAACGGATCGGTCCCGGTGGCGAGCTTCCGGCTGGCGACGGAGGATGTCGAGTACAGCGGGGTGCGTATTCCGAAGGGCTCGATCGTCACCGTCGTCCTCAACGCGGCGAACCATGACCCGGCGCATTTCACCGACCCCGACGGTCTGCACGTCGACCGGACGGACAATCCGCACATGGCCTTCGGGTACGGCGTCCACTACTGTCTGGGTGTGTCGCTGGCCCGGATGGAGGCGCGGACCGCCCTCGGCACACTGTTGCGCAGGTTGCCCAACCTGGCGCTCGAGGTGGCGCCGGAGAACCTTCGGTGGCTGCCCGCGGCGTCGTCCTTCCGCGGTCTCCTCGAGCTCCCGGTCCGCTTCGGTGACACATGAAATGAAACATGAAAAATGACATGTGAAATGACACGTGAAAACGGCGTCTGAAAGCGGCGTGTGCGGCTGGTTCCTGAAAGCGACGACGGGGATTCCGCCCCGCCGCGGGAAGTTATATCGACATGGCGTAGGCGACGACGCCGCGGCGGACGGCGTCGAGCCCCGCTCGGGCGGTACCCCGCACGGTCGAACCCTCCGGGGCGACCTGGACGATCTGGTCGAGCAGGTCGATGAGCTGACGCATCCAGCGGACGAAGTCACCGGCGGTGAGGTCCAGACCGGAGTCGGTCAGGACCTTCTCCAGTGACTGTCCGGACGCCCAGCCGAACGCCACCCAGGCGAACCCGGGCTCGGGCGGGCGCAGGAAGTCCAGCCCGTGGGCGGCCTCGACGTCGCGCAGCCGGCCTGCGATGCGGGCCGTGGCCGTAAGCGCGTCCCGCAGCCCGGGGTCGCCGGGTGTCTTCGTCGCCGCCGTCTCCTCGCCGCGGGGCTCGTAGACGAGCGTGGAGACCGCCGCGGCGAGCGCGGCCGGTGACAGCCCCTCCCACACGCCGTCGCGCAGGCATTCGGCGACGAGCAGGTCCTGCTCGGTGTAGACGCGGCTGAGCAGGGCGCCGACGTCGGTGACGGTGTCACCTCGCAGGTAGTCCAACGTTTCCAGGGCCGCGCACACCCGGTCGAAGATCTTCGCGACGGTGTTCGTGCGGTTCTCGATGCGTCGCTGCAGGGTGTCGGTCTCCCGGCGCAGCTTCGCGTGGCGGTCCATGACGCGCAGGTGCGCGTCCCGGTCCGGGCAGCCGTGCACGGGATGGGCGCGCAGCACGCGGCGCAGCCGGGCGAGTTCGGCGTCGTCCGCGGCGGCGGCCCGGGCGCGGGCCCGCCGCCCCTGCTCGGGCGGGACGTCGATCTGACGCAGCGACGATGCCAGGTCACGGCGCGACTGCGGTGAGCGCGGGTTGAACGTCCGCGGCACCCGCACGCGGCCCAGCGCCTCGACGGCCACCGGGAAGTCGACCGTGGACAGCCGGCGGACCTGCCTGTCCACCGTCAGGACGACCGGGCGCGGACCGTCGTCGCCGTAGCCGTTCACCCCGGGGTCGAGCACGACTGCCAGGCCGCTGCGCCGGCCGGCCGGGACGCGCACGACATCCCCGACCCGTAGCCGGGACAGCGCCTCGAGCGCTTCGGCGCGGCGACGGTTGGCGCCCTCCCGGGACAGCTCCGCCTCGCGGGCGCGGATCTCCTCGCGCAGGCGCGCGTACTCGCTGACCGGGCCCTGCTCGCAGGTCAGCTCGGCGGCCAGCTCGGCGAGCGCGCCGTTGTTGCGGCGGACCTGCCGGGCCAGGCCGACGACCGCGCGGTCGRCCTGGAACTGTGCGAAGGACGACTCAAGAACACTCCGGGCCTCGGTCCGCCCGAGTCGCCCGACGAGATTGACCGCCATGTTGTACGACGGCCGGAACGACGATCGGAGCGGATAGGTGCGGGCCGACGCCAGCCCCGCCAGGGCCACCGGGTCGAGACCGGGCTGCCACAGCACGACCGCGTGCCCCTCGATGTCGATGCCGCGCCGCCCGGCCCGCCCGGTGAACTGGGTGTACTCACCCGGGGTGATGTCGGCGCGGGTCTCGCCGTTGAACTTGTTCAGCCGCTCCAGGACGACCGTGCGCGCCGGCATGTTGATGCCGAGTGCCAGGGTCTCGGTGGCGAACACGGCACGCACGAGGCCGCGGACGAACAGCTCCTCGACCACTTCCTTGAACGTGGGCAGCATCCCGGCGTGGTGCGCGGCGATGCCGCACTCAAGACCGTCCAGCCACTCCCAGTAGCCGAGTACGCGCAGGTCGTCCGCGGGGATGCTCGCGGTACGGGCGCGTACGTGCTCGCGGATGGTCTGCCGCTCCTCCGTCGTGGTCAGCCGCAGGCCGGCGCGCACGCAGGCGAGCACCGCGGCCTCACAGCCCGCCCGGCTGAACACGAAGGTGATCGCCGGGAGCAGCCCGGCGCGGTCGAGATGGCGGACGACCTCGGGCCGGCTGGGCACCCAGGGCCGCTCGCGCGGTGCGGCGACGGCCCCGCCCCGGCCACGCGGCCGCGGTGGGCGGCGGCTGTCCTGCCGGGACAGGCGGATCAGATCCGGGTTGATCCGGGGACGCGCGGCGGCGGGCGTCTCGGGGGTCGCCGCGTCCCGCTGGGTGTGCGGGGCGCCGTCGGGGGCGAGCGGGCCGGCGACGAACAGGTCGTGCAGCTGCCGGTCGGCCAGCACGTGCTGCCACAGCGGCACCGGGCGGTGCTCGGAGACGACGACCCGGGTGTGGCCGCGGACGGTGATCAGCCATTCCGCGAACTCCTCCGCGTTGCTCACCGTCGCCGACAGCGACACCAGCTGGACATACGCCGGCAGGTGAATGATCACCTCTTCCCAGACGGCTCCGCGCTGCCGGTCGGCGAGGTAGTGCACCTCGTCCATGACGACGAAGGCGAGCAGGTCGAGCCGTTCCCGCCCGGCGGGCTGCGCGTAGAGCATGTTGCGCAGGACCTCGGTGGTCATGACGATCACCGGCGCGTCCGGGTTGCGGGTGGTGTCGCCGGTGAGCAGGCCGACCGCGTCAGCGCCGTGGCGGGCGACGAGATCGGTGTACTTCTGGTTCGACAGCGCCTTGATCGGGGTCGTGTAGAAGCAGCGCTGCCCGCGGGCGAGCGCGAGATGGGCGGCGAACTCGCCGACGACCGTCTTACCGGCCCCGGTGGGCGCCGCGACCAGGACGCCCTCACCGGCGTCGAGCGCGGTGCACGCCTCGATCTGGAAGGGGTCGAGACCGAAGGGATAACCGCCCATGAAGTCGGTCAGAGCCGTGGGTATGGCCGCGGGAAAAGCCCCGGGCCCGGACGGCGGGCCCGCCGGCGCGGTGGACACTTCGTCAGCCTACGCCCACGCCGCCGGGCCGTTGCCGGGCGGATGTTCACCGAGCCTGGTCGGCTTTGACATGGCCGGCGGACCGAGCTGGACGCCCGCTCGGATGGACTGAATGATCATGTCGGGTGATGCCGTCAGGTGCCGTCAGGCGATGCCGGACGGCATTAAGTTACGCTAAGTGATATCAGAGATGCCAGGCGATGTCAGGTGATGTCGATGTGGGTGGCGTTCGGCGAGGAGCCCGGAGCGCCGGTCGCGCCGACGGCGGTACCCACCGGGTCGGCGGACGCCGTGGGCCTTGCTGGTTCTCCCGCCACCGGATGCGGCAGGTCGAGGTCCAGCGGTGACGCCTCGTCGTCGTCGAGGCCGGCGTAGGGCGAGGTGTCGCCGTGGCGGGCCTTGCGCCTGTCGTTRGCCCATCCGATCACGAGGGCGACCTCGTACAGCACGACCATCGGCAGGCCGAGGGCGATCATGGTGAACGGGTCCTGGCTCGGTGTCACGATCGCGGCGAAGACGAAGACGAGGAAGATCTCGGCGYGCCGCCACGAGCGCAGTTTGGCGGTACTGACCACGCCCGCCAGGTTGAGCATCGCCACCAGCAGCGGGATCTCGAAGGACAGCCCGAACACGAGCAGCATGGCGATGACGTAGCTGAGGTACTTGTTGACGTCGAGGACGCTGACGAGCCCGTCCCCGCTGAATCCGAGCAGGAGCTCCAGCCCCGTGCTCAGGGTCAGGTAGGCGAAGAAGGCGCCGAGGGTGAACAGGACCAGCGAACAGCCGACGAACGTCAGTGACCAGCGGCGTTCGTGCCGGTGCAGGCCCGGCGTGATGAACGACCAGAGCTGGTAGAGCCAGACGGGCGAGGAGAAGACCGCCCCTGCGATCATCGAGATCTTCAGCCGGATCATGAAGGCGTCGAGGATGCCGAAGAATGCCAGCTGACACTGCCCGTCGACACCGGAGCGGACGTCCGCGGGCAGGGAGCAGTAGGGCTCCTTGAGGAAGTTGAAGATGTGCGGCTCGAAGTAGAAACAGACCGCCGCGGCGACGGCGAGCGCGACGAGTGCTTTCACCAGCCGGTCACGCAGCTCCCGCAGGTGCTCGGTGAGCGACATCCGGCTGTCCTCGACCGTCCTGGTACGGCGGAACTGCATCGCCTGCGCTATCCGCCGTGGCGTGGGAAACGCGGGCACGGACCGGCTACTCCTGCTCGTGGGAAAGGCGGTTGATGGTCTTCGACCCGGTCAGCCCCGGGTGCTGTCGCCCGCGACGCCGTTGACGCCGCTCGACGCCGGCTGCGAGGCGACGGACGGCTGGCCGGCCTCGATGGGCCGCRGTGCCGGCTGCGCCTGGGGCTGCTGGGGCTGCGGCTGCGGCACGGCGGCCGAGGGAGCGGCGGCCTGGGCCTGCTCGTCCTGGCTGAGCCCCTTGGTCTCCGCCTTGAAGATCCGCAGTGAGCGCCCGAGCGAACGCGCGGCGTCGGGCAGCTTCCTGGAACCGAACAGCAGGATGACGACGAACGCAATAATCAGAAGCTCGGGGGTACCGAGGTTGGGCATGGCATGCGTCCTTTGCTCCGGTGCCCGGCCCGTCGACCGGGGCGTGTTTGATGCTACGTCGGCCAGCCTTGCCCCGTCAGACGGCGGTCACATGTACACCRCATGACAGGCGGGCGACGCCTCAGGCCACGACGTGGCACCCGATGCCGCCGGCGGAGCCGCCCTCACCTGCTGGAACGCCGTACGACGCCACGGTACCGGCCGCGGTCTGGCGCGCATCAACCTGGTGCGACCGTCGGGCCACCCGGCCGGTGTGGAACACGGCGTTGAACCGGGCGACGCGCCATTCCCGGACGTTGCCAACACCATTCTAGAGACCGCTGCCAGCGGGCCGTGAGCRCTTCCGCCGAGGCGGTGCCGATGTGCCCGTCACCGGTTACTCGTCACCGGTACTCGTCATGGTGGCCGACAGCGCCGAGAAGAACTCCGGCGGAGACGCCGAACCCTCGCCAGCAGGGCTGGAGTACCGCCCGTAACGTCGGGATTCCGGTGGGTGTCAGGCCGGGATCCGTTCGTTCAGCCGCGCGGTCACCTCGACGGCGTCCAGCCGGGCCGCGAGCGCGGCGGTCTCCTCGGTGAGTGTGGACAGCCGGCCGCGCAGCTCGGCGGCCTCCTGGTTGACCTGCCCGACCTTCCCCCACAGCCGCCACGCCAACGTGGCGAGCAGAACGAACGTCAGCAGAACCAGACCAAGATCGATGAGCAACCAGCGCATACGATCAACCTACCCGCCCACCGCCCCCGGCACCGGTGAGCTCCGCCCGGACCAGCCGCCGCGCCCGGCCGAGGCGCCGCCGGGCCCATCGTCCAGATGATTTGTGACGGGGTTGACGGGCGCACGTCGGGGGCGACCGGAATACGGCCGGAAGCCGCCATGGCGATCATGCGGCGGAGTGTTACTCATCGGTGATGAGGTGGTCGAGGGCGCGGATCTTGTCGTCTTCGGTGGGTTGGGTGTAGATCCGGACGGTTTCGAGGCGGGTGTGGCCGAGGAGTTCGGCGACGGTGACGAGGTCGGTGCCGCCGCGGACGAGGCTGGTGGCGAAGGTGTGGCGTAGGACGTGGGCGGTGGTCTTCTCATCGAGGCCGGCGGCTGCGGCGATGGTGGTGATGATGGTGTGGGCGCCGGCGGTGGACAGCCGGCCGCCCTGCTGGTTGAGGAACAGTGCGGGGCCCTCGGCGCCGGGCCAGTCCGCGCGTTCGCTGAGCCAGCCGGTGAACGCGGCGCGCAGCGGCGGGTGGATGGGGACCTGGCGGACCTGGTCGCCTTTGCCGTGGATACGCACGCTGCCTCTGCGGGCGGACAGGGCGACGTCGTCGATGTCGAGGCCGACGGTTTCGGCGATGCGGGTGCCGGCATAGAACGGGGTGAGGGCGAGGGCGGCGTCGCGGGGCGAGGGCCAGCGCTCGACTTCGCGTAGGAACCGCACCGCGGCCTTGCGGGTCAGCGCGCGGGGTGCGGTGCGGGGTAGAGGGGCGCGGGCCGCGGTGGCGGGACCGAGTCCGGTGCGGGTGTAGAAGTCGTCGACGGCGGCGAGGGCGTTGTTCACCGTGCGCGGGGCGCGCTTGGTGACGTTCTGCAGGTGGGCGCGGTAGTCGCGGACGGCCCAGTCGCGGGCGGCCTTCTCCGTCAGCGGGTCGCCATCAAGCGTGGTGTCGGCGAGCCAGGCCAGGTACTGGCGGACCTTGGAGGCGTAGGTGCGCCGGGTCTGCGCGGAGACCGGCGCACGGGCCAGCGCCGTCGTGTAGGCGGTGAGGACCACGGTGTAGGACTCGGAGAGCGCGACCGCGCGGCGGCCGGGCCGGCTCGACTCCGGAACCGTCTCCCTGTTCTCTAAAGCCGATCCGGTGGGCTCCGCGCCGCTCGGGTGCGCGTTCTCTAGGGGTCGCCGTAGTTTCCGCCGAAAATCGGGCGGATATCGATGTGACCGGCCCTGGTAGATGGCAGGGTGGGTCAGGAGGTCAGCCACGACCAGACTGGCTATGGAGGCATCGCCGGTGGTCTCAGGTCATCCCCCATCGACGGGGGCTGGACAGCGTCTCGGTGGCCTGATGGCTGATCAGGCAGGAGAGCCAGTCGCCGGTACCACCAGTCGCTCGACGTCGGTGATGAGTTCGGCGACTCGCTGGTAACGCTGCGACGTGTCGTTCGCCGCGCACTTCTGGACGATCCTGCCCACCTCATCGTTGGTGGTCTTCAATGCTTCCCTGCCGGTGAAGATGTAGGAGAGCACGAAGCCGAGGGAGTAGACCTCGTTGGGAACGCCATAGTCCTTGAAGCTGCTCAGCGACGGGTCCCGGATCGTGCCGCGCATCTGCGTGCTCGTCCGCGTGAAATCCGAGGCGTGGTCCTTGACCAGGCCGAAGTCGGAGAGCTTCACCAGCACCGCGCCGTCGCCGTACACCTTGAGCATGACGTTCTGGAGGCTGACGTCCCGGTGGAGCAGGTTCTTGTAGTGGATGTAGTTGATGCCGTAGAGGAACTGAAGAGCGATCCTCTTGCGCGCGTCGGGCCGTAGCTCGCCGTTGCGCCTGGCGATGTAAGAGCGGAGCGTCTCGTCGCAGTACTCCATCATGTACTCGTTGCGGTCCTCGTCGTACCGGTAGACCTCGACGATGTACGGGTGCTTCAGCCCCTTCAGGACCTCGAACTCCCACTTGAACCGGTGGAGGTCGCGCTCGTCGAGGTCCTTCTTCGCGCGCTTGACCGCGAACCGGATGCCGTAGTCGGGGTCGGTGAAGGAGTACACGATGGCGTACGACCCTTCGCCGACCATCTTCAGCGGGGGCGTCGCACGGCGGGCCTTGAGCCTGGCAGTCGTCTMCGGCCTGGCGAAGACCGGCTCGAACTTGATGAGTCGGATCTGTTCGAAGTCCTCGGGCACGGCGCTGCCGCCGCTCGGGGAGAGCCACGGGGTGCAGCGGTCGATGGCCGTGCGGTAGCCGTCGGCGAAAACCACCTCGAAGCCGGCGGTCTTCAAGCAGCCGAGCGCGTCGTCTAGCTCTTCGATCAGCGCCAGCATTTGCCGGCTCGACTCGGCCCAGTAGTGCCTTGTGCTCTTCGCCCTGTCGTTGATCGAGCTGAAGTGCTCGTTCAGCCGCTGGTGAAGGCTGGCGAAGACATGACCGAACCGGGCATCGTCGGCGTAGAGCCTAGTGAAAGCCTCCGGGGCAGGCGTCCCGGCGTAGCGACCTGTCAGGTCGGCAAGCATCAGTTCCAYAGGGTCGGCCACCGCCGCCGTCACTCCCGCCAACTCACCTGATTAATAGCGCAGCCGGACCTCGGTTCATCCGGTTGCGGTGCCCCCCGCTTACAGCGACCGGGCGGTCCTGGTCTGGGGTACTTCTCACTTCGCCGGTGTCTTCGGCGTCAGGGTCCGGTAGATCGTGGGCCGGGTGACCCCGAACTCATCGGCGATCTGCTGCACTGTGTAGCGGCGCTTTCCGTCGTCGCCTTTCTCCGCGTACATCGACCGGGCCAGGTCCACCTGGCGGGGCCGCAGCTTCGGCTTCTGGCCGCCGGTCCGGCCGCGGGCCCGGGCGGCCTCCAGGCCCTCGCGGGTGCCCTCCACGATGAGTTCCCGCTGGAACTCGTCGATTGCGGCGAGCAGGTGGAACACCAGCCGTCCCTGCGGGGTGGTGGTGTCGATCTGCTGCTTGAGCACAACCATCCCGACGCCGCGGGCCGCCAGCTCGGCCGCCAGCTCGATCATGTGCCGCAGCGACCGCATCGCGCGGGACAGGCGGGTGATGATGAGCACGTCGCCCTCGCGGAGGTAGGCGAGGGCCTTGTCCAGCTMAGGGCGCTCGGCGAGCTTCCCGGAGACGCCGCGGTCGATGAACAGCTTGTCGCACCCGTAGGCGGTGAGTTCATCGACCTGGGTGTCGTCGCTCTGGCCGCGCGTACTAACGCGGGCGTAGCCGATCCTTGCCACCCCAAGATCGTAGCGGAAACGGTAAAGCGCTTTACATAGGCGCGTACGCGAGTTCCGTTACGCCGGCCCCCTGGGGAAACGAACCGTCCGGCTCCGTGTCCGCGAACGTTCACTTCCCGTGCGCCAGAACCCGGACAAAACCCACCTCAAAAGATCTTGAAAAAGTAGGCGACCGCTCACTGGCTTAGGTCGAGGATGCGCACCGGCTGACCGGCCCACCGGTCCGGCGCCGCCGTCGCGACGACCGCCCCGTCAGGACGCTCCGGGGTGGGAGCGGCGRCATAGCGGGTGTGCGCCACCGCCCACCCGGTGTCGCGGGCGACCGCGAGCGCGGCCACCAGGTCCAGCTCGAGCACGGTGACCGCGGGCAGGGCGGCGATGTGCTCGGCGGTCCCGGGCCGGGTCCGGTCCGCCTCCACCAGGGCGCACGCCGGCGCGTAGAGGAACCAGTCCGGTTCGGTGTGGGCCCGGTGGATCAACCGGGACGCCAGCCGGTTGCCGTAGCCGGCGGCGACCATCGCCGCGTCGTCGAAGACGACGTGCAGCGCGTCCGTCACCGCGCCGCCGCCCGGCCCAGCCGCCGGTCCAACTCGGCATCCAGCCGCGCGGCCTCCTCCTCGGTCGGGTCATAGCCGTTCCACGCCTGCAACGCCACCCGCGCCCGCTCGGCCCGGGCCGCCCGCTCGGCCGGGGTCAGCACCGTGGCGGCCAGCCGGGCCAGATAGGCACGCAGGGACAGCCCCTCGGCCGCCGCCACCGCGGCCAGCCGATCCCGGGCATCCACGGGAATCCGCACGTTGGCATCGGCCACCGGGCTCCTCCTTCACGCTTCACGACTTCCCCCAGGGTACGGGTACGTAGACGTACCCGTACACCATCGTGCGTCCCACGCAGACGATCGTGAACCATCGACACATCAACACATCGACGCTTTGAGACATCTACGCCGCCGACGCCGGCATCACCGACCCGGGGGTCGAGGAAGATCCGCGCGGATTGGGGAGTGTCTCGTGATCAGTGTTTCCGGCGGATTTGATCAGTAGGTCTCAGCGGACGGCCAGCGGTCACTAAACGTGATTGCCATCGCGTCGATCACGGGTTTCCACCGGACAGCCCACCGGGCGCGGCCGGTCCCGGTCGGATCCAGGCTGCGGGTCACAAGATACAGGCATTTCAACGCGGCCTGGTCGCTCGGGAAATGCCCGCGGGCGCGGACCGCCCGGCGGTAGCGGGCGTTGAGCGACTCGATCGCGTTCGTCGAGCACAACACCCGCCGTATTTCCG
>NZ_MOME01000045.1:0-56600 GCF_001983005.1 Protofrankia sp. BMG5.30 | reverse complement strand
TTCGCGTCCGCGACCAAAGCCGCCGCAGCGGCCTGCTCCGGCGACAGCTGCCGCCCCGATTCACGATCTTGCTTGCGAGGGGTCATATCACCCGATGTCATCACTCACAGTGCCCATCCCGCCGGACCCCGAGGGCCCGGCGTGTCGGGCCGGAAACACCGATCTTGAAACAGTCCCGTAGGTGGAAACCGTCGTGCTGGTGGCGGTTTCCACCTACAGGTCAGGACGCGGGTCGTCAGGGAGCGTGGGGAGTGAGGAAGCGGGTTGCCGGGCTGTGTGGGGTGGCCCCGGCTCGTGGGACGGCGGGATCGTGAGAGCTGGGTCGTGGGGTGGCCGGGCCGTGAGGCGGTCAGCGGCAGAGGGCTGGACGGCGGGCAGCCGGTTGCGGGGCGGGGGCGGGTCAGTACCTCGGATGCCTTCGGCATCACCCCGAATAGGGATAAGCCGGGCGGCTCATGTGTCAGGTAGCCGGCTTCTCGGCGTGGCCGCCGAACTGCTTGCGCATCGCGGAGAGCAGTTTGTCGGCGAACAGGGCCTCGCCGCGTGAGCTGAACCGCTCGTACAGCGAGGCGGTGAGGACGTGGGCGGGGACGCCCTCCTCCACCGCGGCCAGCACCGTCCAGCGGCCCTCACCCGAGTCGGAGACCCGGCCGCTGAACGACTCGAGCTTCGGGTCCTCGACGAGCGCGGCCGCGGTCAGGTCCAGCAGCCAGGAGCTGACCACGCTGCCGCGGCGCCACACCTCGGCCACCGCGGCGGTGTCGATGTCGTACTGGTAGTACTCCGGATGAGCTAGCGGGGTGGTCTCGGCGTCGTGCTCGCCGGTGTGGTCCCGGCCGATGCCGGCCTTCTCCAGGATGGCCATGCCCTCGGCGAAGGCGGCCATCATGCCGTACTCGATACCGTTGTGGACCATCTTGACGAAGTGCCCGGCGCCGTTCGGCCCGCAGTGCAGGTAGCCCTTTTCCGCTCTGCTCGGCTCGCCGACCCGTCCTGGCGTGCGCGGTGCCTGGTCGAACCCGGGGGCGATCGCGGCGAAGATCGGGTCGAGGTGCGACACCACCTCGTTCTCGCCGCCGATCATGAGACAGAATCCGCGTTCGAGCCCGAAGACCCCACCGGACGTGCCGACGTCGACGTAGTGGATGCCCCGGCCGGCGAGTTCCTTCGCCCGGTCGACGTCGTCACGGTAGTAGGAGTTCCCCCCGTCGATGATGATGTCACCGGCGGTGAAGTGCTCGGCGAGTGCGAACACGCTCTGCCCGGTGATCCCGGCGGGGACCATCACCCAGGCGGCGCGGGGGGTGGAGAGCTTCGCCGCGAACTCGGCCAGCGTGGTGGCCCCGGTGGCGCCCTCGGCCTCCAGTTGCCGGATCGCGTCGGCGTTGACGTCGTAGACGACGCAGTCGTGGCCGTGGCGTATCAGCCGGCGCACGAGGTTGGCGCCCATCCGGCCAAGGCCGATCATCCCGAGCTGCACGAGGTCTCCTGTTGGTTGGTTGTCGGTCCGGGGGCGGCAACAGCATGATCATTTTTTGCGCCGTCGGAGATCCGGATCCCCAGGTCCCAGAGCTGACGGTGATATGATCATGTTGTGCTGCCCGAGCATCCCGCCGGATGGGCGAAGCCGGTCCGACGGGTCCGGGCGGGCGGCAAGCCCCCGGCTCACTGGCACGGTGCCGTTGGAGGCCAACGAGCCCTTGGCTATTGTCTCCCGGCATCGGGCCCGCCACCGCGTGACCGGTCACCGACTCGATGATCGTTGTGCCACACACGGATGCGCGTTGCGTCGCCCATGATTCCGATCAGACCGCTACCAACAGAAGTGAATTCTGCGCGTCAAGTAGTCGCGCAGCGTCGGACAGGACCGCGAAGGCCTGGTGCCGGAGAAACCCGACGCCCGCGGGAGCCTGTCGAAGGGGTGAGAGCCGGCGAAGGCCTTGGCGGCAGGAAACCAGGAGCCCGTTGCCGTTGCGGTGCCGTCGAAGCACGGTGCCGTCGAAGTGCGGGGCTGCCGAGGTACAGGCCACGAGGAAGCACGAGGAATGCTGCGCGGCCGAGTTCCGCCGCGAAGGCCGCGGTGGCCGGGAGCCCGAGCCGGCGAACGTCCCGTCGCGGGCTCGGGCTCCCGGCCGCTCGGGCGGCTCAGGCGGATGTGGCGGCCAGCGTGTCCTGGCCCGCGGCCGCGTACTTCTCCTCGTACCTGCGGGCGAGGCCGTCGAGGGCGGTGAGATAGTGCCCGACGTTCTCGCGGGCCTGCTCGGCCGGCGCGTCCAGGCCGGTCAGCTCGAAGAACCTCCAGTGCCGCAGCAGCGGCGTGACCACGTCGTCGTGGTGGTTGCGGAGGTTGTAGATGCCGGCCTTGGCGATCCGCTTCGCCTTGGTCTCGAAGTTCTCGATGCCGGTCCCGGGCATCTGGAACGTCATCAGTTCCTCGGCGATGGCCTGCACCGTCTCGGACGGGGTGATCTCCAGTGCGGCGCTGACCAGGTTGCGGTAGAAGATCATGTGCAGGTTCTCGTCCGCGGCGACCCGGGTGAGGAGCTTCTCGGCGATCGGGTCCTGGGTGAACCGCCCGGTGTTGCGGTGGCTGATCCGGGTGGCGAGTTCCTGGAACGACACGTAGGCGATGGTGCGCAGCGGCGTCTTGTCACCGCTGTCGAACCCCTTCTGCATCTGGTGCATGCGGCCACGCTCGAGRCCGACCGGGTCGACGCCGCGGGTGACCATCAGGTAGTCCCGCATCACGATGCTGTGCCGGCCCTCCTCGGCCGTCCAGCGGTGCACCCAGGCGCCCCACGCGCTGTCCCGGCCGAAGATCGTGGYGATCTCACGGTGGTAGCTGGGGAGGTTGTCCTCGGTGAGCAGGTTGACCTCGAAGGCGATCTGGGCCACGTCGGACAGCCTGGACTGCTCCGGATCCCACGGCAGGGTGTCGAAGTCGCGGCCCTGGCTCCACGGGACGTACTCGTGCGGCATCCACTCGGTGGCGAGGTCGAGATGGCGGTTGAGGTTGGCCGCGGCGACGGGCTCAAGCTCGTGCAACAGGTTGATGTCCGGGGTGGATGTCATGCCTGTCACCCTGGCAGGCCAACTGTGTGCCGGACTACGTCCGGCAGGTGTGGACTCCAGCCTCGTGTTCTGTTCTCCGAGAACAGGACCGGGAGCCTCCGGCGGGCATACGGCAGGAAGTTGGAAGAACGTGCGGGACGACCGGCTACCGGTGCGCGGGGCGGTCGGGCTGTCAGGAGGCCGCGCGGGACGGGGCGCGGGGTCATGCGAGACGCGGCGGAGCGGCCTGCGGCAGTGGGCTCAGGGCAGGGTGAGGCTCAGGACAGGGTGGGGGATGACGGGCCGGCCGGGCCGAGYGCGTCGCGGACGTGGTCGACCAGGCCGGCCGTCTGCGCGGTCGCCCCGGCCTGTTCGAGCTCCTGGCACAGGCGGGCGATGTCCCGGCGTGTCATGCCGGAGTCGATCATCGTGGCGCAGGAGACGGCCTGGTGACCCAGGGCGACGGCCCGGTCGGCGTCGCCGGTGCGGATGTTGGCGATCCCCAGCCTGGTGAGGAACTCGACGCGGTCGCGGGGGACCTCCTCGTCGAGCTCGTCGAGATCGTCGAGGGCGGCCTCGAAGTGCGGTATGGCCGCCTCGGGGCTGCCGCCGGACAGCAGTGCCTCCCCGGCCGAGAACGCGACGTCCTTGCGGCGGGCCCAGTACATGTAGGGCGGGCTGTCCTCGGGACGGACCTTGTCGATCAACGTGTAGGCGAGTTCGGTCTCGGCGGCGGCGTCCTCGCTGCTGCCCGCGCGGCTGTGCGCGACGGCCAGGTCGGCCGCGATCACGGCCCGCTCGATCGCGCTGAGCAGGTAGCGTGCCCCGGCCTGGGCGCRGTGCAGCAGGCTGACCGCGTCCGCGGGCTGCCCGTACCAGGTGACCTGCTCGGCCATGCAGCGCAGGATGTTGGCGCCGAGAGCGGGCGCGTTCGCCTCGTGGGCGGCGCGCAGCGCGATCAGCCAGCAACGCTGGGCCGTGCCGTACTGGCCGATGTCGTACATCGCCCACCCGGCCAGCCGGGCCAGCTCCGCCGCGACCGCGTAGAGCCGGGCCTGGTGGGCGTCGCTGTGGGTACCGACCCGCAGCAGGCGGACGGTGATCGAAAGTTCGGTGCGGGACAGGGCGTACACGTCGTTGCCGCCGAGGACGTCGCTCATCCGCCGCAGGGCGTCGACCCGGTCCTCGAAACCGCACACGAGCGGGTCGTCGACGAGTTGGCCGGTGGGCACGATGCCCTCGTGGTGCGTGCGTGCCGCCAGCCACCGTTGCGCGGCGGAGTCCAGGGACGGCCCGGAGACGGGCAGGAAGCGGTGGGGGCGCCTGGCACGGGTCATCGCCACGAGTTCGCGGGTGAGCCCGTCGTGCGTCCACAGCAGGTCCAGGCCGGTGTTCGCGGGTGCGATCTGCTCGTGGACCGGCTGGCCGGCGGGCTGGTGGCTGACCGGCCGGTGATCAGACTGCCGGTGATCAGACTGCCGGTGGCCGGCGGTGTCGGGGTGGCCGGCGTTGTTCCGGGCGTCGACGGGGTTCCGGGTACGGCCGGCAGTTTCAGGCCGTCGGCGGAGTCCGTCCGGATCCCATCCTGGGTGTGCCTGCGTTGTCACGGCGGGTCTCTCCCGTCTCCGTACGGAACTACTGTCAATCGTAGCCGTGCGAATACAGCGTCCCTTTACGGGGTTGCTGCCCTTCTCCGGGGGGAGCGGGTTTCAGATCTTCGCGTCCGATCCGTTGATCGGACGAAAGATCCGGAACGGCTCCGGGAATCCTGCGGCTCGTTCTGGTCGGCGTGGGATCGGGATGTTGGTCGGCCTGGCGAATCCAGGGTCGCGCACCTACCCCGTGCCGGGCAATCCCGGGGGCTGTGTTATAGGCGGCCACTGGACGGTGTGCGGGCCCGGCGGTGGCCAGGCTGTTCGCCCGCCCGTTGGCCGGGGGCAAGAGCGTACGGATATAGGCGGACCTCCAGAACGAACAGACGCCACGAGCCGATCCGGTGTTCTGCGAGCACAGGGTCCCACTACCCATGGAACCTACCACTTATGCCACGTATGACCAGTGGGCATCCCCACTGGGAGGCGTCACCCGGTGGTGGTGTGGTTACATGTTACGCCCAGTTCGTCCGGGCGAAATCATTTTTTCAGCTTCCGGCCGGCGTCGTCGATTCTTCTCAAAGAATGATTCCGCAGCCGTTCGGTCCTGTTTCTGAGTACGGTTTTTGCGATGTTTTTCGTTTGTTTTTATTCTGTCGACACCGTGTCAGATCACCCCTCCGACCTGCGCGAACAGCACGGAGTAATGCTCTGATATCTGTTGGTAGTCGCAGTGTCGTGCGGTTGACAGCAAGTCGCGAACGTCATTTCTGAGATGTTTCCCAGACGTTTCGCATGCGATTTTCCGGATGGCCTGTGCACCTCATTGGTGCCTCATCCGTACCGCATCGGCGCTCTTGCCCCACCTGGCCCCCACCCGGGCCCCCACCCGGGCCCCCACCCGGGCCCCCACCCGGGCCCCCACCCGGGCCCGTGCCCGGGCTCCGGCCGGCTCGTGGCGGGTCACAGGCCCGGCCGAGGGCCGGTTCGGACCGCCCGAGCAGGGAGCACGGCGGAGAAGGACGAGCGTCAGGAGCGCGCCGGCTCGGACCGCCCGAGCAGGGAGCGCCCGCCGGTCCGGACGTCCGGCGCGCCCAGACGGGCCGCGTCGGCGGTCTGGTCGTCGGCCTGCTGCTGGGACTCCCGCTCGGCCGCCACCCGCGCCTGGTAGTGCCCGATCTCGACGTCGATGGTCTGCCGGTCCCAACCCAGCTCGGGCGCGACGAGTTCGGCGACGTCCGCGGCGGCCTCCAACCCGCGGTCCCAGGTCTCGATCGAGATCCGGGTGCGGCGGGTGAGCACGTCGTCGAGGTGCAGCGCCCCCTCGTGGGAGGCGGCGTACACGGCCTCCGCCGCCAGGTAGGTGTCGGCCCCGCGCACCGGTCGGGCGAGCTCGGGCCGCTGCCGGACGAGCGCCAGGACCTCCTGGGTGAGGGTGCCGTAGCGGGTCAACAGGTGCTCGACCCGGGCCACGTGGATCCCCGCGGAGCGAGCCAGCGCCTCCCGCGCGTTCCACAGCGCCGGGTAGCCGTCGGCGCCGAGCAGGGGAACCCGGTCGGTGCAGGAGGGCGGCACGCTGCGGTTCAGCCCGTGTGCCACCGCGTCGACCGCGTCCCGGGCCATCACCCGGTACGTGGTGTACTTCCCGCCGGCGACCATGGTCAGGCCGGGCAGCGGTGAGACCACCGCGTGCTCCCGGGACAGCTGGGAGGAGTCCTCCGACTCGCCGGACAGCAGCGGCCGCAGCCCCGCATAGACACCGGTGATGTCGTCGGTGGTCAGCGGCGTGCGCAGCACCCGGTTGACGTGGGTGAGCAGGTAGTCGATGTCGGCGCTGCTGGCCGCCGGGTGGGCGAGGTCGAGGTTCCAGTCCGTGTCGGTCGTCCCGACGATCCAGTGGCTGCCCCAGGGGATCACGAACAGCACGCTGCTCTCGGTGCGCAGGATCAGCCCGGTGGTGGCGTGGATCCGGTCCCGGGGCACCAGCAGGTGGATGCCCTTGGAGGGCCGCACCGACAGCTGGCCGCGCCCGCCGGCCATCGCCTGGATGTCGTCGGTCCACACCCCCGCGGCGTTGATGGTCTGCCGGGCGCGGACGTCGATCTGGCCGCCGCCCTCGAGGTCGTGGACCCGCACCCCGGCGACCCGGTCGCCCTCGCGCAGCAGGCCCGTCACCCGGGCGCTGGTGGCGATCAGTGCACCGTAGTGGGCGGCGGTCCGGGCGACGAACATCGTGTGCCGGGCGTCGTCGACCTGGGCGTCCCAGTACTGGATCGCGCCCACCAGGGCGTCCGGGCGCAGCGCGGGGACGGCGCGCAGCGCCGCCCGCCTGGTCAGGTGGCGATGGCGCGGCACCGCCCGGCGGGCACCGCCGAGGGTGTCGTAGAGCACCATCCCGGTGCCGACGTAGGCGCGTTCCCATCCCCGGTGGGTCAGCGGGAACAGGAACGGGACCGGGCGGACGAGGTGCGGGCAGAGCGTGTCCAGCAGCAGCGCCCGCTCCCGCAGCGCCTCACTGACGAGCGCGATGTTGAGCTGTTCGAGGTAGCGCAGACCGCCGTGGATCAGCTTGCTGGACCGGCTGGACGTGCCGGACGCGAGGTCGCGCGCCTCGACCAGCGCCACGGACAGCCCACGGGTGACCGCGTCGAGCGCGACACCGGCGCCGGTGACGCCACCGCCGATGACGACGACGTCGACGACGTCGGATTCCATCTGGAGCAGGGCGTCACCACGGGTGGTGGGATTCAGCCGTGCCGGAGCGATCATCGTGTTCCCCGTCCCCGGAGCGTGGCGGCCAGAGCTGGCGCGGACAGGTCACATCGTGCCTGCCGTGGACGAGGCCCGCATGGTAGCTTGCTCACAGTGATCATTTTCATACGGTAATCGATTGCCTGCGCTCACGGGCCGGCGCCGTGGTCCACGCCACCGGTACTGACGCTGACCTGGACCACCTACTGTCTACTGTGTTCTTCCTACCGTGTTCTTCGCCCGGTGTCCGCCGCCGACGGCTCCCCCTGTCGGCTTCCGCGCCTCGTGGGAGGCCGTCCGATGGACCTCAGCTTCACCCCCGACGAGGAGCGCTTCCGCGCCCAGCTGCGGGCCTGGCTCGCCGACAACGTCCCGCCGCCGTGGCGGTCGCCGTCGTTCTGGGCCAGCCTCCCGGAGGCCGACGCGTTCGAGCTGCGCAGGGACTGGGAGCGGCTGCGCCACCGCGCCGGCTTCGCCGGCATCTCCCTGCCGCGGGAGTACGGCGGCCGCGGCGGGACGCCGGGCATGCAGGCGATCCACGACGAGGAGAGCGCGCGGGCCCGGGCGCCCCACTCGGTCAACCAGATCGGCCTGACCTTCCTGGTGCCCACCGTCATGGCGGTCGGGACCGACGAGCAGAAGCGGGAGATCATCCCGCCGCTGCTGCGCAACGACGTCATCTGGTGCCAGGGCTTCTCCGAGCCCGGCGCGGGCTCGGACCTCGCGGCCCTGCGCACCACCGGCGTGCGCGACGGCGACGAGTTCGTCGTCACCGGCCAGAAGGTCTGGACGACCAACGCCGCGCACGGGGACAGGATCTTCATGCTCGTCCGCACCGAACCCGGGTCGCAGCGGCACCACGGCCTGTCCATGCTGCTCGTCGACATGCGCCAGGACGGGGTCGAGGCCCGGCCGCTGCGCCAGATGAGCGGGGTGAGCGAGTTCGGCGAAGTCTTCTTCACCGACGTCCGGGTGAAGGTGACCGACTGCCTCGGCGGGGTCGGCAACGGCTGGGCCACGGCGATGCTGCTGCTGTCGTTCGAGCGCGGCGCCTCCGGCCTGGCCCAGTACACCGCCTTCCGCCGCCAGTTCGACGAGATCGTGGCGGCGGCTCCCCCCGGCCGGCTCGACGACCCGGTCCTGCGCCAGCGGCTGGCCCAGCGGATCGTCGACCTCGAGTGCCTGCGCTACCACGCCATGCACGTGCTCACCCAGGTCGAGCAGGGGGAGGAGCTCGGCGCCGGGTCGTCGTTGACCAAGCTCCAGTGGTCGCAGACGCACCAGCAGCTGTGGGAGACCTTCGACGACCTGCTCGGYCCGGAGGCCACCCTGGCCCGGCCGGATCCCGACACGGACCTGCGCGCCATGCACCGCGAGGCGATGTGGTCACGTTCGGTCACCATCTGGGGTGGATCGTCCCAGGTGCAGCGCAACATCGTCGCCGAGCGTGTCCTCGGCCTGCCCCGATAGCGTCCCGGGCATGTACTTCGCGCTGACCGAGGAGCAACGGGCGCTCGGCGACACCGTCCGCGACTACCTGGCGGACAGGTTCGACCTGACGGCCGTCCGGGCGGTCTTCGAGGACACCGGCGGCGACGGCCATCCCGCCGAACTGTGGAAGACCGCCGGGGAGCAGGGCTGGCTGGCCGTGCTCGTCCCGCCGGAGCACGACGGGCTCGGCCTCGGCCTGGTGGACGCCCAGGTGGTCGCCCGGGCCTTCGGCGTGGGCGTCGTCCCCGGGCCGTGGCTGCCCACCGTGCTCGCCGGGGAGGCCGTCCGCCTCGCCGGCTCGCCGGAGCAGCGGCGCGCCCTGCTGCCCCGGATCGCCACCGGCGACCTGGTGGCCACGGTGGCGCTGCGTGGCCCCGCCGGCCGATACGACCCGACGGGTGTGCGGGTCACCGCCGACGCGGCGGGCCGGCTCACCGGAACCGCGCTGCCCGTCGAATACGCCGAGGTCGCGCGGACCGTCGTCGTGGCCGCCACCGAGACGTCCGGGCAGACCGGGCTGTACCTGGTGGATCCGCGTTCGCCCGGCGTCACCGTCGACGGGCTGGACAGTTACGACGGCACCGTGCGCACGGCGTCGCTGGCTCTCGACGGGGCGGACGCGCGGCGGCTGCCCGGGTCGTCGGCCGCCGTCCTCACCGAACTGCTGGACCGGGCCGCCGTGCTCACCGCGGCCGACCTGGTCGGCCTCGCCCGTCAGGCGCTCGGGCGCACCGTCGCCTACGACCGTGACCGGGTGCAGTTCGGCCGGCCGGTCGGCTCCTTCCAGGCGCTCAAGCACCATCTCGCCGACCTGCACGTGGCCGTGACCATGGCCGAGCACGCGGTGCTGTACGCGGCGCACGCGCTCGACGTCGGGCTCGCCGACCGCCGGCTCGCGGCCGCCGTGGCCAAGAGCAAGGCCGGTGACGCCGCCCGGGAGGTGACCGGGACGATGATCCAGTATCACGGCGGGATCGGCTACACCTGGGAGCACGAGGCCCACTTCTTCTACAAGCGGGCCAAACGCGAGATCTACAGCTACGGCGACCCGGACCACCACCGCGAGCGCATCGCCGCCCTCACCCTCGGGACGCCATCCGCACCGGCCTAGCCCCGTTCTCCGCACATGCCGCATCGCCGCTGGTCAGAGCGTTGCGCGGGTCGCTACTCTCGGCGATCACCGCAGGTCGGCGCGAGTGATGCGCGGAAGGCGGGCCTAGCCTCCGCCGGCTGTGCCGTCCGTACCGGCTTCGTGATCACGCAGCGCCGGGCCGCGCGTCGAACCGCGCCGGTGCGGGGACGGGCGGCTGCCACGGCTGCCGCGGCGGCCGTTTCATGATCTATGCGACTTTGTCGTTCTGTACGCTTTCAGGTCCTCTGGGCGTACAGAACGACAAACTACTGGCGATCTTCGCCGACGGTCGATGATCGTTGATGTTGTTCGGTGTCGGTGTCGGTGTCGGTGTCGGTGCGGTCCGGCGTGTCAGGTGTCGATCGCGGTGAGGGTCTGGCGGACGAGGGCCTCGGCGGTGGGGAGCGCGGCCTGGCGGTCGGCTGGTACGAGGCCGATGCGGGTGCGGCGGTCGAGCAGGTCGTCGGCGTCCAGGGCGCCCTCGTGGCGCAGGGCGAACAGCAGTTCGGCGCCGGTCACCTCGACGCCGGCACACAGCGGCGCGAGCAGCCCGGGGTCGCCGCGGGCGCCCGCGACCACCGCGGGCGCCTCGGCGCCGTAGCGGGCGACGAGCCTGGGCGGGGCGGCCACGGTGGCGAGCTGTGACCAGCTGGCCGCGCCGACCAGCGGCAGGTAGCGGGTACGGCACGGCCCGGCGTCCAGCTCGCCGGCGCGGACGAGCGTGTCCACGGTGTCGGCGGCCATCCGGCGGTAGGTGGTGAGCTTGCCCCCGACGACGGTGACCATGCCGTCGGACGAGGTGATCACCGCGTGCCGCCGGGACAGGTCCGCGGTGCGCCCGGCCGCGCCCGCCAGCAGCGGCCGCAGCCCCGCGAAGGCGCCCAGGACGTCGGCCCGGCCGACCGGCACCGTGAGCACGCTCGACAGCACGCCGAGCAGGAAGTCCAGCTCGGCGGCGGTCGGCACCGGCACGTCGACGACCGTGTCGACCGGCTCGTCGGTGATCCCGACGTAGACGTGGCCGCCCGGCTGGGGCAGCGCGAACACGTACCGGTTGCGCTCACCGGGCACCGGGATGATGATCGCCGTCCGCAGGCCGTCCAGGGCGCTGCCCGCCACCACGAGGTGGGTGCCGCGGCTGGGGCGCAGCCGCGCGTCGGCGCACAGGTCGCCGGCCCACACGCCGGTGGCGTTCACCACGCTGCGCGATCTCAGTATCACCGGCGAGTTGTTCACGGTGTCGACGGCGGTGGCGCCGCTGCCGTCGGCCTCCCGTACCCGGCAGCGGGTGATGACGCGCGCGCCGTGCCGGGCCGCGGTCCGGGCGATCGCCACGACCAGCCGCGCGTCGTCGACGAGCTGGCCGTCCCAGGTCAGCAGCCCGCCGCGCAGTCCGGGGGCACGCAGGGCCGGCACCATGTGCCGGGCCTCGACGGCGGTCAGCCGCCGTGGCCCGGGCAGCACCGTCCGCGGGGTGCCGGCGGCGCGGCGGAGGATGTCGGCGACACGCAGCCCGGCGCCGGCGGCAAGGGCCGTGGCGGTGGGGAAGCCGTCGGCCAGCGGGAGCAGCATCGGCAGCTGCCGGACCAGGTGGGGCGCGGTGGTGCCCAGCAGGACGGCCCGCTCCCGGGCGCTTTCGTACGCCAGCGCGAGGTCGCCGCCGGCCAGGTAGCGCAGCCCGCCGTGGACGAGCTTGGAGCTCCACCGGCTGGTGCCGAAGGCCAGGTCGTGGGCTTCCACCAGGGCCACGGACAGCCCGCGGCTGGCCGCGTCCAGCGCCACCCCGGCGCCGGTCACCCCGCCACCGATCACCAGTACGTCGACCACGGTGCCGTCGGCGAGCTCGGCGAGGTCCCGCTCGCGCTGCCGCCTGTTCAGCGACGCCATCGGGGATGCCTGGCGGGCGGCCGGCCGACGTGACGCGGTGGTCTGACGTGACTCTGACGTGACGCGGGGGTCTGACGTGACGCGGGGGTCTGACGTGATGCGGTGGTCTGGTGTGATGCGGTGGCCTGGTACGACGGTGAGGAGGGCCCGCCTGGCGCCGCCGTCCGGCCGGCGGCGGATCGTCGGCGGGGTGGCGCGTCCAGCGTGTCACGGTGGTTGTCACGATGGCGCTGTGACGACATCTGTCACAGTGTATGTGGTGACAGCTTCGACAACGAACCGTAGCGGGACGGTCTGGTGGGGCTGGGGCGCCTCCGACGCGCACACCCCCCTGGCCGAGGACATCCGTTCCCTGCTGGAGGCGGCTTTCGCGGTCGCCCGCCAGGACACTCCACCGGTAGGGCTGGACGAGCTGCGCCTGCCGGCGTCGTCACTGTCCGTCGAAGCGAGTGAGGCGCTGGCTGGCGTGGTCGGGCCGGCGTGGGTACGGGTGGACGCCGGCAGCCGCGTCCGGCACTGCCGGGGCCGGTCCACCGCCGACCTGCTGCGCCTGCGGGCCGGCGACGCCCTCGACGCCCCCGACGCCGTCGTCCTGCCGGCGGGCCACGACGAGGTGCTCGCCGTGCTGCGGGTGTGCGCCCGGCTGCGGCTGGCGGTGGTGCCCTTCGGCGGCGGGACGTCGGTGGTCGGCGGCCTGGCCCCGGCAAGGGACGGGTTCGCCGGCGTCGTCGCGCTCGACCTGGCGCGGCTGGACCGGCTCACGGCCGTCGACGCTGAGTCACAGGTCGTCACCTGTGAGCCTGGTCTGCGCGGCCCGGCCCTGGAGGCCGCCCTTGCCGCACACGGCTTCACCCTTGGTCACCGTCCACAGTCGTGGGAGTACGCCAGCGTCGGCGGGTTTGCCGCGACCCGCTCCAGCGGCCAGGCGTCCGCGGGCTATGGCCGCTTCGACAGCCTGGTCGTCGGCCTGCGGATCGCCACCCCGGCCGGCACCTGGGAGCTCGGCCGCGCCCCGGCGTCCGCGGCCGGGCCCGACCTGCGACAGCTCGCGCTCGGCTCCGAAGGGGCCTTCGGGGTGATCACGCAGCTACGGCTGCGGGTCCGGCCGCTGCCCGCGGCGACCCACTACGAGGGCTGGCGGCTGGCTGGCTTTGCCGCGGGGACGGCGGCGCTGCGCGAACTGGCGCAGCGGGACCTGCTTCCCACGGTCGCGCGCCTGTCGGACGAGACCGAGACGGCCGCCGGGCTCGCCGGCGGTGGCATCGGCGCCGACGCGGGCGGCTGCCGCCTGATCGCCGGCTACGAGGGCGAGGCCGACTGGGTCGCCGCACGCCGGGCCGCGGTCGCCGAGGTGCTGGGCGCGGCCGGCGGGGTCCCGCTGGGAGCCGAGGCCGGCACGCAGTGGGTGCGCGGCCGCTTCCACGGCCCGTATCTGCGGGACGCCCTGCTGGACGCCGGCATGTTCGCCGAGACACTGGAGACGGCCGGGTTCTGGTCGGCCCTGCCGGGCCTTTACACCCGGGTACGCGACACCCTCGTCGCCGCCCTGACCGCGGAACAAGCCGTGGGCCAGGCTGCGGACCAGGCGGTGCGACAGGCCGCCGGCCCGCCCGCGGGGGCGACCGCCGGGCCGGCTGGCGAGGCAGCTGCCGGACCGGCCGGCGCGGGGGCGGGCGAGGCCGCCGCCGGGGGAGCGCCCGGCCTGATCATGTGCCATGTCTCACACGTCTACCCGACCGGTGCCTCGCTGTACTTCACCGTCGTGTGCCCAGGCCGTGACGACCCGGTGGCACGGTGGCGCAGGGTGAAGGCCGCCGCCTCGCGCGCGATCGTCGAGACCGGCGGGACGATCACCCACCATCACGCCGTCGGCGTCGACCACCAGCCCTGGCTCACCGCGGAGATCGGTGATCTCGGGGTGGCGGTGCTGCGCGCGGTGAAGCACACCCTCGACCCGGACGGCATCCTCAACCCTGGCGTCCTCGTCCCCCGGGCCACCTGAGCGGCCGGCCCGGCGGGGTCGCCACGGACCCGGTACGCGGCCCCTGGGCCGCTGCCGACCCGAGGGCGGGATCATCACCGGTCCGGCCCCGGTGGCCTGCGGCCCCTGGGCCGCTGCCGACCGCAAGCCCTCCGGGCCGCCGCAGGCACCGCTACGGACATGCGGCCCGCTGGGCCGTTATGAGCTCACGGCCCGCTGGGCCACTATGGGCGCATGCAGCAGGAGCGCGCCGACCCGCGCCGGGAGCGGGCGCTTGTCGTTGTCGGGCCGGGGCAGGCGTTCGGCGTCCAACTTCTGCGCCGGTTCGCCCGGGAGGGCTTCGGGCTCGGGGTGATCGCCCGGTCGGCCGACACGGTCCACCGGGTGACGGCCGACCTCGCCCGGGATCAGATCACCGTCAGTGGTGAGGTCGCGGACGTCACCGCGCCGGGGGCGGTGGCCACGGCGCTGGACAAGCTCGCCGACGAGCTCGGTGGCCTGACCGCCGTGGTCTACAACGCCAAGCTGAGCATCCGGGGCACCGCGCTGTCGGTGTCGGCGGACACGGTCAACCAGACCCTCGCGGTCAACGTCACCGGGGCGCTGACCGTCGTCCAGGCCGCGGTGGCGCTGCTGGCCGAGCGTCCCGGAGCGTGTGTGCTGCTGACCGCGGCCGGGCCGAGAACCGAGCCGGCCGCCGGCCGGTTCGCCCTCGCGATCGGCAAGGCCGGGCTGCTCGCGCTCGGGACGTCGTTGGCGCCGGTGCTGCGTACCCGCGGTATCCGGCTGCGGACCGTGGTGCTCGACGCCCGGGTGGCCCCCGACGGCCGGCTCTCCGCGGACGCGGTGGCCGAGCACTTCTGGAACGCCTACACCGCTGCCCGCGGATCGGTCTTCCGGCTGGGCCCGCCCAGCGTCACCGAGCGGGCGCCGCACCTGTTCGGGGACGGGCATTTCCCCGGATGATCTGACCCATGTCGTGCCAGGATCCGCCATCCATGCGACCATCCTGACCGTGAGCACTGGACACGACAACGACCCGGACGTGGGTAGCGACCCCGAGGAATCGACCCGGCGCCTCCCACCGTCCGCCGCCGCTGCCGGTGCCCAGACGCAGCGGGCCCGCGTCGGCCCGGTCGATCCGCCGCCGCCCGCCGACTCGTTCCGTCCGGCTCCCCAGCCCGGGTGGTCCGGGCCGGGCGCGCCACCCGGTTCGCCGGCGCAGCCGGGCCCGTCGGCGGCACCGGCACAGTCAGCCGCACCGATACCGCCGACCAGCGCGTTCCCGCCGCCCGAGGGCTCGCCGTATGGGAGCCCGCCGTACACGGGGGCGCAGTATGGAGGTCCACCGTATGGAGGCCAGCCCCCGCTCGCGCCCACCGATGTGACGCCGGGCCCGGTAGCCCGTCGCCGGCGGCGGAGATGGCCGATCGTCACGCTGGTCGTGTTGATCATCCTGCTGGTCGTGGCCGACCGCGCGGCGGTGCCGATCGCCGAGAGCCAGATGAAGGCGAAGGCGGAGGCGTCCGTGGCGCAGAGCAGCACCGACCCCGGGGTCAGACCGGCCAGGGTCACCGACGTCTCGATCGGCGGCTTCCCCTTCCTCACCCAGGTCCTCTTCGGCAAGTACGACGACCTGCGGGCGACGGTCACCGACATTCCCACGCCCGGCCCGCGGATCACCGAGGTGAAGGCCAGGCTGCAGGGCGTCCACGTGCCGTTCTGGGACGCCATTCGTGACCAGGTCAAGGACGTGCCGGTCGACAAGGTGACCGCGGACGTGCAGATCACCTATGATGATCTCAATGCCTATCTGGCAACGCAGAACGTGAAGATCACCCCGGTCGACGACGGCCGGGAGGTGCGCATATCCGGCGAGATCGACACCGGGCTCCTCGGTACCCAGGAGCTGAGCGGGACGACCCGTTTCGGGGTCCAGGACAACACGCTGACCCTGATACCCACMGAGATCCTCGGTTTCCGGCTGCCGGGTGTCGCGCTGCCGGGGATCCCGCTGCCGATCAGCAACCTGCCGTTCAACCTGCAGATCGAGAAGGCTGCCACCGGCAAGAACGGTATCTCGGTCACCGCGACGGCGACAAACGTGGTCCTTCCCGCGGAACCCACATCAGCGTCATAACGGACGGCATTTTCATAACGGATGTCGCCCGCGTAGCGGACCGAGTCCTCATAACGGATGGTATTCGCCGTGGCGGATCATGGCGTAACCCGCCGCCGGCCTGGTAGCGTCCCGCGCGGCGGCCGGCCCGGGGCCGGGTCCGTCGGACCGGCACAGCTGAAGGCGGCCGGAAGCTGGAAGAATCTGGTGGCCGATGTCCGTGCCCGGCTGCCGGATCCGCTGTCGGCCGCCGGCTGCGCTGGCTCGTCGTGATCCTTCGCTGTACGTTCGGTCACGGATTTTGGTCGCCATCCACCTACTCTCGGTAGCTAAGAGTATGTGACCCGCTGGTGGCACGCGAAAAGAAAGATCTTTTTCTTTGATCCTCTGTCGCGACGTCGAATCGACGACAGTTGACGGACGTKGGATAGCCCGCGCGTCATCCTCGGCCGGTACTGGATATCGTCACACCGGCAGCCGGCCGTCTACGGACATGACTGGCCACACGCAGTCTGCTCCTCTGCGTCCAGTCCGTGGTGATTGGCACACCCATCGTCGATCGAGGTAGGTGGGCGGCGCTACGATCCGACGACCAGCAAGATCGGAAGATTCATGTCGAAGTCAGTCCGGCGGGACATCCGGCCTGTGTCCCGCCCCAGAGAGCCGATGGCGACGCGAACACGCCTTTCGCGTRCTGCCGGAGGTCACCGTTCCTGGGTCGCCGAAGGGGGAAACACGTGCAGACGACCCTGAGAGTCGTCAGCGGTGCCAACGTGGCCACCGTGCCTGCCGGTCAGCCGTTCGTTGTCGGCCGCGCGCGCACGGCCGATTTCGTGATGCCGGACAGCCGGGTCTCCCGCCGGCACCTGCTGATCGAGCCGGTCGGYGCGGGCTGGGCTGTCCGGGACATCAGCTCGAACGGAACCTGGCTCGACGGTCAGCGGGTACAGAGCGTCGACGTCAACGGCGAGGTCCGGTTCCGGCTCGGTACCCCGACCGGGCCGGAGGTCGTCGTCCTGCTGGAGGCTCCCGTCGGCTACGCCGCCCCCCCGCGTTACCAGGACCCGCACTTCGAGATGCCGACGATGCTGCGTGACTCCGCCAGCTACGAGCCCGGCCCGCAGCTGCCCCGGCAGCCGTCGGGCAACCAGGCCGAGACGAGCAGTCACGATCTTGAGCGTGAGCACGAGCGGCAGACCTCCTACCGGCTGCGCCCGGGCCGGATGTCCATCGGCCGTTCCCGGGACAACGACATCGTCGTGGGCGACCTGCTGGCCTCCCGGCGGCACGCCGAGATCTACCTGGGCCCGGACGGGAACGTGGAGATCGCCGACCTCGAGTCGGCCAACGGGACGTTCGTCAACGGCAAGCGCATCATCCGCGAGCCGGTGCCGGAGGGCGCGGTCATCGCTGTCGGCCATCATGTCTTCCAGCTTGTCGAGAACGAGCTGGTCGAGTACATCGACTCCGGGGACGTCAGCTTCGAGGCCGACGGCCTGAACGTGTGGGCCGGCCAGAAGCAGCTCATGCACGACATGACCTTCCGGCTGCCCGGCCGGGCGCTGCTGGCGGTGGTCGGGCCCAGTGGCGCGGGCAAGTCCACCCTGCTCAACGCCCTCACCGGTTTCCGCCCCGCGGACAAGGGCGCCGTGCGTTACGCCGGGCGGGACATGTACTCCGAGTACGACGAGCTGCGCCGCCGCATCGGTTACGTCCCCCAGGAGGACCTGCTCCACACCACGCTCAGCGTCCGCCGTGCCCTGGAGTACGGCGCCGAGCTGCGCTTCCCGCCGGACACCACCAAGCAGGAGCGCGGCGCCCGGGTGGACGAGGTCCTCGCCGAGCTCGGCCTGACCCAGCACGCCGACACCCAGGTGGCCAGGCTCTCCGGCGGCCAGCGCAAGCGCACCAGCGTCGCCCTGGAACTGCTGACCAAGCCCACCCTGCTCTACCTGGACGAGCCCACCTCCGGCCTCGACCCGGGCATGGACAAGAACGTCATGGAGTCGCTGCGCAAGCTGGCCGACGACGGGCGCACGGTCGTCGTGGTCACCCACAGCGTCGCCCAGCTGGATCTCTGCGACTACGTCCTGGTGCTGGCTCCCGGCGGGTACGTCGCCTATTTCGGCCCGCCGCGCGACGCCCTGTCCTTCTTCAACAAGAGGGACTACCCGGATGTCTTCCTGATGCTGGAGGCCACCCCCGGCGCGGAGTCGGCGGCCCGGTTCCGCCAGTCGCGCTACTACGTCCCCGCGTCGGTCACCGCACCGTCGGCCCGCCCGGCACCGGAGGACCTGCCGAGCATCCGCCAGCAGTCGGTGCTCTCCCAGCTCGTCACGTTAAGTCGGCGCACACTCTCCGTTGTCGCGTCCGACAGATCCTACCTCCGGCTGATCATCGCCTTCCCGTTCCTGCTCGGGCTCATCCCACGGGCCATCCCCGGCGGGTTCGGCCTGCCCGAGGACGGCTCACCGAACTCGGACGCCGGCACGATCCTGCTGGTGATGGTGTTGTGCGCCTGTTTCATGGGCATGGCGAACTCCGTCCGGGAGATCGTCAAGGAACGGGCCATCTACCGGCGGGAACGGGCGATCGGGCTGTCCCGGACCGCCTACATCGGCTCGAAGATCCTCGTACTGACCCTGATCACGACGCTGCAGGCGATCCCGTTCACCCTGATCGGCCTGCTCGGCCGGGAGCCCGACGAAGCGGTCGTGCTGGGCAACCCCCTGGTCGAGTGCCTGATCGCGGTGATCGTGGTGTCGCTGTCGTCGGCCATGCTCGGGCTGCTCATCTCCGCCCTGGTCGACAACGCGGACAAGACCATGCCGCTGCTCGTCCTGCTCACCATGGCGCAGCTGGTGTTCAGCGGCGGCATCCTGCCGGTGCACAGCAAGCCCGGTCTGGAGCAGGTCAGCCTGATCGCGCCGGCCCGCTGGGGCTACGCGGCGCTGTCCTCGGTCGGTGACCTCAACCGGATCAGCCTGGCCGGTGAGCTGCGTCCCGACGGCAAGCTGATCAACAGCAAGGTCGTCGACGACCCGTTCTTCGACCACACCGCGCAGGCGTATGCCATCGACATCGCCGGGGGCGTGGCGATCGGCGTGATCTGTGTCATCGTCACCGCCATCCTGATCCGCCGGATGGACCCGAAGACCGCCAAGCGCAAGCCGTCGTCGTCCTGACCGTCCGCCCGTCACCGTCCTGACCGAGGTCCGGGCAGCTTCCAGGCCGGAGCTGCTCGGACCTCGTGCTGTGTACGGGCCGGATCCGCTCCACGCGGCAGGCAGGCCGAAGGACGTGAGCTCGTGCCGGCCGAGCCGAGCTCACGTGCCACCCGGGCGCCGGGTGGGTGGCCCTTTGTGCCGTCCGCGTCCGGACGGGTGCGGCCGGTCCGGGCCGAAGCGGCCGGCCCGGACCGTACCCGCGCCGCCGAGATGCTTCCGTCCCGGCGCCGGGAGATCAGCCGGAGGTCCAGCGCGGGGTCGCGTCGTCCCCTGGGAACGAGGTCAGCTTGCGGGCGTTGGCGTCGTCAGGGGCGGTCGCGCTCGTCACATAGATCTCGCGGTTGGTGGGGCCGTCACGCTGGCTGGTGAAGGCGATCAGTTTGCCGTCCCCGGCCACGAACGTGGGGTCCTGGTCCCGGCCGGGGGCCTCGGTCAGCCGCAGCGGGGTGGCGCCCGGGCTCGCGTCCATGACGAAGACGTCCGTCTCGGCCAGATTCGGGTCGAAAGCGCGACGGAAGGCGACCTTCTTACCGTCCGGTGACCAGGTCGGATCCGCGTCGAAACCCTCCGTGCCCGGGGTGAGCTGGACGGGCTTCGCGCCGGCGGCGGCCGGGTCGGCGTCGATGGTGAACAGCGCGCCGCCGTCGACGCCGCCCGAGCCGACGAAGAACACGATCCGGTCGCCCGTCGGTGACCAGGACGGGTCGGTGGCGCTGGCCGGCACGTTCAGCCGGCGGACGCTGGAGCCGTCGACGGCGGCGACGTAGAGCCCGGTCAGGCCGTCGTTCGGGCCGCGTACGGCCCTGATGACGACGAACCTCCCGGTCGGGTCGACCGACGCCCGGGCGTCCGGYGCGATCACGAGATCCGCCGCCGGCCCGGAGGTGAACAGCGGCATCGGCGCGCCGCTGCCGTCCGCGGCGATCGCGACCAGGCTGGGGGAGGAGTCGATCACCGTGTAGAGGACGGTCTTGCGCTGCGGCCCGACGATCACCGGGAGCGCGGCCGGCTTCGTGTCGTCGACGGTCAGCCGCTGGGGCTGCCCCGGCCGGCCGTCCGGGCCGACCCGCAGGCTGTAGATCGCCCGCCTGCCCTCCTGCTCGCTGGAGTAGACCAGGGTGTCGTCGTCGAGGCCGACGTCGGACTTCGGCAGGATGTCGACGACCTTCACCCCTTCACCGTCCGCTCCCGAGCCGCCGGAGGCCAGAGCCAGCACCCCGCCGAGCGCCGCCAGCACCGCGACGGCGGCACCGGCGGCCACCAGCGCCATCCGCCGGGCGCTGCGTGGTGCCGGGCCGCTGCCGCGCACGGTGGCCGCCGGTCGCGGCTCCTGGCCGGCGGGCACCGTGGTGCCGTCGCCACCGGCATCGCCGGTGCCAGCGCCGCCGGTGCCGTCGGAGGTGGGTAACTTCCAGCCGTCCAGCACCTGGATGACCGTCGCCTCGGGGTCGATCTCCGCCACCGACGACGACGGTTCGCCGAGCAGGCGCAGCATGAGCTGCTGGGCGGTCGGCCGAGCCGAGGGGGACTTGGCCATCGCGTCCGCGACGATCTCGCGCAGCGGCGGGTCCAGCCCGTCCAGGCGGGGCGCCTCGTTGACCGCGCGGTAGAGCAGGACCTGCGCGGACGCGTCGCCGAAGGGGTAACGGCCGGTTGCGGCGAAGGTGACCAGCCCACCCCAGGAGAAGATGTCGACGGCCGGGGTGATCGTCTCGCCCTGGATCTGCTCGGGCGCCATGAACGCGGGGGTGCCGAGCTGCTGGAGGTTGCCGGTGAGGTTGCTCGCCGAGTCCAGCGCCCGCGCGATCCCGAAGTCGATCACGCGCGGCCCGAAGGGGGAGAGCACCACGTTGGACGGCTTGAGGTCGCGGTGCACGATGCCGGCGCTGTGGATCGCGGTCAGGGCCGCGGCCACGCCGACCGCGAGCTGCTCGAGGTTCGCCGCCGACAGCGGGCCGCTCTCGGTGACGAACCTCGCCAGCGTCCTGCCCTCGATGAACTCGGTGACCAGGTAGGGCCGCGCGGCGTCGGGCGCGGCGTCGAGCACCTCGGCGGTGCACACCCGGGCGACCCGGCGGGCCGTCTCGGCCTCCAGCCGGAACCGGGACCGGAACTCGGCGTCACCGGCCACGTCCGCGCGAATCACCTTGATGGCCACCAGCCGACCGGTCTCGGAGCGCCCGAGGTAGACGGTCCCCATCCCGCCCTCACCGAGCTTGCCCAGCAGGGTGTAGGAGCCGAGCTGGACGGGATCGTCCGGGCCCAGCGCGGTGGTCTGTACGTCCGTGGCCGCGTCCGGCGGCGCCATCGTCTGATCCACCCCCACAGCGGGTTGTATCCCGGGGCGTGCCCGGGGCGTTTCGTTCACGGCTCGTTCACAGCAGTCGGCGGCGCCGGCATCCGGACCGGCTTCCTCAGATGCCCGCGGGTATCCGGTGAAAGCCGTGGTCGTCCCCGGCCGGCCCATCTAAAACTACTCCGCCGGTCGTATCACTGACTCCCGGCTTTCCCCTTTCAGGGGGCATGGCATGCTGCCCGTATGCCGCAGCCGCGACGATTGTTTCCGCTGACCGTCCGTGTGTTGGTTGCCGTGATGGCCGTTGCCTCAATGGTAGCGGTGGGCTGCGGCAGTTCGGATTCACCGGGTGGTTCCGCCAGCAGCCGGCCCGCGTCCGTGCCTACCGCGGACCCCACCACGCCGGTGTGGGGTTTTCTGCGCTCGGACGAGGCCGCTCCCACCATCGGCGCCCCGTGGACGCCCGCGGCCGAGGTCCAGGCCGGTAGCTGGCAGTCGGCCGCGGACACCAGGCAGGCGAAGGCGACGGTGATCCGCCGTGGGACGGGTCGTTACAGCGCGATCTTCCCGGGTATCGGGGTGCCCGGCGGGCGGGGCGCGGCGGTGGTGACCGCGGTCGGTGACGCGCCGGTGCACTGCCATGCCGAGGACTGGGCGCCGTCCGGCCCGGACGAGCAGGTCACCCTGGCCTGCCGGTCGCTCACCGGGGTCTATGTCGACTCCCGGTTCACCGCGCTGTTCACGTTCGCGCCGGCGTCCCATCGCCCGACACCCAGCGAGCCGTACGCCTATTTCCGGGACGACGCGCCAAGCCAGCAGCAGGTCCGTCCGGACAACAGCTACAGTCTCGCCGGCCCCGGCACCATCGAGATCAACTGGCGTGGCATCGGCCACTACTCGATCGACCTGATCGGCAGGCTCTACGCCCGCACCGGCAACAACCTCCAGGTCAACTCGGTCGGTTCCACGACGGTGGGATGCAGCGCRCTCGGCCGGGAGGTGCACGAGGACCGCCAGACCATCTTCGTCGGGTGCGCGAACGGGCAGACGTGGACGGACTCGCCGTTCGTCGTCGTGTACGGCAACCAGCACACGGTGATCCCGGTGGAGAACGCGGCGTTCGGGCATTCCTTCACCGGGCTGGAGGAGGCCGGGACCGGGCGGATCCTGCAGCCGCCGCTGGGGCAGACCGTCGACGTGTGGCCCCGCTACTCCGCCAACAGCGCGAAGCGGACGAACACGATCCGTCACGTCGAGACCGGGGTCTACGAGATCGCCTATCCCGGCGTCGGCCGGGCGCCGGACCACGTCCAGGTCACGCCGTACGGCGAGCCGACCCGCCGCTGCGCGATCGCGGAATGGACGTCACCACCGACCGGGGCGGTCGGGGACGTGCGGACGAAGGTCGTCTGCTTCGACCCCGACGGCAGCCGCGCCGACTCCCAGTTCAGCCTCGCTTACGTCAGCGCCGCGGGTCTGACGCCCTGAAGCCGGGCTCCGACGTCCTTCAGGTGGGCCCTGGAGCCCTACGGGCCGGGGCCTGGCGTCCTGCGGGGCCGGGGCCTGACGTCCTGAAAGACGGCAGGGTCACGCGGACAGGGGCTCGCGCGGGGCGGGCAGGTCGGGCAGGCCGGCGAACTCGGCGATCAGCTCGTAGGAGCGGATCCGCGCGTCGTGCGGGTGGACGTTCGTCACAATCATGATCTCGTCTGCCTCCGTCGCGTCGATCAGGGCGTCCAGGCTGGCGCGAACCGTGTCCGGCGATCCCACGATGTGGGAGGAGGCCGCGCCGTCGGCGGCGGCCCGTTCGGCGGGCGTCCAGGAGTACGCCGCGGCCTGTTCGGGCGTGGGGAAGACGTCCGGGCGGCCCTGGCGCAGCCGCAGCATCGTCAGCCGGGTCGGCCCGGCGAGCCACTGCGCGGTCTCGTCGGTGTCCGCGCAGATGACGGCGACGGCGACCATGGCGTAGGGCCGCTCCCGCCCCGGGGCCGGCCGGAACGCCGAGCGGTACAGCGCCAGCGCCGGCAGGGTGTTCACCGCGCTGAAGTGGTGCGCGAAGGCGAACGGAAGGCCGAGGTAGCCGGCGAGCTGCGCGCTGTACCCGCTGGAGCCGAGCAGCCACACCGGCGGTGTCTCGCCGTGTGGGACGGCGGTCACCGTCCGTAGAGGATGGCTGGCGGGGAAGGAGTTGCCGAGGAAGGCGACGAGCTCGGCGAGCTGCGCGGGGAAGTCGTCGGCGGACACCGGCCCGCTCGAGCGCCGCAACGCCTGCGCGGTCGCGGAGTCGGTACCCGGCGCCCGTCCGATACCGAGGTCCACCCGGCCCGGGAACAGCGCCCCGAGCGTCCCGAACTGCTCGGCGATGATCAGCGGTGCGTGGTTGGGCAGCATGATCCCGCCCGAGCCGACCCGGATGCTCGTGGTGGCCGCGCCGACCTGCCCGATCAGAATGGACGTCGCCGAGCTGGCGATACCGGGCATGCCGTGGTGCTCGGCCAGCCAGTACCGGTGGTAGTTGAGCTCTTCGGCCCGGCGGGCGAGATCGAGGGTGTTGCGCACAGCCTGGGCCGGTGTCGAACCGGACACCACCGGCACCACGTCGAGGACGGACAGGGGCAGGGAGCGGGAGAGGGCCACACGGGAGGTAACTCCCCGGGCTCGTGAGGATCTTCCCGTACGCCGTCGGAAACACCGCCGGGCCGGTAAGGTATGTCTGCCGGCCGTGACATGGCCCCCGGGCTCAACCCTTTGTCGCTGCGAGCGACCGTGCGCCGAGAGGCGACCTGCACGGCCGGCACCTTCTCCCTCTCTGGCCCACTTGCTGGCCCCGCGCACCTCCGACCGGTGCGCGCGGCTGGACGCGTCCGGACGGCTGCGCGCGGCTCAGGCGAACCGCAGGATGTCGTCGACCGGCCTGCGGGGGGTCGCCTTCAACGGTTCGGCGCCGGGCAGCGGATAGCCGGCCCTGATGATCATCTGGATGTGTCCCAGGCCGCCGACCGAATGCCGCAGGAGCTCCCGGGTCACCTCGAGGTCGACGGCCTGGCCCAGCGGTGACGTCGCGATGCCGTCCGCGGTCGCGGTCAGCAGTACCCGTTCCATGGCCTGGCCGGCGCGCAGCCGGTCGGCCGGGGCGTCGGCGTCGGTGCCGACCAGCAGCACGACGGGACGCTCCACCCCGGTCTGTTCCAGATGCAGGCCGGGCTCGCCGACCACGTTGAAGTCACGGACGGCGAACTCGGACTGCCGCGGCTGATCCGAGCCGATCACCACGTTCCGGGGGATACCGTCCCTCGCCTCCGGGGCCGTCCGGCTCCACGACTCCAGCTCCGCCCGGTAGGCCGGGTCGTGGTTCTCCAGCCAGTCCGCGCGGGAGATCAGCACGCTGGTGTCGATACGCAGGTCGGTGTCGTCCACGGACACCAGCCAGGCGTCCTCCGCCTCGGCGGCCAGCCGCAGCGCCCGCAGGTGCTCCGGTTCCAGCGGGCGGGAGGCGAAGGGCCTGCGGTCGGTGCGCCGATGGTGCGCTGCCGCCAGCAGCGCCTCGTCCCGCGGGTCGGCCGGCGCGCTGCCGGTGATCCGGATCAGGGCCAGCGGCCCGGAGCCAAGGTCGTCGTCCCCGGCCGGGAAGAGCGTCACATCGGGGACGAGCCCGGCGGCGTGGACGGCGAGGCGGGCGTGCAGCAGGGCCGCGCCGCAACTGAGCAGAAGCTGCCGGCCGTCCGGGTCGGCGACACGCAGCTGGCGGGAGGTGTCGGCAAAGAGATAAAGATCACGGTCCGCCGCCTGCCAGCGCCACGGCTGGGTGTTGTGGATCGACGGAGCCAGGCCGGCCGCCTCGACGATCCCGCGGGCAAGGTCCCTGAGCAGGGTGTCGGTGCTAGTCACCGCTACGACGGTATGCCCTTGGATCGGTCATGTCCTGATGCCCTCGTTCCATGGTCGTCAGGACGTCGCCGCGCGTATCGTCGGTTCGGTGGAGCCTGTCCGCGTTTTCGTTCTCGATGATCACGAGATCGTCCGGCGCGGGATGCGCGAGCTGCTGGAAAGCCAGGGCGACATCAAGGTCGTGGGGGAGGCCGGTCTCGCGGCCGAGGCCCTGCGGCGCATCCCGGCGCTACGTCCAGACGTCGCCATCCTCGACGCCCGTCTGCCCGACGGCAGCGGCATCGACGTGTGCCGCGACATTCGTTCCGGCACACCGGAGGTGCCCTGCCTGATCCTGACATCCCACGACGACGACGAGGCCCTGTTCGCCGCCATCATGGCGGGCGCGGCCGGTTACGTACTCAAGCAGATCAGAGGCAATGATCTCATCGGCGCTGTCCGCACGGTCGCGTCCGGCCAGTCCATGCTCGATCCCGCTGTCACCCAGCGGGTGCTGACCCGGCTGCGTGACGGGGCGCCGGAGGACCGTCTGCTGTCCACGCTGAGCGAGCGGGAGCGGCAGATCCTCGGCCTCATCGCCGAGGGGCTGACCAACCGTCAGATCGCCAGCAGAATCCATCTGGCCGAGAAGACGGTCAAGAACAACGTCTCGTCCATCCTGGAGAAGCTCGGCCTGACCAGCAGAACCCAGGCCGCGGTCTTCGCCACCAAGCTCGCCGGCTAGCCCGCCCCAAGCCCCTCAGCAAGCCTGCTGCCAAGCCCGCTCAGGCCTGCTGGCGAGCCTGTCAGCAAGCCTGCCGGCCGGCTTGTCGTCACGTCCGCCGTGTTTGCCGGGTTTGCCGGTCGGCCGCACGGCCTGGCGGGGCCTGCGGTCCGGCTCGGCAGGCCGGCCCGGACGCACGGGACCTTCGGTCCCGTGGTCTACCCGAATCGCTCTCGTTCGCGTCGCCGGGCGCTGCGAGCGTGAACGGTGTGGAGACGACATCCGACATCGTGGTGGGGATCGACGCCTCCGCTGACGCGGAGTCGGCCCTGCGCTGGGCCTGCGCCCATGCCGGGCTGACCGGCAGGCGGATACGGGCGGTGCTCGCCTGGGGTCCGGGCGGGCGTCCCCGGGTGGTCGACGACATCTCGCCGTCGGTCGGGGTCGATGATCTGGAGCGTGCGGCATCGCAGGTGCTGCACGACGCGGTCCGGCGGGCGCGCCTCGACGGCCTCGCGGTCGACGTCGTCGAACGCACCGTCTACGACTCGCCGTCGGACGCCCTCGTGGAGGAGTCCCGGGACGCGTTGATGCTCGTCGTCGGTGCCCGGGGGCTTGCCCGGATGCGTCGGATGTTCGTCGGTTCGGTCACCGCGCGGTGCGCGCAGGAAGCAGCTGTTCCTGTGGTCGTCGTGCGTGGGCCGGCGCCGCCACGGCCGGACGACCGTCCGGTCCTGGTCGGTGTCGACGGCTCGGAGGGCTCGCTGGCCGCGTTGCGGTGGGCGGCGGTCCAGGCGGGGCTGCGTCGGGTCCCGCTGCGGGTCGCGCACTGCTGGCTGCMGGAGCCGCCGCTGGACCCCGCCTGCCTGCCCGCGTTCGACCTGGCCGCGTTCGACCTGCCCGCGTTCGACGATGCGGTGTTGGAAAAAGCCGCCCGTCTCACCCTCGACACGGCCCTCGAGCGGGGGCTGGCGGGCCGTACCGATGCGGCCGCCCCCGATATCGCCGTCGAAGCCGTGCTGGTGGYCGGCTCGGCGGCGCACGGTCTGATCATGGCTGCCCAGTCGGCCCAGCTGCTGGTGGTCGGTGCCCGTGGCCGTGGCGGGTTCGGCGGGCTGCTGCTCGGGTCGGTCGGCCACCAGGTCGTCACACACGCTCCGTGCGCGGTCGCCGTTGTCCGTTAGACACGGCTGTCCGTTGGACACGGCCCGGGCCGAGGGCCACGCGATCATTTTTCGCGTGGCCCTCGGCCCGCCCTGCCCAGCCTTCCCGGGCTGCCGGCGGCACGGTCACATGTTCGCGCCGCCGGCAGCCGGAGTTCCCCGGTCGCTGAAAGGAACACCGATGAACCAGGAACACAGATGAGTCAGGACACGATTGCCCGTTGGCAGTTCGCGATCACCACCGTCTACCACTTCCTGTTCGTCCCACTGACGATCGGGCTTTCGCTGCTGGTCGCCGGCATGCAGACCGCATGGGTCCGGACCGGCAGTGTCGAATGGCTCCGCCTGACCCGTTTCTGGGGCAAGCTGATGCTCATCAACTTTGCCATGGGAGTGGTCACAGGAATAGTTCAGGAATTCCAGTTCGGAATGAACTGGTCGGATTACTCGCGCTTTGTCGGGGACGTTTTCGGCCCGCCGCTGGCGATGGAGGCGCTGATCGCGTTCTTCCTGGAGTCGACCTTCCTCGGCCTGTGGATCTTCGGCTGGGACCGGCTGCCCAAGCGCGTCCACCTGGCCACCATCTGGCTGGCCTCGCTCGGCACCGTGATCAGCGCCTACTTCATCCTGGCCGCGAACTCGTGGATGCAGCACCCGGTCGGCTACCGGATCAACCCGGAGACCGGTCGGGCCGAGCTCACCTCGATCTGGAAGGCGCTGACGAACCCGACGCAGATCGTCACCTTCCCGCACGTGCTGTCCGCCTCGCTGCTCACCGCGGGCGCGGTGCTGGTCGGGCTGTCCTGTTGGCACCTGCGCAGGGGGCAGCAGGTCGACCTGCACCGCCGGGCCGTGCGGCTGGGCCTGGTGGTGTGTGCCGTGGCGTCGGTGGGGGTGCTGCTGTCCGGGCACTTCCAGGGCCAGGTCATGACCAGGCARCAGCCGATGAAGATGGCCTCCGCCGAGGCGCTGTGGGACACCGAGAAGAGCGCGGGCTGGTCCCTGTTCGCCTACGGGGACGTCTCCCACGGCGAGAACAAGGTCGACATCAAGATCCCCTACATGCTGTCGTTCATGGCCACGAACTCCTTCACCGCGGAGGTGGAGGGGGTCAACGACCTGCAGGCCGCCGCGGTCGCCAAGTACGGCCCCGGCGACTACACGCCGGTCATGGGCGTCACGTTCTGGAGTTTCCGGATCATGATGGCGCTGGGTGGGGTCTACTTCGCCCTGGCGGCCTTCGGCCTGTGGCGGATGCGCCGCGGCGGGCTGCCCGGCGGACGCCATGTGCTGCTGGCGTTCGTGGGCGCCACCGTGCTGCCGTACGCGGCGAACACCGCCGGCTGGATCTTCACCGAGATGGGGCGCCAGCCGTGGTCGGTGTTCGGCCTGCTGCGCACCTCCGACGCGGTCTCCCCGAACGTCTCCACCACCGCGGTGGTCCTGACACTGGCCGGCTTCACCGTCCTCTACGGCGCGCTTGCCGCGGTCGCGCTGCGCCTGTTCCTGCGGCACGGCACGCACGAGATCCCGGAGCTGAGCCCGACCGTGACCATCGACGGCGAAGCGCGGCCCGGCGAGGCGTTGCCGTCACTGGCCTACTGACATCCCGGGATCAGGAGTAGGGCGATGCTTGAGGAGTTCTGGTTCGTGCTCGTCGCCGTCCTGTGGGTCGGCTTCTTCGTCCTGGAGGGCTTCGACTTCGGTGTCGCGGCCCTGCTACCGGTGATCGGCCGTAACAACGAGACCGACCGCCGGGCGGTGCTCGGTACCATCGGCCCGGTCTGGGACGCGAACGAGGTGTGGCTGCTCACCGCCGGCGGTGCGATGTTCGCCGCTTTTCCGGAATGGTACGCGAGTCTGTTCAGCGGAGCGTACCTGGCGCTTTTCCTCATCCTGGTCTCGCTGATTGTCCGCGGGGTTTCCCTGGAATATCGGGGGAAGGCCACCACGGCGGCCGGGCGGGCCTGGTGCGACCGCGGGATCGTGGTCGGCGGGGCGCTGCCGGCGCTGCTGTTCGGGGTTGCCTGCACCAACATGGTCCGTGGCCTGGAGATGACCCCCGACCATCAGGTGACCAGCGGGTTCTTCGACCTGCTGAACCCGTACGCCCTGCTGGGCGGGGTGACCACGGCGCTGCTGTGCGTCCTGCACGGGGCGGTGTTCCTGTCGCTGAAGACCCGGGGTGAGATCCGGGCCCGGTCCCGCCAGGTCACCCGGGCTCTGATCCCGCCCGCGCTGGCCGCCCTGGCCGGGCTGGCCGGGTGGACGGTCGCGCTGCGCGGTGGGGTGCTCGTGGCCGCGGTGTCGGCGCTGGCGCTGGCCGCGCTCGGCGGCGCGGCGGCGGCCTGGTCCAACGAGCGGGACGGCTGGGCGTTCGCCGGCACGGCCGGCGCCATCGCGCTGATGGTGGCGAGCTGGTTCGTCGCGCTCTACCCGAACGCGCTGCCGGCGCTCGGCGCGCCGGAGAACAGCCTGACCATCAGCGACGCCGCCTCCGGGCACTACACGCTAACGATCATGACGTGGGTGGCGGTGCTGTTCACTCCGGTTGTCCTCGGTTACCAGGCGTGGTCGTACTGGGTGTTCCGACGACGGCTGGTTGGATCTGATGAAGCCGGTTGATCCGCGGCTGCTGCGGGTCACCCCGGCCCTGCGCGGCTACCTGCTGCGGCTGGGGGCGCTCGCGGTCGCCTCGGCCGCCCTGGTGATCGTCCAGGGGACCCTGCTGACCGACGTCGTGGTGACCGGCCAGCGGGTGGCGGTCGGCGCGCTCACCGGGACGGGGGGCGCCGTCGCGCTGCTCGTCATGGTCGCCGCCGCCCGGGCAGTGGTGGTCTGGCTGTCCGAGCGCACCGCCGAGCGCACCTGCCCGGCGGTGTCGGCCGGGCTGCGCCAGGCCATGCTCGGCGCGGTCGTCGAGCGGACGGTCACCGGAGGTGCCGCCGGTACCGGCGGCGACCATCGTGATCGTGACGGGGGAGCGGGGGCGCTCGCGGTCACCGCGGGCGCCGGCCTGGACGGCATGGACGCCTACCTGACCCGTTTCCTGCCGGCGCTGGTCATGGTCGCGGTCGTCCCGCTGTTCGTGCTGGCCCGGATCGCCGGCGCGGATCTCGCCTCGGCGGCGGTCCTGGCCGTGGTGCTGCCGCTGGTACCGATCTTCATGGTGTTGGTGGGGCTGGCCACCCGCAACCGCACCGACCGGCAGCTGGCGGTGCTCAGCCGGCTGTCCGGGCACTTCCTCGACGTCGTCGAGGGCCTGCCGACACTGCGGATCTTCAACCGGGCGCGGCCCCAGGCGTCGGTGATCCGCCGGATCACCGACGCCTACCGGGAGCAGACGATGGCGGCGCTGCGCTGGGCGTTCCTGTCGTCGTTCGTGCTGGAGCTGCTCGCGACGCTGTCGGTCGCGCTGGTGGCGGTGTCGGTGGGGCTGCGGCTGGTCTCGGGCTCGCTCGACCTGCGCGCCGGGCTGCTGGTCCTGCTGCTCGCCCCGGAGGTGTACCTGCCGCTGCGGCAGGTGGGGGCGCAGTACCACGCGACCGTGTCCGGGCTGACCGCCGCCGCCGCCGCGCTCGACGTGCTCGACGCCACGCCGCCGCCGCGGCCGGGCTCGCGCCCGGCCCCCACCCGGTTCGACACCCTGCGGCTGGACGGCGTCGACCTGCGCGGCGCCGGGCGGGTCGACCTGACCATCCGCCAGGGTGAGATCGTCGCGCTGGTCGGCCCGAGTGGCGCGGGCAAGAGCACCGTGCTGGCGCTGCTGCGCGGGGCGCTGCGCCCCGCGCACGGCCGGGTGCTGGTGGACGGCGTCGACCTCGCCGGGGTCGACCCGGCCGGCTGGCAGGCCCGGGTCGGCTGGCTGCCGCAGCGGCCGCACGCCGTCTGCGGCGGCACGGTCGCCGACGAGGCGCGGCTGGGACGTCCCGGCGCGCCGGCCGCCGAGGTCGCCGCCGCGCTCGCCGCGGCCGGCGCGCCACCGGCGGAGCAGCGCGCCGGCGAGGACGGCGGTGAGCTGTCCGCGGGTGAGCTGCGCCGGGTCGGGCTCGCCAGGGTGCTCCTGCGGGACGCGCCGCTGGTGCTGCTCGACGAGCCCGGGGAGAGCCTGGACGCCGCCGCCGAGGAGCGGGTCGCCGCGGCCGTCGCGGCGCTGCGGGGCCGTGCGACGGTGGTGCTCGTCGCGCATTCGGCCGCTCTCGCCGACGTCGCCGACCGGGTCGTCACGATCGCGGCGGGCCGGGTGGCCGCCGACGGCCCGACCGCCGACTGGACAGCCACCGACGGTCTGGACAGCGACCACCCGGTGGCTGGCCGCACGGAGCCGCCGCCCAGCCCGGCGCACCCGCCGGCTCCGGCCGCCCTGACGCTTCCGCCCGCTCCCCGCCCGGCTGTGCCCGTCCCACCGCCGGCGGTGCCTCTCCGGCCGGCCGTCACATCCGTCCCACCGGTGAGCGCATCCGTCCGGCGGCCGGGAGACACACCGCTGGAAGACACACCGGAAGACATCTCCGTCTCGCTGGCGGGCGTGCGCTCCCGGTCCCGGCACCGGTCCCGCTCCCAGTCTCCGCCGGCCAGCGCCCACCGGCGGGCACTGGAGCTGTTCGTCTCGGCCCGGCGACGGTTCGCCCTCGGCATCCTCGCCGGGGCCGCCGCGCTGGGGTGCGGCATCGGGCTGACCGCCGCATCGGCATGGCTGATCGTCCGGGCGTCGCAGCAGCCGCCGGTGCTGACCCTGATGGTCGCGATCGTCGCCGTCCGGGCGTTCGGGCTCGGCCGGCCGGTCTTCCGCTATGTCGAACGTCTCGTCACTCATGACGCGGCCCTGCGCGGCCTGGCCAGGCTGCGCGCGGAGGTGTTCGCCCGGCTCGTGCCGCTGGCCCCCGCCGCCCTCGGGACCCACCGCCGCGGGGATCTGCTGCGCAGGTTCACCGCGGACGTGGACGGGGTCGGCGAGTCGCTGCTGCGCGGGGTGGCCCCCACCGCGTCCGCGGCGCTCGCCTGCGCCGGCGCCGTGATCGTGGTTGCCGTCGTGTCGCCGCCCGCGGGGGGCGTCCTGGCGGTCGGGCTCGCGGTGGCCGCGGTGCTGGCCGGGCCGGTGACCGGCCGCCGTACCCAGGAGATGGTCACGGCCACCGCCGCGGCGCGGGCCCGGCGGGACGTCGAGATCGTCGCCGTGCTGGACGGGCTGGACGAGATCGTGGCGTTCGGCGCGGCGCCCGCCCGGCTCGCCCGGGTACACCGCCGGGACGGCGAGATAGCCCGGCTGGCGGCGTCCTGGCGCGGGTCACCGGCGTGGGGGAGCGCGGCCGCGATGTTCGCCGCGGGCCTGACCCTCGCGGCGGTCAGCGCCGTCGGGGTGGCGGCGGTGGGACAGCAGGCGCTGTCCGGGGTGATGCTCGGGGTGGTCGTGCTGACCACGGTCGCCGCCTTCGAGCCGTTGGCGGGGCTCACCACCGCGTTCGCCGCCCTCGCCGAGGCCCGGGCGTCGGCGACCCGGGTGTTCGCCGTCCTCGACCGCGAGCCGCTGGTGGGCGAGCCGGCCCATCCGAGGCCGCTGCCCGACGGGCCGCTTGAGGTCCGGATGCGCGATGTCGTGCTGCGGTACGCCCCGGACGGTCCGCCGGTGCTCGACGGCTTCGACATCCACCTGCCCGCCGGCGCCCGGGTCGCGCTCGTCGGCGCCAGCGGCGCGGGCAAGAGCACCGTCGCCGACCTACTGCTGCGCCTGCGCGACCCGCAGGCGGGCCGGGTCCTCGTCGGCGGTGTCGATCTGCGCGACGTCGCCACCGACGAGCTGTACCGGCGCGTCACCGGCATGACCCAGGACGCGCACGTGTTCGACGCGACGCTGCGGGAGAACCTGCTGATCGCCCGTACCGACGCGACCGAGGCCGAGCTCACCGACGTCCTCGGGCGGGTCGGGCTCGGCGGCTGGGTCGCCGGCCTGCCGGACGGCCTGGCCACCCGGGTCGGCGCGGACGGGGAGCGGATGTCCGGCGGGCAGCGCCAGCGGCTGCTGCTCGCCCGCGCTCTGCTGGCCGACCCCGCGGTGCTCGTTCTGGACGAACCCACCGCCCATCTCGACCCGGTGACCGAGGCCGCGGTGATGCGCACGATCCTGGACGTCACCCGGGGCCGGACGGTGCTGCTGATCAGCCATCGCACGGTCGGCTTCGAGGAGTTGGACGCGGTGGTGGAGCTGGCGGGCAGCACACGGGTGCCCGCCCTGCGCTCAGCCGCCTGACGAGCGCGGACACCTGCTCTGCGTTCAGCCGCCCGACGGCTCAGCCGCCCGACGGCGGCTGAGCGCCATCCGACGGCTGCGTGCCGCTCGACGGTTCCGTGTCACTCGAACGGCCTGTGCCGCTCGGGCGACACGGGCCATCGGCGGGATGCGGCCCGTCCGGCCCATCCGGTGTGTCCGACTTATTCGCTGTATTCGCTGTATTCGCTGTGTCCAGCGCGCGGGTCCGGGCGGACCAGGACAGCCGGGTACCGGCGGCGGCGGGGGAGAACACGATGAACCTGCCACCGAGCTCCTCCGCCCGGCTGCGCATGTTGGCCAGCCCGCTGGAGCTGTCCCGGCCCTCCGGGTTCACCCCACCGACCCCGTTGTCGATGACGTCCAGCCGTACCTGGCCGTCGGTGGACCAGACGGTCACGTACACCTGGGTTGCCGACGCGTGCCGGGCGACGTTCGACAGGGCCTCGCGCAGCACCGCCACCAGATGCTCGCCGACGATGTTGCACACGCTGGAGTCCAGCGCGCCTTCGAAGCGCAGGTGCGGCGCGAACCCGAGGGAGACGGTCGCGTCGTCGACGATGTCGAGGATCTGCCCGCGCAGGCTCGGAACGTTGTCGCGCCCGCGGCGGCGCAGTTGGAAGATCGTCGTGCGGATCTGGCCGATGGTCTCGTCCAGGTCGTCGATGTAGGAGGTCAGCCGGTCCCCCTGCTGCGCCTCGCCGGTGCGCGAGACCAGGCCCTGCAGCCCGATCGCCGTAGCGAAGATCCGTTGGATGACGTGGTCGTGCAGGTCGCGGGCGATGCGGTCGCGCTCCTCCAGGAGGGCGATGCGGTCGCGGTCGGCGCGGGCCTGGGCCAGCTCGAGCGCCAGCGCTATGTGCCCGGCGAAACCCGACGCCATGTCGATGTCGGCGTCGGTGAAAAGCCGGCCCTCGGCCCGCCGGCCGAGCACGAGCGCCCCGACACTCTCCCCTGAGGCGATCAGCGGAATCACCATTGACGGGCCGTTCTGGCCGGCCAGCGGATCCGAGGCGGAAACGACCGCGCCGACCAGCCCGTCCGGATATTCGCCGGTGGCGACCTCCACGACGAGTTCCTCGGCCGACCCACGGGGGAGCAGCACAGCGGAGAAGTCGGCGACGGCGATTTCCTGGGTCCGGCGCGCAATGAGTTCCAGCGGGTTCGGCCCCTCGGCCAGCAGATACCGGGTGATGTCGGTGGACGCCTGCAACCAGCGTTGCCGGCGCTGCGCCTCCTCGAAAAGCCGCGCGTTCTCGATGGCGAYGCCGGCGCTCGCGGCCAGCGCCTGGACGAGTTCCTCGTCCTCGGCGGTGAAACGGGACGCGTTCTGTTTGTCCGTCAGGTAGAGGTTGCCGAACACCTTGGTCCCGATCCGGATCGGGACGCCGAGGAAGCTGTGCATGGGCGGATGCCCGGCGGGGAAGCCGTCCGCCCGGTGGTCGGTGGTGATGTCGTCGAGCCGCAGCGGGTAGGGCTCCCGGATGAGCAGGCCGAGGATGCCCTTGCCCCGCGGCAGGTCACCGATCCGGCGGACCATGCTCTCGTCGAAGCCGACATGGATGAACTGTTCGAGGTTCTGGTCGCGTGCGATCACGCCGAGCGCGCCGTAACGGGCGTCCACAAGATCGCATGCGGCTTCCACGATGCGGGTCAGCACGACGGGCAGGCTCAGGTCCGAGGCAACCATGYGGCTCGCCCGCAACAGACCACGCAGGCGACTCTGGGTGACGATCAGATCCTTGGCCTGGTCGACCCGATGGGTAACGAAGTCATCACCATATGGTTGTACGGCATTCCCGCCGCCAGTCTCTGCATCCATGACGATCTCAACGTATTACGCCCGACGGCCCCGCAGATCTCCCCGTCGGGCAACATCGCGCGAATCATCCCGAGCGGCCCGATCGGCATCTTGTCGCGACCGGTACGACCTGCCGCTCCGCCAGCCCACCGTGATTCTTTTCACCGCCGAATGATTTCCCTGCGCCTGCTCCAGGACAGGAGCTATATGCGTCGGTCAGCCGGGTTCCAACAGGCCGCGGTTCCTTCCCGTGATTGTGCCAACAATCCCGTCCGCGACACCAGAAAGATCTTGTTCGTCTGTTATGCGCAGGTACTGGAAGTGCCTGAGCGGACTCGGGAGATTATCCGATTCGGTGTCGGAGATGAGCACGGGAAGGACCGCGCGGTCCGATTGGTCGTCCAGCGTCTGGCGCATGAACCGATTGATTTCGTGGTTCTGGGAACGGTCTACGTACCGGTCGACCAGTATGACGAGGTGTCGTGACCGGGCCAGCAGAGTGTCCAGCGCGCGTGACCGCTCCACACCGGTAGCGAGCTGTCGTGCCTGCTCCGACGGCCCGAGCACCCGCAGACCCCGGCGGGTCAGCAGAGCCTCCAGCGACCTCGCGAGCTGTCCGCTTTCAAAGATGTCATGACTGATGAAGACGTCGAAGTCGTAGTCGTCGCCGCGTGAGCGCAGCCCCTGCCGGGTGGCGGCGGCCACGAACGAGTCCCTGCTCTCCACGAGCAGGTCGCTGCGGTCCAGCCGGTGGGCGATCGTGGCCGCGAGGGTCTCCAGCGAGTATCCGATCTTCTCCGGGGTCGGGTCCTCCTCCTCGAGCGCCGGCAGGTCCTCGCCGAAGCTCCAGTAGGAGACGTAGGGGATCGTGAGCAGGCCGAGCAGCCGCTCGACCGGCACCCCCTCCAGCGGCACCTTCTCCACGGCCCAGTTCCGGAAGAGCGGGGCGAGATCCCGGCCGAACCGTTCCTGCCAGTCCCGGGCCCGGCGGTACTCCTCCCGGGAGTCGAAACGCGCGGGGACGGGGAGGGTCAGCAGCAGGGAACGGTCGTAGGGCAGGTCGTCGCGGGCCTTTTCGGCGCGTTCCACGACGTCCAGGACCCCGCGCAGGCTCTGCTCGTTGGCGGTGAAGARCACGACCAGGATGTCGGGGAGCTGCGCCGTGCAGATCCCGCTGATGTCGGTGATCCCGGTCCGGCTGTCGATCAGGACGAAGTCGTAGTCCGCCACCCAGCGTTCCCGGCAGTCCTCCAGGAAGGCGCCGAGGTCCTTCCCGCCGTACAGCCCGGCCCAGTCGATCGTCTGCGCCCGGGGGACGTAGGAGGAGCGGTCGGCCGGGCCGGCGGGCAGCAGGTCCAGAGGTATGTCCCGCCCCGGCAGGGATATCCGGCTGACGTAGTCGGCGACCCGCGGGTCACGGCCCCGCGCGAAATCGTCGATGAAATCGACCAGGCCGGTCCCGGGCGGTTCAGGCAGCCAGCGGCTGAAATAGAACGGGATGCCCGGCGCGTCGATGTCCCAGTCGATGCACAGCGTCCGGTAGCCCCACGAGGTGAGCAGCGCCGCGGTGTTGGCCAGGGCGAAGGTGCGCCCGACACCGCCCTTGTAGGAGTAGAAGGTCACCACTGTGCCGCTCGTGCGCGCGCTGCTTCCCGTACGCTCACCGCGCACTGTTCTCACCACTCACCGCGTTCACAGTCTCGGGACGTCCGCGCGGTGGRCCGGTTCGGGCTCGGGGCGCAGGATCGGGAGGTTCGGGCGCCATTCCGGCACCACGTCCAGCCTGGCCGCCAGCTCCTCCGCGATCTCCGCCACCTTCCTCTCGAACCCGACGTAGGCGGGCGTCTGTTCGAAGGAGCTCGAGGAGACGTTCCACTCCTTCATGTCCCAGTGTTCGGACCGCTGCGCGTCCGCGGGGAAACGGTGACCGTCCTTGAGCCGTATGGGATATACCAGGCGACACCCGTTCAGCGGCTTGTCCAGCCCGAACACCACCTCACGTTGCCGCATGCTGCGCCATTCCGCGACGCACCAGTGCGAGCCGAAATAGGACGGGGTCCAGACCGCCACCAGCAGGCGTGACCGGCTGTGGGCCTCGGCGAGCACGTCCGGCCAGTAGTCCCCGACGGGGATCCGGTCGACATCGATGAAAATCTCGGGTTTGCGGTCCAACTCGTCGGTCAGGCACTTCACCAGCATCTGGTGGAAGTGGTTGCGCACCCATGGCAGGACCGTACCCGCCCGCCGATAGCTCAGGAACACATCGAACCGGTAGCCCGACATGCTTCAACGGCCTCCCCCAGGACCGGTCCCGCCACTGACCACGGTGTACGGACAGGGACGCGCCGGACAGCCGATGCGGAACGACAGACACGACATGTGAGACATAGCACATGTCGCCCTCAGCTTACCGGTCATGCCGACACAAGCCATCACCCGCACCGCAGGCCACCGATATCAGCTCACCGACACCGGAGCGTGCCCTGGAACGGCTGTGAGCCGATCGGCAGGTTCGGAATGAGTGGTTTGGGACGGTTCACATCAGTCCGCGAGTCGCCATCTGGCGTACCGGCGTGCCACCCGTGCCCGGGCAGCCGAGGCTCCCGGCCYGCCGGTCACCGTCCGGTAGGTCCACAGGCCGGCGACGAAGGCGGCGAAGGCGGTGAGCGCGTCGTCCGCTGCCGTCCAGCACGCTCGTGCTGCCGCCCACGTCTCGGCGTCCCGCGGAGAATGTCCCACCTCGACGAGCCGGACAATCATGAACGCGGAGTCGACCCACTCGGCACCCGCGGCGGGCCACCCCCAGTCGATCACGTGAATCGACCCGTCGGCTCCGATCACGAACTGGCCGCCGTGTAGATCGGTGTGGACGAGCCGATCGCCCGCCACCGCCTCGGGCGCCAGCGCCGTCCATCGGTCCATGACGCCGACGTCCCAGCCGTTCACCACGTCCGGAGCGATCTCGCGCAGGCGGCTCCACCAGTCCCGCACGGTCCACCGCTGGTGCAGCCCGGGAACCCCGGGCGCGGGCAGACCGCCGAGCCGGTCCAGGGTGCGCCCGACCGTTGGAAGATCAGCCGAACCGGGTGTGAGGTCGGCGGACCGGCCAGGCAGGTACTCGAACCCGACGACCAGCCAGTCGTTGTCCGCGGTGACGTCCTCCGCGAAGGTCACGGCCGGCGCGATGCCAGCGGCAAGCGTCCCGGCCGTGACCTCGTTGCGCAGCCAGCGCATCCGCCTGCCGATCCCACGGACCGCCTTCACGAACACCGGCCCGTCCCGGCCGTACACGACGGCCGCCAGATCGTTGTTCCGCCCGCCGTCGACGGCGGTCACCGAGCCCACCGGGCCGAGGTGACGCCCGACCGCCTCGCGCACCGGATCGGGAAGCGAATCCCAGAGGTCCGCCATGCCGGTCCCTTCCTGGATCACCGCGGGATCCGCGATCCCTGATTCTCGTCACCGTCCTTACCGGACGCCGAGCAGTTCCCCTCATCGGCGCAGGAGCCGCACCTCCCCGTGCCCGTCGGAGGCCACAGGTCCATGTCGACGGCATAGCCGGCATCCGTGATCGCGGCCAGGGTACGGGCCCGGACATCCATCTGCCGGACCGGCTCGTTCGCCGCGTCGTTGGGGACGTGGTGGATGAACCGGCCCGCGACCTGGTCACAGAACGCGGCGTACTCGCGGGTGTCGAGCACGAACACGTGCCACCCGATGTCGACCAGCCGGCTCGGGGCCAGACCGACACCCGGGTTCCGCGCGCTGGCAGCCAGGAACGCCAGCGTCTGATCGACGATCCGGACGGCGAGGTCGCGGCCTCCCGCGACCTCGACCGCCACCCGGTCGACCAGCCGGTCGAACACGTCCGGGCGGACCAGGAACCGGGCCGTCATCGCTGCTTCCGGGGCAGCCACAGCAGCCATACCGTGAGCTCCTCACAGGAGAAGGGGTGGAACCCCTGCCCGGCGGTTCCGGACAGGGACGTCGCCACGGGACGATCTTGTCGACGTCGGGTGGGGATGGTGCACGCGCCGGCCCGCGGTTACACCCACGTCAGCATCGGGGGTGGGCGTGCCGCGGGCCGGYGCGCGATCAGACAGGCCCCCTGCCTCTGCTCACCAGACGGACGGCAGAGGGCCTGCGTCTTTAGGTCCCCATACGGGGAGAGCGGAACGGGAAGGTGATAGGGACCACGCGGCCGTCGAGCCCGCAGCTTGTCGCGTGGTGCTCCGCGGCGGCCACGGTCGGAAACGGCAGGCGGACCTCGACCGGCTGCTGATCAGTCCCGTAGACGACGACGGCGTACGGCACCGCGTCCGCCGGCACGTCGGCCCGGGGTCGGGTCCGGATCGTGCAGGTCCCGGTACGTGTCACGACATCCCCCAATCGCCTGTTAGTTGCGCGGCCGGCCGGATTATGGTGCCGTCGGGCTGGCGCGGTGGCAGGACGTGACGGAGGTCCGGGAGTATCACGACCAAGTCCGCGTGCTGTCCGCACGGCTCGCGCTTCCGGGAGGGTCGAGATGACGCTGGAGTTCGGCGAGCCCRCATCCATCGTCGTGCCGACGGTGGTCACGGACCGGCTGATCCTGCGCTGCTGGCGGCCGGCGGACATCGACCCGTACGCGGCGATGAACGCCGACGAAGAGACCATGCGCTACCTCAACGGCCCGTTCGACCGGGCAGGCACCGAGCGGCTGGTCACCCATCTGGCCGGCATGTGGGTGCTGCTCGGCTACGGCATGTGGGCGGTCGAGGACAAGGCCACTGGCGAGTTCCTCGGCCGGGCCGGGCTGTACTACGCCGACGGTTGGCCCGGGGTCGAGGTCGCCGTCTCCATCCGCCGGGACCGCTGGCGACAGGGCCTCGGCACCGAGGCGATCCGGACCGCGCTCGACTACGGTTTCGCCGCGCTCGGTGAAGACGAGCTGGTCACCGTCACTGACCAGGGCAACATCGGGGCGAACGGAATCGCCCGGAAACTCGGGATGAGCTTCCGGAAGATCGCCACGGTCGGCCCGTGGCGGGACAACAACGTCTACGCCATCAGTCGGGAGACGTGGGCGGCGCGTACCGTCTGATCAGGGCAGGGCTGGGACGCGTTCGAGGGTGCCCTGGATTGGCTGTGGGTTGATCAGCAGGTTCAGGATCGGGCAGGTGCGTTCCACCGCCTCGCGCAGCCCGCTGATCTCCTCGTCGGACGCGGGGGAGGACAGCCGTACGGCGTAGCGCAGATCGTGCGGGTAGACCGGCAGGTCCTCGTAGCCGGGCTCGCCGGCGCGCGGGTCGAAGGTGGCGGTGACGTCGATGTCGAGGGAGTCCAGGGGGACGCCGAGCGTGGCCGCCTGGATCAGGTAGGTGTGGGTCAGGCAGCTGCCCAGCACGCCGAGCTGGATCTCCGGCGAGGTCGGGCCCAGGTTGTGCCCGGCCAGATCCGGCCCGCTGTCACTGATGATCTGGAACTCGCGGGCCCGGATGCGGCGCACGCCGGTGCGCCCCTCCGCGGTGACGGTCGCCGAGACGGTCAGCGGTTTGACGTCGCCGGCGGCCACCCGCTCCCGATGGGCGAGGAGAGCGTCGCGTTTGCCGATCAGGTATTCGCTCAGACCGCTCACCGGGCCGTCCTCTCGTCGTCGCTCCGTCGTCGGCAAGTATGCCGGTCCGTGGCCTGCCGAACCCCGTGGCGCCCCGTGGCCGCACAGCTGTGTGGGTGACGCGGGACGGGAACCGCGTCACCCACACAGTGCGCCACCCGGCGCGCTCAGTCGAACAGGTCCGGCTGTTCGGCGGTGATGATGTCCCAGTAGGGGGCGAAACTGAGGCCACCGAAGGAACGGCTGCGGCCCAGCGGCGCGGCGACCTCGTGCCGGACAAGCTTCGGGCGGCCGGCGGCTTCGGCGAGAAGCTGCGCGTGCGCACTCTGGTCGGCGGTGACGAACAGCCACGCGGCCTCCTCCACGGACCGTCCGACGGTGAGGAAGCCGTGGTTCTGCAGGATCACGAGCTTGTTCGGCCCCAGCGCCTCGGCGATGTTGCGTCCTTCCGCCGTGTCGAGGACCACACCGTTGAAGTCGGCGTAGAGCGAGTGGCTGCCGTAGAACGTGAGGGCGTCCTGGGTGATCGGGTCGAGCAGCCGGCCGAGGGACGACCATGCCTTACCGGCCAACGCGTGCGCGTGCGCCGCGGCGACGACRTCCGGACGGGCGGCGTGTACCTGGGAGTGGATGGCGAACGCGGCCGTGTTGACGGGGCGGTCGCCGATGACGATGTCGCCGTTGTGGTTGACCAGCAGCAGGTCGGAGACCTTGATCTGGGCGAACGGCACGGCGAGCGGGTTGACCCAGAAGTGGTCGGGCAGCTCCGGGTCACGCGCCGTGATGTGGCCGGCGATGCCGTGGTCGTAGCCGAACCTCGCGAACAGCCGGAAGGCGGCGGCCAGCCGCTGCTTGCGGTGCAGCCGTATCTCCTCGACGGAGCCCTCGGGCTCGGGGTGCTTCGGGACGCTCTGGTCGGCCACGCGCAGCGGGGTCTGCCGGAACTGCTCGCGGATGCTGGGGGCGAGGCTGGTGCTTGTGGACATGCCCTGATCTCCTTGACGTGACCTCGGACCTTGACGTGACCCCGGAAAGGATCGCGGAAAGGATCGCGGAAAGGATCGTTGTCGTGGCACGCGCACCGCCCGCCGCCGTTTCCGCGTGCCCCTTGCTCATCCGAGCGGCAGATCGTGTTGCAGGGACTCCAGGAACACCAGCGTGCTGGYGGCCACCGTCCGGTAGCCGGGCCCGGTGATCACATCGTGCTGGCCGGGCACCACGGTGAGCCGCGCCCGGGGGGCGGTACGGATGATCATCTGGGTGAGCGGCAGCGGGCTCACCTGGTCGTCCACCCCGTGGACGAGCAGGATGGGCAGATCGGGCAGGGCCCGCGGGACCGGGTACACCGGGGCGTAGGCACCGCCGACGCCGCTGGTGCCCGTGGCATCCTCGCCGCTCCTGGCGCCGCCGTCGGCGGTGAGGGGACGTTGGAGCAGCGGCAGCCCGAGCAGGACCACGCCGTCCGGGCGCAGCGCCGGGGAGCCCGCCAGGGTCAGCGCGCGCAGCCCGCCRATGTCCGAGCCCAGCAGGACGAAGGATGCGCCGGGAATACGTGCTTCGGCCAGCGTCGACACACTGCTGCCGGGCTCCTCCGAGACGGTGGTGGTGTAGCCGTCGAGGGCCAGCCGCAGCCGGAGCCCCTCGAAGGAGGCGACCGTCTCGTCCCGGCCGGTCAGGATGAGGACGGATCCCCGGCTGGGAGGCACACCGGGCGGCGCCTCGAGCGTGGTGGTCAGTGACGCGGCGTTACCGGCTGTATGTCCATGGATGCCGGTGGGCGGCCGTCTCGACGCGAATGTCGCGGGCGGCGCGGAGGTCATTGTGCATCTCCTGTCGTCGGATGGGAGCTGTCGCGATGGCCGGCGTGGATGCGTGYCGTTGTTTTTCTTCCGCGTCCCACAGGGGATGGAAACGAAACGTGCGGGAAACACGTGCTTTCGTCCTACGGAAGAAGAGCGACAGTCCGTGAGCGGGTCAGGCAGCGTGCGGGTGCACGCGGTTATCGACGGAAGGAAGGAAGACCCGGACAGGCTGCTGACGCGACCCGCAGCAGATCAATGTGACCGCGGGTCACAAGCCGGGACTCGGTATGCACGCCGTCCACAATGCGTGTGATGTGGGGTTGATGTCAATACTCGCCCCGGTCGGGCGGGGGACACCGATGGCACGCCGATGGCACACCGACGGCACACCGGGAGCGCCCGGGCATCAGGAACGTCGGACATCGGAAACATCGGACAGCAGGGACATCGCGTGTCGGCCGTCACCAGGGCGCTGGCCGCGTGCGACGACGTCTTCGGGACCTGTTACGACGTCAGCACCATCGCGTCACCAGGGCGCTGGCCGCGTGCGACGGCCACCGACCGCCTGACGCGCCGGGCGGCCTGATGCGCTGGGCAGCCTGGTGCACCGGGCGGCCTGACGCGCCGATGGACCGTGGGTTCCCGGTGGGCCATGCTCCTACGTCGTGGCTACTTTCAGCGGTCGCTACTACCGGTGGTCATCACTCCGGTGAACGCCGCCGCTGGCCGCGCCCACCCGGATGGGCGCGGCCGCCACATGCGACGACCGCACGGGACGGAAGGACGGCGATGGGCGATTTCGTCGGGGCGATCGACCAGGGCACCACAAGCACCCGTTTCATGATTTTCGATCATGATGGCAACGAGGTCGCCCGCCGCCAGCTCGAACACGCCCAGATCCTGCCGCGCGCGGGCTGGGTCGAGCACGACCCGGTGGAGATCTGGGAGCGCACGGCCGCCGTCGTCGCGGCGGCCCTGACCGACGCCGGCCTCGGCGCCGCGGACCTGGCCGCGCTCGGCGTCACCAACCAGCGCGAGACCACGATCGTGTGGGACCCGCGCACCGGCCGGCCCTACCACAACGCGATCGTCTGGCAGGACACCCGCACCGACCGGATCGTGGCCGCGCTGGAGCGCGACGGCCGCGGCCAGGTGATCCGGCGCCGGTCCGGCCTGCCACCGGCGACCTACTTCTCCGCAGGCAAGATCGCGTGGATTCTCGACAACGTCGACGGGGTCCGCGCCGCGGCCGAACGGGGTGAGGCCGTCTTCGGCACCGTGGACAGCTGGCTGCTGTGGAACCTCACCGGCGGGCCGCGCGGCGGGCTGCACGTGACGGACGTCACCAATGCCAGCCGCACCATGCTGATGGACCTGCACACCCTCGACTGGGGCGACGAACTGTTGGAGTTCTTCGGCGTCCCGCGGGCGATACTCCCGGCGATCCGGCCGTCGTCCGACCCGACCGGCTACGGCTCGACCACCGTCTCCGGGCCGCTGCGCGGCGAGGTCGCGCTGACCGCCGACCTCGGCGACCAGCACGCCGCCACCGTCGGGCAGGTCTGCTTCGACCCCGGGCAGGCCAAGAACACCTACGGCACCGGCAACTTCCTCCTGCTGAACACCGGGTCGCGGGCGGTGCCCTCCCAGCACGGGCTGCTCACGACGGTCGGCTACCGCTTCGGTGACGACGACCCGGTGTACGCGCTGGAAGGCTCGATCGCCGTCACCGGGTCGGCCGTGCAGTGGCTGCGCGACCAGCTCGGYATCATCAGCAGCGCGGCCGAGAGCGAAACACTGGCCGCGACGGTTTCCGACAGCGGCGGGATCTACTTCGTCCCGGCCTTCTCCGGGCTGTTCGCGCCGTACTGGCGTTCCGACGCGCGGGGCGCCGTCGTCGGGCTGTCACGCTTCCACACCGGCGCCCATCTGGCCCGCGCCGCGCTCGAGGCGATCTGCTACCAGAGCCGGGACGTGGCCGAGGCGATGCGGCTGGACTCGGGCGTGGCCCTGGACGTCCTGCGGGTCGACGGCGGCGTGACCGCCAACGACCTGTGCATGCAGACGCAGGCGGACATCCTGGGCGTCCCCGTCAGCCGTCCGGTGGTCGCCGAGACGACGGCGCTCGGCGCCGCGTATGCCGCCGGCCTTGCCGTGGGTTTCTGGAAGGACACCGGTGAGCTGTCCACGCACTGGCGGGAGGAGCGCCGCTTCGAGCCCCGCTGGTCGGCGGACCGGCGCGAAAGCGGCTACGCGGGCTGGCGCAAGGCCGTCGAACGCACCCTGAACTGGGTGGACGTGGACCCCGACCCTGAGCCCGGCCACGGGTGAGCCGGGTGCGAACGGACATGCACCGGTGCGCACCGAGGTGAACGTGTGGCATGGGCCGGCATGAGCCGGTGTGGACGGCTCCTGGTTGCGCGTCGAACATTTTTCCAGCAGTCGGGAACAGCCTGTGATTTCACTGGTTCCGGCCACGACAGAATAGCCGGAACAATCGCGCCGGCGGCTTCGGTGTGCGGTGGGCGACATACGGGCTCGCGGTTGCTTTGCCGTTGTCTCGGACGGGTAGAGCATACCTCGCGGGAAACCGGCCGCCGTTGGGGGTACGGCGGGTAACGGATGGCGCCTGGGTGGGTGCCCTCCGTTCGAAACACGGCCGTTACCATGTTACCTCGCTGCCGTGCGTCGCTTGTTGTTTCCGTCACGCAGCGGCATCCTCGGGATCTGTCGCGGGCCGCATGCTAACGTCGATCATGCGTTACCGCCCGGTGCGGTCAACCGGCCGATAATACAAGGCCATCTCGCCGGCTATCTCTCGTGTACACCCATTTTTCTCCAAGTATTACTCGCGGAGGACCCGTGGCGAAGTCGAAATGGCAGAAGCAACTCAAGAAATACGACAGGCGGCTRCTTGAGGGTCAGTCCTTCGGCGAGGAACAGAAGACCGACTACCCGTTCGGCTGGTATTTCGCCAGGTACAGTGAGGATCTCGAACCGGGCCAGGTGCTGCCCGTCGAGTTCATGTCCCACCAGTTCGCGCTCTTCCGCGGGAAGAGCGGCCGGGTCGGCATGGTGGACAGCCAGTGCTGCCACATGGGTGCTGACCTCGGCCGCTGCGGCACCGTGGTCGATGACCGGATCAAGTGCGGCTACCACGCCTGGGAGTTCCGGACCGACGGCGGCTGCGAGGTCATCCCCGGGCTGGACCAGGCGAAGATCCCCCCGCGGGCCGGCCAGCGCGCGATCCCCGTCCGGGAGCACGCCGGGAACATCTGGTTCTGGTACGGCCCCGAACCGGTCGGTGAGTTCGTCGAGGTGCCCTACGCCGACTCCAAGAAGTACCTGAACCTCAAGGGCCAGATCTACACCGCCCGGGGCACGCTGCTGCCGGTCGCGGAACACGTTTCCGACATCTACCACTTCCCGGTCGCACACAAGGGCGTAGGAAAGCTGGAGTACGCCATCCTGGCGAACAAGGAAGACCGCCTGGAATACCAGTTGCGGCCTGCCGACGCGACCGGCATGAAGAAGGTCCAGCGCTGGTTCAAGCCGTACGCGTTCATCGAGATGATCGGGCCGTCCGCGTCACTCTACCGGACGCAGAAGGACGCCACGGTCGACCGCTCCGGCCCGCTGCTGACAATTGTTCTCGGCGGCACCCCCGTCCGGGACGACCTGATGTTCTTTGGCTACCGGGTCATTGTCCGCAAAATAGGCCCCGGCCCGCTGTTCGCGCCGCTCAACCACCTGATCGCGCGCATGATGTGGCTGACGGTCCGGCGGAACGTCTACGCCGACATCGACGTGCTGCGTTGGCTGCGGCATCCCGAGAAAACCCTCTGGGTGAAGCCGGACGGCCCGTCCGTCCGCGAGTTCCGTGCCTTCTTCCAGCGCCGTATCGCGCCGGGCTGGCGTTTCGGCGACCCAGCGCCGGAGGAATCCGCCGTCAGCGCGTAGCACCGTCGGCCGCGTGGACGGCGCCCGCGACGCCCGTGGGCCAGGCGGCCCGGTGGCCGGCACCGGTTGAACGTCGGGTCCCTGCTGGGAGCGACCGGACGTCCAACCGGTGCCGGCGAGGCCCGAGACGACTCGGGCCCGTGGCAGCGCGGGATCCCGGCAGGCCGCTACGCTCCGCGAGCACCGGCTACGAGCGCCATGTGTGCAGGTCCGGCAGCCTTTTTGCGGGACCACCCGGCGACCGAGCATGATCCACCTGCGCTGTAGAGTCGCTGGCCACGCACACATGGGGGGACCACGTGTTGGCCTTTTGTATATTACTGGCATTAATCATTATGATTGTCGGACTTGTCGGGCTGGTGCGCGGTCACCTGCACCAGGCACGAATCCGCAACCGCCGGAGCGCTGGAATCGTCACCGGGGCGAGCTTCCTGGGGCTTCTCGTCCTCACGGCGCTGGCTCCGAAAAGCGATCAGGCGGCGGTGTCGACGTCGGCCGCTCCGAGTGCGGTCGTGAGCCCATCGCCCACGTCCGCGCCGTCGGCTGTCGGCACTCCGCTGTCCGCGGCCGAGCCGCTGGCGGTCGCCGGTCAGCCGACACAACCGCCCGTGCCCGTCGTGACGGCATCTGACGCTCCTGCCTCTCCTGGCATTCCCGTCGCCACGATCGCGACGTCACGATCCGTCCCACCGCCAGCCGCACCCGCGCGGACGCCCGCACGGGCCGCCGCAGCCCCGGCGCGACCGGCACCCACCACCGCACCGGCCGCGCCTCCCGCTGTCTGCAACCCGGCCTATCCGGACGTGTGCCTGAAGGACGGGATCGGCGACTACGACTGCGCGGGCGGCTCCGGGAACGGCCCTCACTACGTCACCGGGCCGATCCGGGTGCTCTCCCYGGACCCGTTCCGTCTCGACAGCGATCACGACGGCTTCGGTTGCGAGAAGCCCTGAGGCCGATGTGGCCAAGTTGGTCCGGTCGGGGCCTACCCGTGGGCCCCGACCCCGCCCGAGCCTGGTACATTCGGACCCGTCGCAGCGCACAGCACGCGACACGCGCCGCTAGCTCAATTGGCAGAGCAGCAGACTCTTAATCTGCGGGTTCGGGGTTCAAGTCCCTGGCGGCGCACCCATCCTGACCAGTGGTTATTACTCTCAGTGATAACCTTCTGAAGATCAATGTACCCAACGGTGTACCCATCTGGAATCGATCACTGTTGGTCGGTGTCGGTGGGGTCGGGGCTTCCGGCTTCGTCCGCGCTGTCGTCCTCGTCGTCCGTGGGCCTGCCGCCGGTGAGCAGGTGGTCCAGGCGGCCCACGGCGTCCCGTTGGGTCTCGGGCATGACATGGGTGTACGTGTTCATGGTCAGTTGGATGGTCGAATGTCCGAGTAGTTCCATGACCGTGCGCGCGGGCACCCCTTCGGAGAACAGCATCGACGCGAACGCATGGCGAAGATCATGCAGGCGGAGCCARGGGAGCCCGGCCTTTTCCCGAAGCTGATCGAACCGGCGGTTGACGTTCCGTGGTTCCAACGGGGTACCGATCGACGAGGTGAACACGAGGCCCGTCTCAGTCCAGCCGTCTCCGCGTTCGAACCGCTCGCCTGCCTGCAGCACTCGGTGTTGGCGCAGGAGCTCCACCAGTCGAGCCGGAATCGGCAGCTTCCGGTGTGAGCGGACGGTCTTCGCMGGTACGAACGTCAGGGAGCCGTCGACCCGCTGGAGGCTCTGGCGGACGTGGAGGACGGCGCCGTCAAGGTCGACGTCGGTCCAGCGCAGGCCGAGGATCTCCCCGCGGCGCAGGCCGAGCATCAGGGCGCAGGCGAAGAGCGCTTCCAGACGGTCACCGCGCAGAACCTCGATCAGGCGCCGTGCCTCCTCGGGACGCAGCGCCCGGACGTCCTTGTGTGGGACGGATGGTGCACGTACCGCCTTCGCGACGTTGCGTGGCACGAGATCGAGCCGTTCGGCTTCGGCGAGCGCGTTACGGATCAGGCTATGCACGTGGCGGACGCTTACCGGGGACAGTCCGGCCGCCTTCGCCGCCGCGACAAGACGTCGGACGTCGAGGGGAGTGAGTTTGTCGAGCTGGATCCGGCCGATCGTCGGCACGATGTGCGTGTTGATGAGCCAGCGGTAGGTACGCAGCGTCGCGGGTCGTGTCCCGTCACCGCGCTTGATCTCCATCCATTCACCGAGCCACACCGTGACTGTTCGACGCTCCGCGGTGACGTTGACGCCCAGCTCCGCGGCCTTCTGAACTTCCTTGAGCTTGCTTCGGCATTCTTTTTCCGTCTTGCCGTAGACGGTCTTGCGGACCCGCTTCCCGTCGATCCAGCCGAGGTCGACGCGACCGACCCACAGGCCGTCACTGGCCCGCTGGAACAACGCCCCGTCCCCGTGGCTGCGCCGACGACCCCGGCGAGCGGGGGCATTTCGCGCCTGGCGCTCCGAGCTCTGGGCATCAGAGCAGGTCGGTTCGTCGTCGGCTGCTCCGGTCGGATCCTGCCGCTTGCCGGACATGATGAAGATCACTCCTTGCCGAAGAAATGATGCGAAAAACAGGAGAACGCCGGGAGGTTGCGTCCGGCGGTTCGCCGCTCCCGCTCCTCTGGGGCGAAGGAGGGTCCGTCGGGAGCCCGGCCGCGTCCAGGGCGCTACCGCGTCACTACGTGATCGGCTCCGCCGACCCTGGACCCGTCCGCGCTCCCGACGGGTGTAACGCCCAGCAGAGGAACGGGAAAGAAAGGGGGGAAGGACCGCGACTCCTGGTCAGCGGGGCTGAGGCTGCGCGGGAACCGTCCGATACGGGCGGAGGTCGGGCAGCCAGCCGCCGGCCGGACCAGGTCGGCGCGGCGGAAGCGTTGCCGGAAGCGTGCTGCCGGGGATCGCGCGGAACACCAGCACCACGTCGACGTCTCCGAGGGCTTCGACGAACACCGCGTCGGTGGGGATCGCGACCGCGATCCGGGCGATGTCGAACGGGTCGGCGCCCGGTTTGACGGTCATCTCGTAGAAGCCGTGGCCGGGGGCGTCGAGGCGGACGAAGGGCTGTCCGTCGGAGGGGTCGCGCGGCGGGTCGAGGTCAGGCGGAATGATGGGCACAGGTCTGCGCTCCTTGTATGAGAAGGGGTGCGGATCAAGGTCCCGGTGTGGTGTTGGCGCACCCGCCGGGACCGCCTTACAGATCTTTTGTGTCTGTACGGCCGGAGGCCCACGGGCCGCATCGCCGCGTGTGCTGCACTGCCGAAACTCGGCTGTCCGGTTCGGCGCGGACCGGCATGTGATCATGCGGCGGCCTCCGTGCCCGGGGCGCCGCGGAGCCGGTCGACGTAGGCGACGAGCGCCACCCGTGGGATCCGCCGCGACCGTCCGATGCGGACGGATTCGATCTGCCCCGCCGCCATCAGTTCGTAGACGGTGGACCGGCCGACACCGAGGACCGCGGCGGCTTCGGCCGCGGTCAGGAGGAGCTTGTTCATACGTCCTCGCCGGAATCGTCGTAAGACTCGGAGATCATGCGGCATCGCGGAGTAGAGGGTCGGTTGCCGACACCGGGTCGGGCTGTCCGCGGGCGGCACGGGCGGCATCCAGTTGGGCGCGCCACCGGTGCCGGTCCGCGACCGCACGCAGGAGGAGATGCTCACGCCGCGGGGTGGCCGGATCCCCGGGTCGGAGGAGCTGCCAGACCACCCGGTTGGCGCCGCCGTCCTGGCCGCCGGTGTCGGTGTGGCCGAGGACCGCGAGCTGTTGCCGGACCCAGACTTTCCGATCTTCTTTGTGGTCGGCGAGGGTCTTGCCCGACCATTTCCGGCTGACGAGCACCCGTCGGCCGCCGAAGCCGAGGGTTTCCCGCCGGTGGGCCTTGCCCCGGCASCGKCCCGGTACCAGCCCGGCCCGTGGGTTCTTCGGCTGGACGCCGTAGAGCAGCCAATTTGCACAGCCCGGCGCGCACGGTTCGTACCGCAGGGCGTCGGCGAGCCGGTCCACATGCTGTCGCTGCGCGTCCGTGGTCGCCGCGTGGCAGGCGTCCAGACTCTTGGTCAAATATTTCGTCAGGTAGCCGATCAGCCGGCCGGTATTCGCGTTGTTCGCGGTCACCCCGTCCGCGCGGACCTGCACCCCGAACCGGACCACATGCGCAGGCTCCGCATCCTCCCCGAGCGCATCCAACGCCGCATCCCAGGTCGGCAACGCCGCGCCGCTGTCCGGGTCGAGGTAGCCGCCGGCCCGCTCCTCCCAGACCGGTAGCCGGCCCGGGGCGTAGACCGGCCGGTCACATGCCGGCCACCACACCTGGTGGTACGTCGCCGCCGCCACCTGCCGCAGCAGCACCCGTGGGATCGTGCCGCGGATCGCCGCGTGCAGGTGCGGCGCCAGGCGCCGTTGCGGTTCCAGGGCGGCGAAGTACTGCACGTCCCAGCCGACCGCGCGGCGGAGGTTCTGCCAGAACCGATCCACCAGCTTGGGGAAGTGGATGGCGTCGCGGGCCGCCCGCCGGTAGTCGTACGACGTCGGGTCCACCGGGGTGCCGTCGCTGGTCACCCGGCCGTAGCTGTCGCAGGTCAACGTCAGGAACATCGACGGCCGCCACACCGTCCCGTCGGGTGCGGTGAACGTCCGGCCCACGGTACGCCGATCCACCGGCAGCCGGGGCAGGTCGGGAGCGTCCTGCCGGCGCCGGGTCGATCGGGTCCGCCGGGGCCGCTCCCGGTCCTCCGGCGCGGTCGTCCCGCGCACACCAAGGTCGGTCAACGCGGCGTCCACCTGGGAGATCAGATCGTCCGCTTCGGTGATCTGCTCCACGTCGTGGCTGGTGACGGCGTCGGTGCGGACGGCTTCGAGATCGGCGCGAAGCTGGACGAGGGTTTTCGCGTCGTCGGTGGGCGGGTCGGGGTCGGGGAGCGGTTCGTCGTCGAGGTGCCAGCCGGCCTTGCACTGCGCCATCCGCAGGCGCCGTGCCCGGTCCGCGCACGGCGGGCACTTCGACGCCAACGTGGCCCCGCACGGCACAGGGACGGTTTCCGTCTCGCCGGTGGTCAGGTCGATTCTCCGCATGGCCAGCGGGCGGAGGCACACCCCGTTGTCGACCGCGACCGCCTCGAGAACCTGCCGGGCCAGCGGCAGCCGCAGCCGCGCCGCCCGACTCCCCACCGCCGGGCCGGTGGCCGCGACGGGGCCGATCGGACCGTCCGGATGCGCCGGCAGCCGGCCGGCGGGGTCCGTTCCGTGCTTCATGCGGCCCGCTCCTCCTGATCATGATCATGGTTGTGGTCCGGGCCGTGATCGTCGGCCGGGTCGGGGTCGGGCGGGTGGCCGGGGGGCGGTTCCCGGCAGCCACACACCCGCCCCCGCCCGACCGGCACCCGGCAACCGGTATCGGTGCGGTGCGCCGCCCACAGGTGCCGGCACCAGGAGCACAGCGGCAGCACGAACACCGGGGCGTAGCCKTCCGGTCCGCTCATGCCGCCCAGCCGTTGATGTCCGGGGTCCACCCTGTGCCGGGATCGTCCAGACCGAGCACCGTGCCGGTCACCGGCGGCCGGTAGCGGTGCGCCATCCGGCCGATCTCGGCGTCGTCGACCCAGGCGGCCCGCACCCGCACCGGGTCGGCCTGCCCGTCGGCGAGCACATAGCCGACCCCAGGCAGCCCGTCGGGAATCTCCTCGGCCCGTGCCCCGCGATCCCGGGCACCGTCGCCCAAGACCAGGTCGACTTGGTCGGGTTCGGTCAGCCGCAGCGCGACCCGGACCGGGAACAGGTCCCGGAACGGCAGCACCTCTTTCCGCGGGTCCTGTACCGCCCCGATGACCACCACCCCGGGCGCCCGGCCCTGCGACAGCAACAGYGGCAACGAGGCGGCCAGCCGCCGCTTGAGCTCCCGGTCGGTGACGTAGGCGGTCAGGGCGGCGAGCTCGTCGACGATCACGACGATCAGCGGTTCGTCGGTGGTCGGGGTGTGCAGCCGGGTAACCCCGCGGAGCCGCCCGGCCCGGCCGCGCATGACCGCCACGGCGTCGTCGAGCAGGTCGGCGATGCCGGCGGTGTCGGTGGCGAACCGGGTGAACATGTCCCGGCCGAACGCGAGTTCCATCCCGCCCTTGGGATCGGCGACCCACAGTTCGACCAGGCCGGCGCGCACCGCCGGRCCGAGCCCGCGGATCGTCGCCCACAGCACCGAGCTCTTGCCCGCCCCGGTGGCCCCGGCCACCAGCACATGGGCGCCGCGGACCGGTAGCCGCCAGGGCTGGCCGTCCTCCTGCCGGCCGATCGGGATCCCGGCCAGGTTCACCGGCGTGCCGTCATCCCAACCGTCGTCGTCCCCGCCGTCGCCATCCGCGTCCGGACCCTCCAGGTCCGCCGGGGGGATGAGTTCGGCCAGCGGGTCACGGTGGGTGAAGTCCAGCCAGAGGTACCCCACCCGATCAGCGCGGATCCGACAGGTCTGCGCGCGGAACGCCTGCCGCAGCGCTTCGGCCTGCTCCGCCCACTGCTGCGGGGTCTGTCCGTAKAGCAGTTCGACCCGTAGCCGGTCGGCCCACCGGTCGGAACGGATCGTGCGGATGCGGGGGAAGGTCTCGGCGAAGGCGACCCGGTCGCCGTTGGACACCGGCACCCGGATCGCCAGCCCGGTATGGACCATCACCGGCCGCCACCGCCACCGGTAGACGGCCARCAGCCGCAGCCGGCCCCGCAGCCACCCGGTCAGCCAGGCGAACGACCGGCGATGCGCCAGCCGCCACCCCACCGCCAGCACCACGACGGCGAGGAGCACCAGGCCCAGCCCGGCCAGCCCCCACCGCTCCCGGATCACCAGCACCGTCAACAGCAGACCCACCAGCACCGGATGCCGCAGCACAAAGAGCAGCAGCCGGGCGCACATCCGCCCGGCCAGCCCGACCAGCACCACCCACAGCGGCACGTCGACTCTCGGATGCCGGGTCGGCACGTCGGGAAACGGCCGGGAGCCGTTGATTCTGGCCATGACAGATCACACCCACCCTGCATCGCACGAAAAAGAAACGGAAAGAAAGAGGAATCGGCGGACCGGAACCGGCGGAGCGCAAAGAAAGCTCAGACGGCCGTCCCGGTACCCGGGAGAGGCGTGCTCAGGCCGCTGTCGTGGTATCGCTCGTCGAATCGTCGGCGGTGCGGCCTGCCAGCAGCCGTTCGCATGCGCTCAGATAGTCGGTGGCGGCCCGCACCAGCGCCCGCGCGAACACGAGATGATCCGCGGTCACCGTGCCGCCCGACACGGACAGGGACAGGTCGATGTGGCCGGCGTCGACGGTGAGGATCGGCCGCTCGTGCGGGTAGGTGTGGCAGCGCGCCGACCCGTCCGCGCCCACGGCCAGGCCGACATGCCCCCACGACCCGACCGGCATCCGCCCGCCATCGGTGTCCGGGCTGGCTGTTGGCTCGGTCATGCCGCCGCTCCCGTCGAGCCCCGACCACCGGCTGTCGCCCGGACCGGTCGCATACCGGTTGCCCGCAACGCGAATTCCTGCCGCGGCTGGTCACCGTTCGTGCGCACCCACGGGGTGAGCGTCAGTCCGTCGAACTCCACCGGCCGAAATGGCGTGCCCGGCATCGGCTCCGGCGGCACCGGCCGAACAGGGGATGAGATCTTCACCTTCACTTCCGCCGACCCCGCCCGCGCCTGGGGATCGGCGTCCACCACCCGGGCCACCCATACCAACTCGCCGGTGACCTTGTCCCGTTCCTGCACATCCGGAAGGCCCGCCTTCGCCTTCTCATAGTCGCTGGCCGCCTCCACCCCGAGCACATACGCGCCGTGCGGAAACACATCCCCGAACGCCACCGGAATCCGTCGCGGTATCGCCATCGCCGTTTCACCTCGCCCTGCGTCATCAGCGTGCCGGCCGCTGCCGGCCGTCGGTCGTTGCAGGACATACAGTGCACCGCGCGTGAACCGCTCATCAACCATTATGTGCCCGTAGCATGTGAGGTTCACATAAGCGTGCAGCAAAGACCATGCGTCCGGCAGCGGGTCCCGCTGGGATATATGTGTACCTCACATGCCCTACTGTTTGCTTGACAGCTAAAATCGGCGGCATGGAGGAGCAGGAAGAAAGATCGCCCGTCTACACGGCGCGGGGCGCGATCGGGGGTGAGGACTGGGCCGCGGTCGCCGACGCGGTCAACCAGCGGATGGCAGCCCGCCGCATCGGACAGCAGGAACTCGCCGACATCTCCGGCGTGTCCGTGTCCACCGTGCGCCAGATCCAGCATGGCGGTAAGGGTCGGCGGGTCCAGAACAAGACGCTGACAGCGCTTGCCCGCGCGCTCGACTGGCCCGGCGATCACCTGATTCGGGTGCTGGTCGGTGACCAGGCACCGGACGTCCCTGCCGGGGCAACCATGCGGGAGATCCTCGCCGGGATCGACCGCATCGAACAGCAGCTTGCGGACATGAGCCACCGCATGGCCGCCGTCGAGGAACTCGTCACCGCCCAGGGGGCCGGCAGATAAAAGGGCCAGGATCCCCCGATGGCGTTATACCGCCCGGGATCCTGGCCCTTTGCACCCGTGCCGTGAGGGCAGCCCCTAACCGCTCAGTCCGGCGCGGGTAGCTCCCCGGACAGCAGCCGGTCGAATGGTCGGAACACCAGTATTACTTCCACATCGCCGAACGCTTCGGCGAACCYGAGCCCGTCCGGAAGCGCTGCCCAGGCCCGCATCACGTCCACCGGACGATCCGCCGGATAGATCGTGACTGCGCAGTCACCGCCATCCGGATCAGGCCCGGTCACCGGCAACGGACAGCCAGATGTGGTCTCCGGCGGATCGCTCTCCCGGTCGCCGGTCATCGACCGTTGGCCCGCCGCATGGACCGGGCCAGCGCCGCATCCAGCAGCAGCCGCCCTGCCGTCGGCGCCGTGACGCTGTCCACAAAGAAGAACAACGGCGTCACCTGAAAGTCGGACCAGCCGCTTTCCACCGCGAACAGTTCCRCCGACGCGGGCGAATCGAACGCGATCGTGGTGTCGCGGACCCGCCGTTCCTCACCCGGCTCGAACCGCACCACCCCGTACAGGACAGGCATCCGCACATCCGTGGCCCCACCGTCCACCGTGTTCTTCCTGGTTACCGTCACCGGTCGCATCCCGTCCCGCTCTCGTTATCCGCTGGTTGGATGCCGGCCCGGTCCCACGGAGACCACCGCTCGACATGGGACGGGGCCGGCTGCGCCTCAGCCTCACGGCGCCGCACGAGCCCACGGAAGATGCCATTCCCATGTAACTCTCGCCTGCGCCCGACGGACAACCCGTCAACGACAGCCACACGCCCCCGCAATAGGTGAGCTTTCCCTACTAGGACTTGATTAGGTCTGTCTGTGGTTGTACTGACTGTCGTCTTCATGTGTGTGGCGGTGGTTGGTGTGAGACAGGACGAGATGGCCCGGGTGCGGCCGGTGATCGAACGGTTCGCGGGTGAGATGTTCGCGGACCTGCCGCGGCGGGACCAGCGGGGCAAGGGTGAGCTGTATGTCCGGGGGCTGTTGACCGACGGCAAGCGCAAGAGCATGGTCCCGATGGCCGCCCGCCTCGGGGTGGATCCTCAGCAGCTGCAGCAGTTCGTGACCAGTTCGACCTGGGACTACACCCAGGTGCGGCGGCGGCTGGCCGGCTGGGCGGCCGGGTTCCTCGACCCGGTCGCGCTGGTGGTGGACGACACCGGCTTCCCGAAGGACGGGTCGGCCTCGCCGGGGGTGGCCCGGATGTACTCCGGCTCCCTGGGGAAGGTCGGGAACTGTCAGATCGGGGTGTCGGTGCATACGGTCACCGACTGGGCGTCGGCCGCGGTGGACTGGCGGCTGTTCCTGCCGGCCTCCTGGGACGACACCGCCCTGTCCGACCCGCGGGACAGCGC
>NZ_MOME01000044.1:0-56624 GCF_001983005.1 Protofrankia sp. BMG5.30 | reverse complement strand
ATCCACCGGAACGGAATCCCACCCCGAGCAGTCCACGCGGACCGCGGCGGGGCGATGGTCTCCAAACCTGTGTCCGAACTTCTCGTCGACCTGGGCGTCCACCGGTCTCATTCCCGACCGCGGACCTCGAATGACAATCCCTACTCGGAGGCGCAGTTCAAGACACTCAAGTACACGTTCGATTTTCCGGAAAGGTTCGGGTCGCTGGCGGATGCCCGGGTCTTCTGCGAGGGGTTCTTCACCGCCTACAATCACGACCACCGCCATTCCGGGATYGGGTTCCACACGCCCGCCTCGGTGCACTTCGGTACCGCCAAGCAGCTCCAGGCCCACCGGCAGGCCACCCTCGACCGTGYCCGCGCAGCGCACCCCGAGCGGTTCGCGCGCCGGCCACGGCCACCCCGTCTACCCGAGACCGTGTGGATCAACCAGCCAGTCCCAAGCCAACCGAGTAACGACCAACTGTCTCATTTGACTTGACATCTACCGGTGCGCGGCAAGACGCATGGCTACTTCGACGGGTGGGGAGATGACGGCTGCTTCCACTACACAGGGGAAGGACAAGTCGGTGATCAGCAGATGGTTCAAGGTAACCTAGCCATCCTGCGCCACCAGGAAGATGGACGCGCACTTCGCCTTTTCCGTGCCGCACGAGACGGCGTCCAATACCTTGGGGCGTTCGCGATCRATCCCGATCGTCCGTGGTACACGAGCGAAGCCCCGGAAACCGGCGGCGGGCCGCTTCGCACGGTCATCATATTCCGACTCCGCCCCCAGGGGCCGATGCAGTCGTTCGAGGCACCTCTTCCATCAACCCCCATCATGACCAGCCGTATTACCTCCGTACCAGTAGAGGCATCGAATATCGAACAGTACAGTCTGACCAGCACGAGGGAACTGACCACTGCAGTCCGGCGAGAAGCCGCCCTTGTCCGCTCATACACCGAGCACCTTCGATCTCTTGGCCATGAGGTATGTCGAAAGCAGATCGTGCCTCCCAATGAGCTACGCCCACTCTTCACTGATCTCTACGACRCGACAGCCAGTGAGCTCATTGAAGCCAAAGGTACCGTCACTCGTGAGGCCATCCGCATGGGCATCGGTCAACTCCTCGACTATCGCCGTTTCATCGATCCGCCTCCGCGTCTGGTTCTCCTCGTTCCCTCAAGACCGCGTCCTGATTTGCTGCACCTGTGCGCCGCCGTGGGCGTCACGGCCGTGTGGAAGACCGGCAAAGACTGGCGGCGAACATGACGGTCTTTCCCGGACCGCGTTTTCATGGCCGCGTAGCGACCACCCTTCCGCGCGGACTTGTTCGACCAGGCATCTCGCCTGGCCAGCGGTGGGTGGGGTAGTGGGGCTTATCGTGAGGCTGCTGGTTCGGCGGCGGGCGAGGGATGGTGTGGGGACAGGGCGAAGGCCTGGGCGAGGAGGGCCTGGGAGTGTTGGCGGTCGGCAGGGTTGGCGATGAGGTCCTGGATCATCAGCTCGTCGGCGCCGCTTTCCTTGAGCATCTGCTCCAGCGTGTCGCGGACGTCGTTGGGGCCGCCGGCTATGAAGCGGGGCCATCGGCCGTCCACGATGGTGGTGGGTTCTTCTTTCTGGGCGTCTGTCAGTTCCCGGGCAGCCTCGTCGGCGGACGRCAGCGTCGCGGCGGCGCCGACGCGTCCCAGCCGGGCGTAGAAGCCCTTGGCTGAATTGACCAGGTGTTGGCCTTCGGCAGGCGTGTCACCCACGGTTACGTTGACGGCGAGAATGGCGCGTGGGGAGTCCAGCCCGAAACGATGTCAGGCTGCCGCTTCATAAGATGTGTGGGTGCAGGCGGACGTGACGGACGCGTCGACACTCACGGCCCTGGAGCGGTCCCTGGCCGCGGTGCTGCGGCTGCTCGCCGACCGCGCCATGACGGGTGACATCGCGCGGCGCTCCGGTTACGACCTGCCGCAGGCGTCCTGGTCGCTGTTGGAGCATCTCGACGCCCGCGGTGCGCTGCGGGTGTCCGACATCGCGGCCTGCCACGGCGTCGACATCTCCTCGGTCACGCCCCGTCTCAAGAAGCTGGAACGCGCCGGCCTCATCGCGCGCGGAAGAGTGGCCACCGACGCGCGGGCCTTCCTCATCAGCATTACTCCGGAGGGTGTGCAGGCGCTGGAGAGCGTCCATGCGGCCCGCCGGGAGATCCTTGAGCGCGTCGTCGGCGGCACCGATCCGGCGCGGCTCGCGGCCACCGCCAATGTCCTCTCCTGTATCGCGCTCCGTTTGGCGGACGAGCCCGCGCCGGCCGCGGCGGACTGATCGGCGGCCAGCCGTTTCACCGCGCCGGAAGTCACGAAGCCGAAGAGCTCCCGCGCCGGCGTCTCGGAGCGGGAGCACGGCTCGGAGGAGGCCCCGCCGCGGGCGAGCGATCCTGCCGTTGAGTGACACCGCCGTTGGGCGGCCCTGCCGGAGGGGCTCGTGGGGCTGGGCGCGTGGCCGGGCGAACATGCTTGCCTGAAGCAACTATTTGGTCGAACCATTGAAAACATCGATCTTATGCCACTAAGATCCGGCCATGCTTGCGGCTGGCGTGAGCCACCTGTCGTTCGAGATTTCGGTCCGGCCCGTGCGACCGAAATGAATGTGCGTTCAGGTATCCACGACGAAGCGGAGGTTCTGATGGTCGGTGTGGAGACAGACACGGCTACGCTCACGGTCTACGATCGCTACGACGCTGAGTCGATCAAGAAGTTCCGGGAGAACGGTTGGTGGCAGGATGGCTCGGCCGCCGCCTTACTCGACCGGTGGGCGGACACGACACCGACTCGCCGGTTCGTCTCCGACGGCACCACCGAACTCGACTACGCCACGGTCCGTGAGCGTGCCCGTGGTCTCGCCGCCACGCTCGCGCGCCACGGCGTCCAGCCCGGCGACCGGGTGGCCGTCCAACTGCCGAACTGGGCCGAGTTCGTGGTCTCCTACCTCGCGCTCGCGCGGCTCGGCGCGGTCACAGTACCGATCATGGCAGTGTACCGGCACGCGGAGATCGCCCATGTCCTGCGCAACTCCGGCGCGGTCGCCGCGATCACCACCGGGGCCTTCCGCGGCTTCGACCACGCGGCGATGTTCCGCGCGCTGCAGGCCGAGGCCCCGGCCCTCAGGACCCTCGTGATCGCCCGTGGTGAGGCGGCCCCGGGCGAGCTCACGTTCGCCGAGGCCACCGCCACCGTACCCGGCCCGGACGAGCTGGGCCCGCACCCGGACCCGGACGCCCCGCACGTCATCGTCTACACCTCGGGCACCGAGTCCACGGCGAAGGGCTGCGTGCACACCTGGAACACCCTGGACTTCTCCGGCCGCGGCCTGGCCCACAACGTCTTCCAGCTCACCGCCGAGGACGTCATGTTCATGCCGTCGCCGGTCGCGCACGCCACCGGGCTGGTCGTCGGCGTGCTGGTCCCGCTGGCCGTCGGCGCCGAGACACATCTGCTCGACGTCTGGGAGCCGAACGAGGGCCTGCGCCGCATCGAGAAGTACCGCACCACCGCCACCGCGACCGCGACCCCGTTCGTCCGGATGGCACTGGACGCGGCGCCGGACGCGAAGCGGGACCTGTCGTCGATGCGGTTCTGGCTCTGTGCCGGCGCGCCGATCCCCGAGACGCTGGCCCTGGAGTTCGAGCGGACCTTCACCAACGGTGTGCTGATGCCGCTCTACGGCTGCAGCGAGCTGATGGCGGCGACCTGCTGCCACCCCGGCGACCCGATCGATCGCCGCGCCGGCTCGGACGGTTCCCCCGCGCTCGACGGCATCCGGATCAGGCTCATCGGCCCTGACGGCGAGGTCGGGCCTGGTGAGGAGGGTGAGATCACCTATTCGGGCCCGGGCGCGATCCTCGGCTACTGGCGTGAGCCCGAGCGGACCGCGGCGACGATCGACAGTGGGGGCTGRCACCACACCGGGGACCTCGGCCGATTCGACGCCGACGGCTACCTGCGGGTTACCGGGCGGCTCAAGGACATCATCATCCGCGGTGGTACCAACATCAGCGCCGCCGAGATCGAGGGATACATCCTCGCGCATCCCGATGTCTCCCAGGCTGCCGTCGTCGCCTACCCGGACGAGCGCCTCGGTGAGAAGGCGTGCGCCATCGTCGTCCCGGTCAAGGGAGCGGCACCCACACTGAAGGACATCACGGACTTCCTGCGCTTCGAACGCCGGATCGCCACGCAGAAGCTGCCCGAACGGCTCGTCCTGGTCGACGAGCTCCCGATGACCGCCACCGGCAAGGTCCAGAAGTTCCGGCTTCGCGAGCTGGCCCGGGGCGAGTCCTGAACCGTCCTGAACCATGAAGTTCGCCCTTTCCGACCACCAGCGGGAGGTGCCGGCGTCACGCCTGCTCGGAGCGGAGAGCCAGGGCCTGGCTCAGGTCACGCAGGGCTTCGGCTTCGGCTACCGCCGTGCCCTGCCTGGCCTGCCCTGGCCTGCCCTGTCTGCCCCTGCTCTGTCCGGCGGTCTGCGCGGCAGCCACTCGACGAGATCTGCGGTCCTACACGCGGACCCGGGCGAGTACGGGCATACCTCTGGAGTACGGGCGTAGCGCTGTGGGAACACCAGGGTGTGTCGTTCCCGCGGGCCGGGGCTGAAACCCAGCCGGTCGAGCTCCGGTCACTGTGCCCGCGGACGCTGTAGCCGACGGATCGTGGCCCGCCGCGTACCGCGGATGCCGCGACACGCAAGTGAGAAGTCGATCATTTTCGACGGAGGGTGGAACGATGAGCGGGTCGATCACGCTGCGGATCGCTGACGGGATCGGCCACCTCACGCTCACCCAGCCGGACCGTGGCAACCCGTTCGACCTGGCGTTCTGCACCGAAATGAGTCGTGCTGCCACCGAATGCGACGAGAATGACAAGGTCCGTGCGGTGCTGATCGACGCGCAGGGCCCCTACTTCACGGTCGGCGCGGACCTGAAGACCATGACACGCGACCGCGAGGCCCTGCCCCGCTTCATCAAGGACGCCACGGTCGGCCTGCACTCGGCGATCTCCCGGTTCGCCCGGATGCGGGCCCCGGTCGTCGTCGCCGTACACGCGCTGGCGGTCGGCGGCGGCGTCGCGCTCTCCGCCGCCGCCGACTTCTGCCTGGCCGCCCGCGGCGCACGGTTCTACGCCGCCTACACCGGGATCGGACTGCTCTGCGACGGGGGTGGTTCCACGTTCCTCCCTCGGCGGATCGGCGTCCGCCGCAGCGCCGAGTTCCTCATGCGCAACCAGACCTGGAGCGCCGAGGAAGCCCTTGGACACGGGCTGGTGAGCGAGGTCGTCGACGACGAGGAGCTGGAGAAGGCGGCGTGGTCGCTCGCCACCGAGCTGGCCGCGGGCCCCACCGTGTCGTTCGGTGAGATCAAGAACCTGCTGCTCTCGACGTGGGAGCAGCCCATCGAGGCGCAGATGGAGCTCGAGGCCCGCGCGATGGCCCGCGTCTGCCACAGCGATGACGCCTGGACCGGCGTCACCGAGGTCGCGGCCCACCGCAAGCCGATATTCCAGGGAAGATGAGGAGCCTGCCGGCCGGTATCGGTACGAGGCCGTCCGGTGGAACGGCTTCACGCGGAACAGCCGTCCGAGAACGCCCATCACTAACGGTGTCGACAGAGTTGCCCTGAGCGGCATTGTGAAACCGTCGCGCCGCACGGGCCATGCCGCCCCCCGCGCACCGGGCCGCCGAACGCGACGAGAGCGCGGTGGCGGCCTTCAAGGATCCATGATCACGTTGATATAGTGCCGTACTGCTATTTTGTTGCTTCCGCTGGCGGCTTCGGCTCGGCAGGGGTGCTGTTCGCACGGGGGAGTCAACCTTGCCTGACGAGTATCCGGCGCGAGCCGATGCGGCTGGTTCGATGATCAGACGCTGTTTGTTGGCCTTCCATTGGCCGGGTTGGTCGTCCGGGGTTCCGACGGCGGGCGTCGAGGGCATATACGAGGAACGGTCGCCTGCGGCGGATCCAACTTCCCCTGATTCGGATCGGTGACGCGACGGATGCGGGTGGAAGGCGTCCGGCATCCCGGCTGATCTCGTCGTCGCCGACCGAAATTATTTTGCTCAGTATTTCTGGCAGTGGCACAGGAAATACAAGGGACGGCCTGTCGTGCTGGTTTCAGTGATCCAGCGTCCGGGCCGGCATGTCAAACCCAGTTGTCCGGCGCGGGTAAACGCTGATTCCTTGGGGGAATCGATGACCACACCTGAGAAACCGGACGGTCAGCCGTGGAGTTATCCGGACCAACCCGGCGCGACCGGTCCCGGCTACCCGCAGGACCCCGGCTACCCGCAGGACCCCGGCTACCCGCAGGACCCCGGGTATCCGCCGGGCGCTGGGTATCCGCCGGGCGCTGGGTATCCGCCGGGCGCTGGGTATCCACCGGGTTCTGGTTACCCGCCCGGTCCCGGGTATCCGCCGCCCGGCTACCAGACCGGCCCCGGGTATCCGCCGGGCCCCGGCTATCAGGCTGCTCCCGGGTATCCGCCGGCGCCCGGTTATCCCGTGCCGGGCTACGGACAGGGGCCATACGATCCGGCGGCCCCGTTTGGGCGCCATCCGGTGACCGGAGAGCCATACTCGGACAAGCAGAAGCTGGTTGCCGGACTGCTTCAGATCTTCCTGGGTGGTTTCGGGGCCGGGCGATGGTATCTGGGCGATACCGGTATCGCACTCGCCCAGTTGTTCACCTGCGGTGGTCTCGGAATCTGGGCGCTGATTGATGGGATCATGATTCTCACCGGTAACGTCCGTGACAGTCAGGGCCGTCTGCTCCGTGACTAGTACGGCGGCCACATGTCTGCGTCGGATTTTTCGGAGGCCCGGTGGCCCGGATATCGCCGGGACGGCATCCGGGCCACCGGAATCATCTCCCCTGGGCCCGGTCGGCGCCGGCGTTCACCGCGCGGGGAGCCATGCGATCACGATCAGCGGCCGGCGACGGCTGATACTCGGCGCGTCGGTATGCGTGCTGGGCGTCGGCTATCTTGCCGTTGCCGACCCGCACGATCCCGATGTGCTCATGCCGATATGCCCGACAAAACTTGTCACGGGACTCGACTGCCCGGCGTGCGGAGGTCTTCGTCTGGTTCATGACCTGCTGCACGGCCAGCTGCGGGCCGCGGCTCATGACAACCTCTTCATGCTGCTCTGCAGCCCGGTGCTGGTGTATCTGATCTGGCGGCAGGCGCGCGCGATCGGCCGGGGAGAACATACGCGCGTTCCCGGTTCGCTCGCTTATGGCCTGGCCGGCGCCGCGCTCGTCTGGACGGTTGTGCGCAACCTGCCCGGATGGCCCCTGGCCCCGACATCCACCTGACCGGAGACATTCCAGGCCTCTCAATGTGTCGAACCCATCGCCAGCCTCTGGTCATCGAGCTGAGGGCCACCCCGAGAGCAGGGATGCTGTTGACGCGCGTACACGGATGGATCTGGACATAGATCTGTCCTGAACCGATCCCGTACGTGTATTCATGAGGGTTTTCCGCGGCGGGGGATGCGCTGCTGGACGGCGAGGGCGGCCGCCGGGTAGCGGGGGTCGGGGCGCAGCAGGTGCTCGCGCAGACAGGCGTCGGTGTAGCCGGGCTGGTCCAACAGGCTGCTCAGCCCGTCCCGCAGCAGAGCGGCCGGCGGCGTCGCCGGGTTGATCGGAGCGCGTGGAGCGGCGGCGACGRCCTCCGCGACGGTGCGCTGCCCGCCCAGGCTGGCCTGCCCGGGCAGGGTGGTGAACCGGGCGGCCCAGTAGGCGAGGCCGCGGGCGAGTTCGGTGATCTGCTGGGGGCTGGGGCTGCTGGTCGCCGCGACGCTGCGCACGGCGTGGGCGGTGCGGATCGGCCCGTGGGTCAGCCGGGAGAACAGGCCGGGCAGCAGGCGCGGCCACCATCGGACGAGCACGTCCCGCCACGGGGCGTCGGCCAGCTCGCGGCGGAACAGCGCCTCCCAGTCTCCAACCCAGTCGAAGGCGCCGAGCGCCGGCCGCCAGGAGGATTCCTCGGCCGGGTCGATGGCGAACCGCGGGCCGGGCGGGTCGTTGTGCGCGATGGCGTTGCGGTAGCCCGTCACCCAGGCGGGGATCGCCTCCGGATGGCCGAGCGCCGCCAGCGCCTCGGCGCCCCTCGGACCGTGATTGGCGAGATCCTGTCGTCCCGCCCGCTCGTACCCGAGATCGTCGAGACGGTCGAGCGCGTCGGTGACCGCGTCGCTGTAGGTGATCGATGTCATGCCCTCACATCCCTTCCGGGCAGACAGTTCAGATCAATTTGTGCCAGCGAATATTTTGGATACACAAACTTTACTAGGATTGTAGCGTGCTGTACGACCAGCAGGTGAGCGCGACCGCGCCCGGGCGGGCAGAACCGGCATCATCACCGGCCTCGGCACCGGCACGTCCGACCGAGCCGCCGCCAGGGGGWGCACAGCCGCCAGAAGGCGAGCCGTCGCCAACGGGAGCGGTGTCTCCGACGGAGCAGGATCTCGAGATCCTGCTGTACGTGCCGTTGCTGTCGGCCTACTTCCAGCGCGCCCGCTCGGAGATGCCGCCCGCGCTCCAGGGGATCTTCAGCGAGCATCGGCTCACCGCCCGCCACGGCGCGGTCCTGACCCAGTTGCTGACCGGGCATCAGCTCAGTGTCACCGAACTGGCGGGGCGGCTGGGCGTGACGCTGTCGACCGCCAGTGAGCTCGTCGGCAACCTAAGCGACGCCGGCCTCGTCGACCGTCAGGAGGACCCGGCCAACCGTCGCCGCACCCTGGTCTCCCTCCGCGAGGAGCACCGGCCGGTCGTTCTGTCGTTCATCGCCATCCGCGCGGCACCGCTCCTGCGTGCCATAACCAGCCTCTCCCCCCGCGACCGCGCCGGTTTCGTCGCAGGCCTGGCCGCCTGGAGCCGCGAGGCACAGCCCTGATCCACCGTCGCCAACAGCTCCGGTCCGCACCGCCGGCCGTTTCCCGCGGCCGCGCCACTCGAGATGGCTCCGAAGAAGACGGCCGTCATGGTCGGCGAGAAATATCCGCGGATCGTCAGGGACAGGGTGGCCGGCGGAAGCCGGCCTGAAGCAGCACGATGGTTGTTTCTATGAGGGAAGCGGATCTGCGGACGCCTGTTTGTGGATGTGGGTGGCGGTGGCGGCCTCCGCGTCGGCGATCGCTTTCTGGGCGTCGTATCTGAGCAGGGCCGGGGCGATGGCGGTGGCGACCAGGACTCCGCCGACGCAGACCAGGCCGCCGCTGACGACGGARAAGGCCGGTGACACCAGGGCGGCGGCGCTGCCCGCCTCCAGGTCGCCGATCCGGGGGCCGCCGGCAACGACGACCAGGAACACGCCCTGTAGTCGGCCGCGCATCGCGTCCGGGGTGGCGACGTTGAGGATGGCGGTTCGGAAGATCGCGCTGACCATGTCCGCGGCACCGGCCAGGGCCAGCAGCGGTACACCGACGGCGAGGCTGTGCGTGAGCCCGAACCCGGCGATCGCCCCGCCCCAGACGACGATCGCCACCACCACCGCCCGGCCCTGACGGTTGACCCGGCCAAGCGGACCGGACAGGCCGGCGCCGAGCAGCGCTCCCGCCGCCACCGCCGAGTACAGGACGCTGGCCGTGGTGGCCCCGCCGCCGAACTGGGTCCGGGCCAGTTCGGGGAACAGCGCCCGCGGCATTCCGAAGATCATGGCGATGATGTCTACGACGAACGTCATGAGCACGACCGGCTGCCCGGCGAGGAAGACAAGCCCCTCCCGGACGCTGGCTGTCCCGGCAGGCCGCCCGCCGCCCTGCGGCGGCATCGGTGGGAGCCGGGCCAGCCCGTACAGCGCCGCGGTGAAGGTGGCCAGGTCCAGCGTGTAGGCCAGCACGTAGCCGCCGGCGGCCACGCTCACCCCGGCGATGAGCGGGCCGGCGGTCAGCGCGGTGTTCCAGCCGATCTGCTGGAGGGCGGTGGCCGCGGGCAGTTCTCGCAGCGGCACCAGGTTCGGGATCATCGCCCGCCGTRCCGGCCCGTTGACCGAGACCAGCGCGGACTGCACCGCGATCAGGCCGAACAGCGGCCAGATGGCGCCGGAGCCCGCGCCGGTGGCGTCGACGACGAGCGCGAACAGCAGCAGCCCGGCCGACACCGTGGCCAGCCCGCCGGAGGTGAGCAGGGCGAGGCGCCGCCGGTCGACCGCGTCGGCGATCGCACCGCCGAGCAGCCCACAGGTGATCAGCGGGACCAGCGCGACCAGGCTGGCCAGGCCGACCTGGAAGGACGAGCCGGTGATGTCGTAGACCTGCAGCGGGACGGCGGTGGCGGTGATCTGCGCACCGAGCGCGGAGATCGTGTCGCCGGCCCAGATACGCCGGTAGGCCGGATAGTCCCGCAGCGGGGAGACGTCTGCCAGCAGTTTCCGTGTGACGAAACGTAGCGTGAGCTGAGGTCTGCGGGCCAGCCCACATGCCCTCACCCGGTCTCCTTACTTAGGGTCGCCATTTTTGGTCCGCCGACCGGGCGCGGGCCCTCGGCTGCCGTCGATGACCTGTATACCGTGTCCTGACCCGCGATCCGCTTTCTTGATCATTCCGGATCGATGGATCGGCGCCGGTTTTCGGGGTCGAACCCGGTGTCCAGCACTTCGATCATCCTTTCGGGGCCGTTCACGGTGATCATGGGCCAAACAGTGCCAACGGTACGACGGCAACGCCGTCACGCCTGCGGTAGGCACGCTCGCCCGCGTAGATGACGACGGCATCGATCAGGTCTTTTCCGATCCGGTCGTGAAGCCACCGGAGGTGCCTGGTGTCGGCGTCCTCGACCCGGTCGGCCAGCTTGACCTCGATCCCCACTACTCGGCCGTCCGCATGCTGGACTATCAGATCCACTTCGTGGTCGTTGTTGCGGGTGCGTAGGTGTCCCACGCGAGCCTCGGCGGCCTCGGCGTAGGTGTGGATGCTGAGCGCGGCAAGGTGCTCGAACAGCGCACCGAGGATCGTGCCCGCTGACAGCTCTGTGCTGCCCTGCTCGRCTCGCAGCAGCGCGGCGGTATCGAGTCCGAGCAGTCGTGCGGCCAGAGCGGGGTCGGCCAGTTGGTGCTTGGGGGACTGGCCGAGTCGGTCCAGGTGGTTCCGACTGGGGATCCACGGCGGTATCGCATCGAGCAACCACAATGAGGACAGAGCGTCGCGATAAGCGAGCGTCGTCCCTCTGGCTGGCTTGTTCGCCAGCCCAGCGGTAGCCGCGTCGAGGATCTTCGAGTAGACCGTCGTTGTCGAGGTCGCGGCGGCGTAGGCGGCCAGCCAGGCACGCAGCACCGCCGGCCGGCGGACCGGGTAGCCCTGTTCGGGGAACTCCCGTTGCACGACATTGTCCAGGTACGCGTCCAGCTCCGCCCGACGCACGCGCGAGGGCAGGCCGCGGATGGCGGGAAAGCCCGATGCCGTGATCTCCTCGACGTAGTCCGTCAGGCGGAGCGCGGTGCTCCCGCCGAGATCTCGGTTCCCGTCGAGGAGCGCGGCCAGGCTCATGGTCGGCGTCTCGATACCCCGCTCCGCGATACTCAACGGACGCATCCGCATCGGTACGATCCGTCCGGCGCCCGAGTGGATCACCGCCCCTCGCGGTGCGGAGCTGCCGGCGACGATGAAGTGACCGGGCGGCGAGCCGGCGTCGACCGCACGGCGTACGTGGTCCCACATCTCGGGAAGGCGCTGCCACTCGTCCACCAGCACCGGCCCGGGCAGACGGGTCAGAATCGACGGGTCGGCGGCCACGATCTCACGCTGAGCGGGAAGGCTGAGGTCAATGACCGATGCGGCGCGCCGCATCGCGGTCGCGGTCTTGCCGACCCCCTTCGGCCCATGGATCGACAAGGCGCGAAGATGCGGCTGAAGCTCATCCAACGTGTTGTCGATGATTCGACGCCGATAGTCGATCACGCGACTACTCTACCAATTGCACACCGTCTAGTCTCCCGATCGCACGGCTCCTAGTCTCCCGATCGCAGGGTCGAACCTGGCCCACCTGGCTCGACCCTGCCCGATCCCGTGCTGTCGGGCGTCTGATCGGAGACCTCGCCGAGCCATCGCCAGGAGACAGCGAGATGCTCAGCGGAAGGCGAGGCGGTCGGAGCCGTAGGGGTCGTCGATGCGGACGATCTCCCGGCCCAGCGGCAGCAGCGAGACCGGGATCAGTTTGAAGTTCGCGAGCCCCAGCGGGATACCGATGATCGTCAGGCACAGCAGCAGGCCGGTCGCCAGATGGCCGAGCGCCAGCCACCAGCCCGCGAACACGATCCATATCAGGTTGCCGAGCAGCGACGGCGCGCCCGCGTCACGGCGGTCGATCACTCGGCGGCCAAACGGCCACAGGGCGAAGCTGGCGATACGCAGCGAGGCGATCCCGAACGGGATAGTAATGATCAGAATGAAGCAGATCAGTGCGGCGACGGCGTAACCCAGTGCCATCCAGAACCCACACAGCACCAGCCATATCAGGTTCAATATCAAACGCATACGTCTCATCCTCCTCCTTGAATCCGGGACCGCACGATCGAGTAGCGGACACTTTCGGYACGGGCGGGCCGACGAAGGGACTGGAAATCTCATGGCCGAGGTGACCCCGTACCGTGTCGAGATCCCGGAGGCCGACCTGGACGACCTGCGCGACCGGCTCCGCCGGACCCGCTGGCCCGACCGCGAGACCGTCTCCGACTGGTCCCAGGGCATCCCGTCGGAGTACCTGCGCGACCTGTGCTCCTACTGGGAGCGGGAGTACGACTGGCGGGCGCTCGAACGCAGGCTGAACGCGTTCAACCAGCTGAAGGTGCATGTCGGCGGGCTGGGCGTGCACGTGCTGCACGTGACCTCGCCGCACCCCGGCGCGGTGCCGCTGGTGATGACGCACGGCTGGCCCGGGTCGGTCGTGGAGTTCCTGAACGTCATCGGGCCGCTGACCGACCCGGTCGCGCACGGCGGCTCGGCCGCCGACGCGTTCCACCTCGTCATGCCGTCCCTGCCGGGATACGGGTTCAGCGACAAGCCGACCGGCACCGGCTGGGGGGTGCCGCGGATCGCCGACGCGTGGGCGGAACTGATGACCGCGCTCGGCTACGACCAGTATGCGGTGCAGGGCGGCGACTGGGGTGCGAGGGTGTCGACGGAACTGGCCATCCGCCATCCGGACGCCGTGCTCGGCCTRCACCTGACCCTGCCGCTGGTGGACGTCCGCGCGGCCACGGCCGAGCTGGGGGAACTCGACGAACGGGACACCGCGTCGCTCGCCACGCACCGGCGCTTCCGGTGGGAGGAGGCGGGCTACTCGACCCAGCAGTCCACCCGGCCGCAGACCGTGGGGTACGGCCTGGTGGACTCCCCGGCCGCGCTCGCCGGCTGGATCGTGGAGAAGTTCCACGGCTGGACGGACTGTGACGGCCATCCGGAGAAGATCCTTACTCGGGACCAGTTGCTCGACAACGTGATGATGTACTGGCTACCGGCGGCCGGCGCGTCCGCGGCCCGGTTGTACTGGGAGAGTTTCCGCAGCCGCCCGCAGGGGGTGGTGACCGTACCGACCGGATGTTCGCTCTTTCCGCGGGAGCTGTTCCGGCTGTCCCGCAGCCTGGTCGAGACCCGTTTCCGGGACCTTCGCTACTGGAGCGAGCCGGACCGCGGCGGCCACTTCGCAGCCTTCGAACAACCAGCCCTCTTCGTCGACGAACTCCGCGCCTTCTTCCGCCTGCTACCGCCGCGGGTGGCTTGTGACGATGTACCTGGCGGGCCGCGGTGAGCGCTGGCCAACGTTCAGGTGTGGTAAGCGTCCCTGCGATGGCGGATCGCGGTGACCTCGACGACATGCTTGGTGTCGTCGATGAGGTAGATGACCCGATAGGGCCCGCGTCGTGCCGACCGCAGTGGCGCGAGCGGCGGGTCGAGGGGTTTGCCGACCCGGTGCGGGGCGTCGAGCAGAGGTCCGGTGACGAACTTGTGGGCGGCGGTCGCGACCTTTTCGGGCAGCGTTTCGGCGATGGCGCGGGCGGCGCCCCGGGCGATTCGTAGCCGGTATCGGCCTGCCGTCACCCGCCGCGACCGTGGCGGCGAAGGTAGCCGGCCAGTTCGTCCTCGTTGAGGACGTCACCGGTGTGGAGCTGAGCAAGCCCTTCCGTGACGGCCTGCATGAGCTCGCCGTCGGCGAGGACCGCGATGGTCTCCCGCATCGCCTCGTAGTCGTCGGTGGCGACCAGTACCGCCGCTGGGCGTCCGTTACGGGTGATMTCGAAACGCTCGTGGGTGGTCTGCGCAGCAGCGACAAGCTCGGACAGCCGAGCGCGGGCCTCGGCAAGGGGAAGCGTTGTCATGTACAGAATTCTGGCTCATCTGGGAGTACCTGACTGGGTGAACCATGTCAGCCGCCTGTGGTCCGGCCGGATGGCGGGAAGCCCTTATGGGTGACGAGCCGGTGATATAAGACTTGTCTCTATGGGTCGGGGGGAACCTGATGATGAAACCTCACGACGTGACCAGATCATTAACGGATCATGAAAGCGAGGGGTAAGCGGTCGTTACGGCAGCCACTGGTGTATGCATTCCTGTGATCCGCAATGAGCGTGTGGGTGGTTGGGGGATGGTGCGGGGGTGCGAGGCTCACATGCTCGCGATGGTGACTGGTCGGGTTGCGTGAGCGGTGAGGGCGGTCAGATCCCTGGGGTCGCTGGTAAGGACAAGAGGCTCACGGCAGGTGGCGGCGAACGCTGCCACGATCGCGTCGGTGGCGGTGATGGTTCCAGCGCGTCCGGTCGCGGTGCGTAGTTTCGCTCCTTCGCGGGCAAGGGGGGCGGTGACGTCACGGATCTGGCAGGTGCGCAGTAGCCGGTTGGTGTGGAAGTCACGCCGATGGTCGCCGGTGAGGGCTTCCGCCAGCACGACGGCGGGAAGCTGCGCTGGCCAGCACCCGCGCTGTCGCAGTTCCGCCAGTCGGGCGCGTTGCCCCGCCAGGACGGACAGGCCACCGGCGTCCAGGATCAGGGTCATGCCGTGCGTGCTGTCGGGGCGGCAGGCAGGATCCGATCGGCCCACTCGCGGGCCGCGGCGGCCTCGTGAGCTGGAACGGGGCCGAGCTCGGCGTCCAGTTCGCTGAGGTAGGCGTCCAGCTCGGCGATCTTGGCGCGTCGGTCGAGTTCCTCGGCCAGCGCCGCCGAGGCGAGGCGGGAGATGTTCAGGCCGGCGGCCCGGGCGGACTCCATCAGCTCATCGGAGACGGTGATGTTCACTCTTGCCATGCGCATAATATACACACTCAGCATGAGGTGCTGAGTGGTTGCCCTGTGGTCCGTCCTGACAATCGGCCATCTCAACAGCACTAATAAACGGTGACTCGGCCGCCGGAGGTGCCGGCGGTGAAGATGGCCAGGCAGCGGCCGCTCGAGTTGGCGACGAGCCACAGGTGGTTGACGTAGGTGTTGCTCGAATAGGAGTTTCCCGGTGTCAGGGACGAGGCTGCGGCCACTCGGGAGCCGTCGAAGTCGAGCCAGTAGATCTGTACGGTTTCCGGGCTCTGGTTGCTGAACGTGGCCAGGACGCCGTCCGTGGTGCGGGCGGAGGCCAGGCGTCCCTCGTCCGCGCACGAGTACCGGGTCAGGTTCCCGGCGAAGCTGAACGTATGGGCGGCCGGTTGCTGGTTGGCCGGTGGCTGAGCCGCCGGTGGCTGGTTGGCCGGTGCTGGCGGTGGCGCGTTGTTGCCTGAGGAGCCACGGTTGGTGCCCGCTCCGGGCGCCACCTGCGCGGGCCGGCCGGCCGCTGGTCCGCCGCCCGTAACGGCTGGCTGCCCACCGTCTGCCGAGGCCTCCGGTGCGGTCCCTACTGCCGCGGGGATCTGAGCGGGCGCGTCGGTGGTAGTCGCTGACGGGCCTGGTGATGGGGCAGCGGCCGTCGAGGCAGGGCTCGCGGCAGGCGGTGCCGTGGCGTCGAGGCGTGCATCACCGGATGCCGTGGCCTGGCCACCGGGTCTGTTCGCGGCCGCGGCCAGGCCGATGACGACCGCGACAATGACGGCGGCGAGCGCCGCGGCCCCAACCGCCAGCGGAGCGCCACGCCGGTGCCTGCTCCGCGCCGCCGCCAGAGGCGCCGTGGTGGATCCATGCGTCACGGGCTGAGCGGCGACCGCTTCGTCCTGTTTGATGATCGTTTCGACCCGTGCTGTGATCAGTTCGGCCCGGACGGTGTCGGCTTCAGCGCCTGCGGCTACAGAGCCGGCTCGGACCATGGGCGCTTCGGCCTGGGCGCCGGCCGTGTCGACGACGCCAACCGCGTCTACTGGTGACCTGACGTCACCGGGGCCGAGGTGTGCGTGAGGGCCGTCGTCCGTTCCAGACGCTGGCACGGACGCGGCTGGTGCGGACGCGGGAGGTACGGCGGATCCGGCGGGGCTCCCGCCAGCCAGCGTGGACGTCAGCGCTGGCGCGGCTGCGGGGGGCGCGGCAGGCCCGGTGGGATCCCCACCAGCCGCCACAGGCACGGGTGTGAGCACGGGCGCTGGTGCGGTCGTGGTGGGTGTGGGCACTGGCGCGGCCGGGGCCGGGGCCGCGGGCACGGTGGCCTCCGCGGCCGCGTGTTCCCGCTCCCGATCGTCCCCGGAGATGGGAATGGCTGGCGCCGAGGCCGCGGCTACGGGCACCGCCGCGGGCGGCCGGCCGGCGTCGGGCGGCCGGTCCGTGCTGGTGGCTGCCGCGTGGGTGCGCAGCACGTCGGCCACCGGTGGTGGCAGCCAGCCCGGGCCGGGCCGCAGGAGGGTCGTTTCCTGATCCTGACCGGTGAGCCGGGCCAGCACGTCCGTCAGGGCCGGCCGGGCCGCGGGATCCTTCGCCAGGCAGGCGGTGACGAGTTCGCGCAGGTCGCCGCCGATGCCGTCGAGGGCCGGCTCGCTGTGGACCAGCCGGTAGACCAGCGCCGGGGTGGGGCCGGTCCCGAACGGCTCCCGGCCGGTCACGGCGAAGGCGATGAGCGCGCCGAGGGCGAACACGTCGCACGGTGAGCCGATCTCACCGCCGGTGATCTGTTCGGGTGCCATGAAGCCGGGTGAGCCCAGCACACCGCCGGTCAGGGTGAGCCCGGTGGCGTCGGCCGCGCGGGAGATCCCGAAGTCGATGACCCGCGGGCCGTCGGTGGCCAGCAGCACGTTCGACGGTTTGAGGTCCCGGTGGACGAGCCCGGCCCGGTGCACGGCGGCGAGCGCTTCGGCGAGGCCGGCGGCGAGCGTGCGCACCGACTCCTGGGGGAGCGGGCCCGTCCGGCGGATGGTCTCGGCGAGGGACAGCCCGGGCACGTAGGCGGTGGCAAGCCAGGGGCGCTCGGCCGTCGGGTCGGCGTCGATGACCGCGGCCGTGTACGCGCCGCTGACGGCCCGAGCGGCCTGCACCTCGTGGCCGAACCTGTCCCGGAACTGCGGGTCGTCGGCGAGTTCGGGTCGGACGACCTTCACCGCCACGGCGCGGCCGGCCGGTGAGCGGCCCAGGTAGACGCGGCCCATCCCGCCGGCGCCCAACCGTCCAACCAGCTTGTACGGGCCGACCTGGGCAGGATCGTCCGACCTCAGTGGCTGCATGGCTGGACTCCCACCCGGACCATGATCTGACGAATCCCCCCATGACCGGCGATCCGCCTCGTCCACTACAAGTAGCTGCCCACGGTCTCACGGCCGGGCGCCGTAACGGCCCGACAGTCCAGTCCCCGACAGCCCGTTCTCCGACAGCCCGTTCTCCGACAGAACTGCGTCACACCACGTTGCAACCTGACGCCACATTGCGATTTTCGGACGATCGCTGTCAGCGTTTCGAAAGAGGCCGCGGCGAAGGCGCGGCGGGCCGTCGGTACTGGTCTGGTGGAGTCGGCGCCGGCCCGTTTCGTCGGGCCTGCCGCTGCCGCTGCTGCTGCCGAGCCGGACCGGGCACGGGTCCGGTGGATCCTGGACCAGATGATCGAGGAGGCCGGTGGGCTGGGCGATGCCGCGCGTGACCGGGCACGACCGGTCCGGTCAGGCGATTTTTCACCTTGTCGGTCGACATTGACGGGTGATCTGTGGACGAGTAGCTTCTGGCCCCGAACGTCGGCGTCAAGTTCTGGCTCGCTGGCCGGCAGCCTTGTCCGCGGTCGGGCGCTCCAGATATGAGCCTGGCGCGACGAAGCGGTCGTGTGGGCGCGTGCGTGGTTGTAGGAGGAACCAGCGTGCAGCAGTCGCATGGCCGTGTCTGCGCTGTTTCGCCGTGCTGTGTCACTCCGGCGACGTTCTCACGTCGGCATATCGATCTGCAGYGGGTGACGAGCTGTCTGTGTCGTAGCCACCAGCGCCTGAGCTGATACCAGCTCCGCTCACCGTCGGCCGCGGATGGCCGTGTCCGGTGTTCCCGTGGCATCACCGTGTTGCCGAGCGTGACTCGCGGTGCGTCCTCACCGTCATATGCCGGCTCAATGTCCCTGTCCGTGGTGATCCCGACGTTGTGTGGGTCGGCGTCAGGTGTCCGTCATGCCACGCATTGTTCTGCTCGTCGTTTGTCCGGTGGCTTTGCCATGGTCCCCGGGATTTCAGGGATGCGGGCATACGGCCCCGCCGGTTGCCTCCCTCGGCTCCCTCGCAGGAAAGGACTGTTGTGAATAGATCATCCCGGTCTGGGCCCGCCCGGTGGGCGGTGGCTGTTGCCGCTTTCGCCGCGGCCGCGACGCTGGTGGGTGCCTGCGGTTCCTCCGATGGCGACGAGCCCGCCAGCGGCTCGAGCGCCGGCGCGCCCCGCCCGGGGGGCACGCTGACCTTCGCGGTGGGCTCGGACGCGGGATGTGTGGACCCGCAGCAGGCGGGCAGCAACGACACGGTCTACTCGCTGCGGCAGATCGTCGACTCGCTGACCGACCAGGATCCCCGGACAGGCGAGATCGTGCCGTGGCTGGCGGAACGCTGGGAGATCAGCCCGGACGCGAGGACGTTCACCTTCCACCTGCGGCCCGGCGCGACGTTCAGCGACGGGACACCGGTGAACGCGCAGTCGGTCAAGGACAACTTCGACACGATACCGAAGCTGGGCACGCTGGCCGTCCTGGGAACGGGCTACCTCAGCGGTTACGAGGGCACCACGGTGGTCGACGACCTCACCGCCGCGGTCGCGTTCAAACAGTCGAACGCCCAGTTCCTGCAGGCCACGTCGACGTTCTCGCTGGGGCTGGTGTCGGGGGCGAGCATCGCCAAAACCCCGCAGCAGCGGTGCAGCGAGGGTGTGATCGGGTCGGGTCCGTTCGTGCTGTCGAAGTACGAACCGGCCCAGGCGATCACGCTGACGAAGCGCGCCGGCTACAACTGGGGCTCGTCCCTGTGGACGAAGAAGGGCGAGGCGTATCTGGACACGCTCGCGTTCAAGGTGGTCCCGGAGGCGGGCGTGCGCAGCGCCAGCCTGACCTCCGGCCAGGTCGACGCGATCGGCAGCGTGAGCCGCGCCGACGAGGCGGCGCTCAAAGGCGGTGGCGCCAGCCTGCAGGCACGGGCCAACCCGGGGGTGGTGTTCAACCTGAGCCTGAACAACTCCAGGCCGATCCTGCAGGACCAGAAGGTGCGGCAGGCCATCCTGTTCGCCATCGACCGCAAGCAGGTCGCCGACACGGTGTTCCCGACCGACACCCACCCGGCGACGAGCATCCTGGCGCACACGACCCCCGGCTACAAGGACCTCAGCTCGGACCTGGCGTTCGACGCCACCCGGGCCAGGTCGCTGCTGGACGCAGCCGGCTGGGTGCCCGGCTCCGACGGGATCCGGCAGAAGGACGGCGTCCCGCTGCGCCTGACGGTGAGCTGGTTCGCCAACGCGGCCACCAACAAGCCGACCCTGGAGCTGGTCCAGCAGCAACTGAAGGCAGTCGGTATCGATCTCGTGTTGAAGGAGCTACAGATCGCGCAGGCGGCCCAGCTCCAGCGCTCGGGCGACTTCGACGTGCTGTGGGGCAACCTGACCCGAGCCGACCCCGACATCCTGCGCACCCTGTACTCCACGCAGCTGGCGAACGCGTACCGGCTGCCGCCCACCCAGCTCGACAACATCCTCACCGACCAGGCGGCCGAGCCGGATCCGGCCAAGCGGCGGGACCTGGTGGCCCAGGCCCAGCAGYTGATCGTGCAGAACGCCTACGCCATCCCGGTCGTGGAGCTGCAGACCGAGCTGGGTGTGTCGAAGAACGTCCACAACCTGGGCTTCGAGGCGTCCAGCCGGATTCAGCTGCACGACACCTGGAAGAGCTGACACGGCACCAGCCGGTGGCTGGACGGCAATCTGACCTACTGGAACAGGCTGGGCGGGTGTGCGGGCCCTCGCGCGAGAGATGTTGCGCGAGGGCCGGGACACCCGCGGGCCGTAAGGCATGAGGGCCGGGACACCGGCGTCGGTCGAGAGGAGGGCAGCGGATGCGACGTTACGTGATCAGGCGTCTCGCGCAGGCGGTCGGCGTGCTGTGGGCGGCCTACACGCTGTCGTTCCTGGTGCTGGACTACCTGCCCGGCGACCCGGTCTCGGCGATGGCCGGCGCCGGGATGGACTCCTCCGTCGTCGACCCGGCGCGGCTTGACGAGCTGAAGAAACAGTACGGGTTCGACAAGCCGGTGCTGGTGCAGTACGTCGACTATCTGAGCAGGGCGCTGCGCGGTGACTTCGGCAACTCGGTGTCCACCGGCCGGTCGGTGACCTCCGTGATCGCCGACGCGCTGCCGCAGACGCTGCAGCTCACCGGCATGGCGCTGCTGCTTGCGACGCTCTTCGGTGGCGGGCTGGCTCTGTTCGCGACCTACACCTCGCAGCGCTGGCTGCGGCAGATCCTGCTGTCGCTGCCGTCACTGGGAGTGTCGATCCCGACGTTCTGGATCGGTCTGATGATCGTCCAGCTGTTCTCCTTTCGGATACGGCTGTTTCCGGCCTTCGGCAACGACGGGCTGCGTGGCCTGATCCTGCCGGCGGTCACCCTGGCGATCCCCACCGGCGCGATGGTCGCGCAGCTGCTGGCCAAGAGCCTGCTCACCACGCTGGACGAGCCATATGTGCAGACGGCCCGGGCCAAGGGCGCCGGACGGGCCCGTATCCACCTCGGCCACGCGTTGCGTAACGCCTCCCTGCCAGCACTGACGATCATCGGTCTGCTGGTCGGGCAGCTGATGGCCAACGCCGTCGTGATCGAGACGGTCTTCGCCCGCAACGGCCTCGGCCGGGTCACCGCCGCCGCGGTCTCCATCCAGGACATCCCGGTGGTGCAGGGGGTCGTCGTCTTCGGCGCGCTGGTCTTCGTGCTGGTCAACCTGGTCGTCGACCTGATCTACCCGCTGTTGGACCCGCGGATCGTGGTAGCCGCCACCGCGCGAAGGAGTCCCGCGTGAGCGTGCGAAGGAGTACCCCGTGAGCCGGTCACTGGCCGCCGACCCGGCCACCCGGGCCGGGCTCGAACCACAGGTCGAAGCGACAGCGCCGACGCCGGGCCCGCGGCTGGGCGTGGACGTGCGGCGGCTGTCGCGGTTCTTCCTGCGCCGCCCCGGCCTGCTGCTGTCGCTGATCGTGGTGGCGCTGGTGGCGCTGGCCGCGTTCTGGCCGACGTTGTTCACCGGGCGTGACCCGCTGCTGGGGGTGCCGGCCGACAACTTCCAGCCGCCCAGCGCCCGCCACTGGTTCGGCACCGACGAACTGGGCCGAGACACCTACTCCCGGGTCGTGCACGGGGCGGCGCTGTCACTGAAGGCGACGCTGATCGCTGTCGCGGTTGCGTTCGTCGTCGGTGGGGCACTCGGGCTGGTCGCCGGATTCGTCGGCCGCTGGGTCGAGGACGTGCTGATGCGCTTCGTCGACGTGCTGCTGTCCATCCCGGCTCTGTTCCTGTCGCTGGCGCTGGTGACGGCGCTGGGATACGGCACGGTGAAGGTCGCCGTCGCGGTGGGGATCGCCAGCGTGGCCAGCTTCGCCCGGGTCATGCGCGCCGAGGTGCTCAGGGTGCGCCAGGCCGTCTTCGTCGAGGCCGCGCGTTCGTCGGGGACGCGCTGGTACAGCGTGCTCGGACGGCATGTGCTGCCCAACGCGACAGGGCCGGTCATCGTGCTGGCAACGCTCGACTTCGGGACCGCGGTGCTGGCGGTGTCCTCACTGAGCTTCCTCGGTTACGGCGCCGCGCCGCCGGCGCCGGAGTGGGGCACGCTCGTCTCCGACGGCCGCAACTACCTGGCCAACGCGTGGTGGCTGTCGACGCTGCCCGGCCTGACCGTGGCGGCGACGGTACTGGCGACCAACCGCATCGCCCGCGCACTGGACGGAGAATGGGCCAACCAACGATGACCGATCACCGCACCGACAGCCACGGCCGCACCGACAGCCACGGTGACGCCGACAGCCACGATGACACCTCCGCCGACGGTGCTGGCGGCATCCCCACCGACGGCCACAGCGGTGATCATGATGGTGGTCGCAATAGTGATCACTGTGGCGATCACGGCGGCACCGGCGCGGGCCTGCTCGCGATCCGGGGGCTGTCCGTGTCGTACCGCACCCGCACCGGGCCGTTGCCCGCCGTCCGGGGCGTCGACCTCGACGTCGAGCCGGGCGAGATCGTCGCGCTGGTCGGCGAGTCCGGCTCGGGCAAGAGCACGCTGGCGCACGCGATCGTCGGGCTGCTGCCGGCCGGGGGACACATCGACGCCGGCAGCGTCCGGTTCGGCGGCCACGACCTCGCCGCCCTGTCGGAGCGGGAACTTCGTGCCATCCGCGGTGCCCGGATCGGGCTCGTCCCGCAGGACCCCACCGTCTCCCTCAACCCGGTGAAACGGATCGGCGTCCAGGTGGCCGAGGTGCTGCGCATCCACCGGCTGGCCACCCGTCGTTCGGCTCCGCTGGAGGCGGTCGCGCTGCTGGAGCGGGCCGGCCTCGCCGAACCGGAGATCCGTGCCCGGCAGTATCCGCACGAGCTGTCCGGCGGCATGCGGCAGCGGGCACTGATCGCCATCGCGATCGCGGCACAACCCAAGATGATCATTGCTGACGAGCCGACCAGCGCCCTGGACGTCACCGTGCAGCGGCTGATCCTCGACCACATCCAGCACCTGGCCGACGAGTTCGGCACCGCCGTCCTGCTCGTCACCCACGACCTCGGTGTCGCCGCGGACCGCGCGCAACGCATCGCGGTGATGTCGCAGGGCCGGATCGTGGAGAGCGGGCCCACGGCCCAGATTCTCGACAGCCCCCGCGACCCCTACACCCAGCGACTGCTGCGCAGCGCCCCGAGCCTCACCGTCGTACACACCGCGCATACCGTGCCRCGGGCCCGAACGTCACCTTCGGTAGCTGTCGAACCTTCAGTCGTCGCCGAGCAGTCACTCGTCGTGGTCGACAACCTCGTCAAGGAGTTCCCRCTGCCCCGTACGGCGGGCGGCTCCGCCCGTACGCTACGCGCGGTCAGTGACGTCAGCTTCACCGTCAACCGCCACGAGACGTTGGCCCTGGTCGGTGAGTCGGGTTCGGGCAAGTCCACCACCGCCCGCCTCGTCCTGCGCCTGGTGGATTCGACCGCCGGCCGGATCGTGCTGGACGGTGACGACGTCACGGCCGCCAGGGGAGCGCGGCTGCGGCGGCTGCGCCGGCAGGCCCAGATCATCTACCAGAACCCCTACGCGTCCCTCGACCCACGGTTCTCGATCAAAGAGGTGATCACTGAACCGTTGCGCGCGTTCGGGGTCGGTGACCGGGCTTCCCGCACCGCCCGCGCCCGGGACCTGCTCGACCGAGTCGCGCTGCCGGCCTCGGTCCTCGAACGCAGACCCGCCGAGCTCTCCGGTGGGCAGCGGCAGCGGGTCGCGATCGCCCGCGCGCTGGCGCTGGCACCCCAGCTCGTCGTCTGCGACGAGCCCGTCTCCGCCCTGGACGCGTCCGTGCAGGCRCAGGTCCTCGAACTGCTCGCCGAACTGCAGGCCGACACCGGCGTGGCCTATCTGTTCATCTCACACGACCTGGCCGTCGTGCGGCAGATCGCCCACCGGGTGGCGGTGATGCGGGCCGGGCAGATCGTGGAGACCGGCCCGACGGACGACCTGTTCACCAGCCCCCGGCACGAGTACACCCGCGCGCTGCTGGAGGCGATCCCCAGATGGTCGCAACAGCGTCAGGCCGCCGCTTCGCCCAGCAGCGGACGCACGCCCTCGGCGAAGGCGTAGGCCTCCTCCAGGTGCGGGTAGCCCGACAGGACGAACTCCTCGACGCCGACGGCGCGGTACTCGGCGATCCGCTCGGCGACCTCCTCGTGGCTGCCGACCAGGGCGGTGCCGGCGCCGCCGCGCACCAGGCCGATGCCCGCCCACAGGTTCGGCCCCACGACCAGCCGGTCGCGGGAGCCGTCGTGCAGGTCGAGCATCCGCCGCTGGCCCACCGACTCCAGGGTGCGCAGCCGCCGCTGGCCGGCGGCGATCGCGGCGTCGTCCAGGCCGGCGATGAGCCGGTCGGCGTCGGCCCACGCCCGGGCGGCGGTGTCCCGGGTGACGACGTGGATGCGCAGGCCGAACCGTAGCCGCCGGCCCTGTTCCGCGGCCAGCTCACGCACCCGGTCGATCTTCTCGGCGAGCAGAGCCGGCGGCTCGCCCCAGCTCAGGTAGACCTCGGCCTGCCGGGCCGCGACGGCCATCGCGGCCTCGGACGAGCCGCCCAGGTAGACCTCTGGCAGTGGAGTCGGCGGGTCGCGCAGCACGGCGTTCTCAAGATCGTAGAACTTGCCGTGGTGGTCGAACTCGGCGCCGCTCCACAGCCGGCGCACGATCTGCAGGAACTCCTCGGCCCGCGCGTAGCGGGCGTCGTGGTCGAGCTGGTCGCCGTAGGCGCGCTGCTCGGCACCGCTGCTGCCGGTGACGACGTTGAGCTGCAGCCGGCCGTCCGAGAGCTGTTGGAAGGTCGCGGCCATGTGCGCGGCCAGCGCCGGTTCGATCAGGCCGGGACGGAACGCGACGAGGAACTTCAATCGGCGGGTCTGCGCGATCAGCGCCGCCGTCACGACCCAGGCGTCGGCGCAGTGCGCGCCGGTCGGGGTCAGCACCGCCTCGTAGCCGAGCGAGTCGACGGCCTGCGCCAGCTGGGTGAGGTAGGTCAGTGACGCGGGCCGGCCAGTGCGGGCGGGCTCCAACACCCCGCYGATGCCGAGCCCGTGCACTCCGGAGGCCAGGCTCCGGCCGTCACCCCCGGTTGGCAGGAACCAGTGGTAACGCGTGGTCATAGTACGACCACGTTCGGGCGGGCGTTCGGGGCGCGTGCGGTCATTGTGCTCATCCACCGATCCGATCTTCCGTCAGCCGTGCCCGGCGGAAGTCGATTCGGCCGCATGTCCGCGGCTCTCGTATTCCGCGCGGACGATCAAGCACGGGCGATCAAGATAATCGATCAAGATAATTGATCAGAACCGAATGATCAAACAATGCCAAGTATATCGATGGGAAATAGGCATTGCCGGTGGCTCACGGTGGTACCTTCGAGAAAGGTCATGAGTGTCGGCGGCGGGCTGTGGCCTCGCTGGCCGACGAGGTTCGCCGGCTGGCAGCCTCCCTCGCGGCGGGCGCCCCGAAGACGTGGGGCCGGCTGGGCGTTTCGGTCCACGGGCCGGGCGTCGGGCAGGGCCGGCCGGGCATCGATCGGCGGGAAGTATCGATCGACAGGAGGTGGCGGCGCATGCGGCTGATCCCAGGCCCGTCTGCCGTCCGCATATCCGGGCCACGACGTGGTGTGATCAGTTCGTTTCTGCGCCGGCACATCGATCTGTGCCGTGTCGCCGGCGCGCTCTGTCCACCCTGACCCGAGCCCCGCTGACCTGAGCATTCCTGACATACGCGCTGTCCGCCCGACCTGATCGGGTCCGGCCCGGATCCAGTTCGGGCCCGTCGTACCCGACGATCTGCCGCACTTGACGATCCGCCGCGCCCGACCTGGTCTGTCGCCGCCGACCCTACCGGCTCCCGCGCGTCGTGACCGGGTGGGCCTGTTCCCGCTCGCGCTGACAGCGCCGCTCGTGTTGACACCGCCGCGCCGCCGGCCCACGGCCGCGCCGGCAGCCGTCTGAAAGGGGTATCGGACGATGAGCAGGCCGATCAAGCAGATCCATCTCGCCGCGCACTTTCCAGGCGTCAACAACACCACCGTGTGGAGCGACCCAGCGGCGGGCAGTCATATCGAATTCGGCTCTTTCGTCCATTTCGCGCGGACCGCCGAACGCGGAAAGTTCGATTTCCTCTTCCTTGCCGAGGGGCTGCGGCTACGCGAGCAGAACGGGCTGATCCACGACCTCGACGTGGTGGGCCGGCCGGACACCTTCACGGTGCTGGCCGCGCTCGCCGCGGTCACCGACCGGCTCGGCCTGGCCGGCACGATCAACTCCACGTTCAACGAGCCCTACGAGGTGGCGCGGCAGTTCGCCAGCCTCGATCATCTCTCCGGCGGCCGGGCGGCGTGGAACGTGGTCACCTCCTGGGACGCCTTCACCGGCGAGAACTTCCGCCGCGGCGGCTTCCTGCCCGAGGATCAGCGTTACGCGCGGGCCAGGACGTTCCTGCGGACGGCCTGGGAGCTGTTCGACTCCTGGCGCGGTGACGAGATCGTCGCCGACAGGGAGACCGGGGTGTTCCTGCGCGACCCGCACCCGGGCAGGTTCACCCACCGTGACACGCATTTCGACATCGCAGGCCAGTTCAACGTCCCGCGCAGCCCGCAGGGACGTCCCGTCATCTTCCAGGCGGGTGACTCCGACGAGGGGCGGGAGTTCGCCGCCTCAGGCGCGGACGCGATCTTCAGTCGGCACGGCACCCTGGAGGCCGGGCAGGCGTTCTACGCCGACGTCAAGAGACGGCTGGCCCGCTATGGCCGTGCCCGCGACCAGTTGCTGATCCTGCCCGCGGCGACGTTCGTGCTCGGCGACACCGACGCCGAGGCCGCCGAGATCGCGCACGAGGTCCGGCTCCAGCAGGTCAGTGGTGGCACGGCGATCCAGTTCCTCGAGCAGCTGTGGAACCGTGACCTCTCCGACCACGACCCGGACGGGCCGCTGCCCGCCGTCGACCCCGATCCCGGGGAGCACACGGTCGCCCGCGGCCGGGCCAGCGTGCGCATGTTCGGGGACAGGCTGGCCACCGCGAACCAGTGGCGCCAGCTCGCCGAGGCGAAGAACCTCTCCACCCGAGAACTGATCATCGAGGTCACCGGGCGGCAGACGTTCGTCGGCTCCCCTGCGACGGTGGCCAGTGCGATCAACGATCTTGTGCAGGCCGACGCCAGCGACGGGTTCATTCTCGTCCCGCACGTCACCCCCGGCGGGCTGGACGGCTTCGTCGACACCGTGGTTCCGCTGCTGCAGGAACGCGGCGTGTTCCGTACCGAGTACGAAGGTATTACCTTGCGTGACCATCTCGGTCTTGCGCCGCTCGTCCCTGCCGTGTCAGGCACGTCCGACGCGTCCGGTGCGTCCCCTGCCGGGCCGGGGTCGGCGGCGAGGGCCGTGTCGTGAAGTTCCTGACCATCACCCTGATCGTGYACGCCCCGGACCCGGTCACCGGGGCGCGGAAGTCGACCGTCGACCGGTTCCGCGAGGTGATCGACAACGCGCTGCTGGCCGAGGAACTCGGCTTCGACGGCTTCGGGGYGGGCGAACGGCACGAACGGCCGTTCATCTCCTCCTCCCCGCCGGTGGTGCTCAGCCATCTGGCCGCGCTCACCAGCCGGATCCGGCTGTTCACCGCCGTCACCACGCTGAGCCTGCTCGACCCGGTGCGGGCGTACGAGGACTACGCCACCCTCGACCACCTCTCCGGCGGCCGGCTGGAGCTGATCATCGGCAAGGGCAACGGTGCMGCCCAGCGGGAGCTGTTCCACGTCACCCCCGACGACCAGTGGGACCGCAACGCCGAGTCCTACGAACTCTTCCGCCGGATCTGGCGGGAGGACAAGGTCACCGCCGACCCGCGGTTCCGCCCCGCGCTGCGGGACGCCGAGGTCTGGCCCCGGCCGCTGCAGCAGCCGATCCGCGTCTGGCACGGCAGCGCGACCAGCAGGGAATCAGTCGATCTGGCCGCCCGCTACGGGGACCCGCTGTTCTCGGCCAACGTCACCAACCCGATCGAGCCGTACGCCGAACTGGTCCAGTACTACCGTGAGCGTTGGGAGCATTACGGCCACGGCCCAGCGCTGGCGGCGGTCGGTGCCGGCACGGCCGGCTACTACGCGGAACGCAACTCCCAGGACGCCATCGCCGGCTACCGTCCGGTGTTCGAGGGGTATCTCGCCTTCCAGAAGCGGCTCGGTGTGGAACCGGTGTTCCCGACGTTGGAGGACTTCGTCGAGCGCAGCTCCGCGCTGATCGGCAGCCCGCAGCAGGTCATCGAGAAGGTGCACCGCTACCACGAGCGGTTCGGGCACAGCGTGCTGCACCTGCACGCCGACGCCGGCGGCCTCACCGACGCCCAGCACCGCGCCAGCCTGGAGCTGTTCCAGTCCGACATCGCCCCGGTGCTGCGCCGCGAGATCCCGGACCCGCCCTGGCCGTGGGCCCCGGTGCTCGCCGAGCCGTCCCCGTCAGCCCCGCCCTCCTCGTCGTCTCAGCCGTCCTCGCCGTCGCCGTCGTCACCGAACGCATCGTCATCCGCCGCATCGTTACCGACCGTGGACGGACCCGCGCCCGCCGCCGTCTAGGCCGTGTCTATGAGTAAGGAAGCCTGTCATGGTCACGACTCCGCTCGCCGTCCTGGACCTCGTCCCGATCCCCGCCGGATCGACCGCGGCGCAGGCGCTGCGCAACAGCATCGATCTCGCCCAGCGGGCCGAGCGGTTCGGCTACGCCCGGTACTGGTTCGCCGAACACCACCTCAACCCCGGCGTGGCCGGCACCTCGCCGGCGGTCCTGCTGGCGCTGACGGCCGCGGCCACCTCGACGATCCGGCTCGGCTCCGGCGCCGTCCAGCTCGGGCATCGCACCGCGTTGTCGACGGTGGAGGAGTTCGGGCTCATCGACGCCCTGCACCCCGGGCGTCTCGACCTCGGCCTGGGCCGTTCCGGCGGGCGTCCGAACGAGGTGAAGCGTGAGCCGGCCCTGCTCGGCGCCGGCACGGCCGTCGTGGACGGACGCGCGCCCAACGGGCTGCGCATCCCACCCCGGTTCTCCTTCGAGCATCTGCTCAACTCGCCGCGCTTCGAGCTGCAGAAGGGGCTCCTGCAGCTCCCCGGTGCGCAGTCGCAGAACTACACTGAGCAGATCGGCGATGTCCTTGCCCTGCTGGCCGGCACCTACCGTTCCGCCGAGGGCGAACAGGCTCACGTGGTCCCCGGGGAGGGCGCGCAGGTGCAGGTCTGGATCCTCGGCAGCAGCGGGGGCGAGAGCGCGATCCTCGCGGGGGAGAAGGGGCTGCGGTTCGCCGCGAACTACCACGTCAGCCCGGCCACCGTCCTGGAGGCCGTCGAGGCCTACCGGGCCGCGTTCCAGCCGTCCGACGAACTTGACCGACCCTATGTCAGTGTCTCGGCCGATGTCGTCGTGGCCGAGGACGCCGCCACCGCGCGGGAGCTGGCCGCCGGTTACGGGCTGTGGGTACGCAGCATCCGCACCACACTGGGGGCCATCCCGTTCCCGGCCCCGCAGGAGGCACGCCGGCACGTGTGGAGCGACGCCGACCGCGAACTGGTCGCCGACCGTGTCGAGACCCAGTTCGTCGGCTCGCCGGGGCAGGTCGCCGACCAGCTGGAACAGCTGCGCGACGCCACCGGCGCCGACGAGCTGATCATCACCACGATCACCCACGACCATACGGACCGGGTCCGCTCCTACCAGCTGCTGGCCCAGGAGTGGCAGCGCCGTTGACCACCCACGACCGTATGCGCGCCCGCATCCCCGGCGCTGCCGTTACCGGTGCCGGCGCCGTCGGGGCAGCCGCCGATGCCACCGCGATCGAGGCCGGCATGATCGATGCCGCCGCGATCGGGGCTGGTGTGATCGGAGCCGGCGCGTGAGCCGAATCCCCGCCAGCCGGCAGGACCCTGACCGGCGGCATCCACTGGACAACCCCGCCCGCTGGTCGCTGACCGGGGCGCACGCGCATCTCGCCGAACGGCGTGGCAACGTGCTGCGCTACCCGGTCGACGTCTCCCCGTTCGTGGCACTGCCCGAACAGCCCGACACCGCCGACTGGAACGACATGGCGGCCCTTGCCGGCCCGGGGGCGCTGGTCCCGCTCGCCGGGGTGTCGGTGCCGCCACCACGAGGGTGGGAGGTGGTCAGGCGCGGTGCCGGGGTGCAACTCGTCGGCGACGGTCTCGCTGCCGCCCTCGACGACGAAGCCGTCCGACTCCAGCCGTCGGACGTGCCGGAGATGCTTGCCCTGGTCGCCGCCACCAAACCCGGCCCGTTCCTGCCCCGCACCATCGAACTGGGCACCTACCTGGGCATCCGCCGCAACGGCGTGCTCGTGGCGATGGCCGGCGAACGGCTGCACCCACCCGGCTGGACGGAGGTCAGCGCTGTCTGCACCGACTCCGCCTTCCAGGRCCAAGGGCTGGCGACCCGGCTCGTGCGCGCGGTGGCCGCCGGCATCCGCGAACGCGGCGAAACCCCGTTCCTGYACGCGGCCGCAGACAACACCAACGCGATCCGGCTGTACCTCTCGTTGGGCTTCCGCTTCCGCCGCGAGGCGACCTTCCTCGCCGTCCGCGTCCCCGACCCCCTCCCCGAAAACGCCCCGGCCACCTGACCAGCGCGTGTGTTCTCGTTCCGAGAGTGGCATGAGGGGTGACCGCCCGTGCCGATCCGATGATCGACCAGTGGAAGCGCGAGACATCCTTCGAGGAGAAGCCATGACCGAGGACACCAGCCCGGGCCAGTCGAGGTTCGTCCGCGGTAACGGCCATCTCGACCGACTGCTGTCCGACCCCCAGCTTGCCGCCGACGTCGCCAAGGCGCACGAGGCAGCGGCGGAGGCGGACCGGGTCCACACGAATGAACCTCGCGATGATCCGCAAAGCCGCGCAGATGACGCAGGCTGAGGTCGCCAAGAAGCTCGGAGTCGGCCAGGCCGCCGTCTCTCGTCTGGAGAGCCGTGAGGACATGCTGCTATCGACTTGCTCTCGGCATTTCGCCACCGCCGTGGGGTCGGGGGTGGGCTTCCCCAGTTCCCGCCACATCTGGGCGTTCGCCCAGGCGAGCATCGAACCGAGAAGATCCTCGGCGACCTCGTAGGAGATGGCCTCCTCCTGGGACCACGTCTCCAGCCCGTGGTCCGGAACATCACCATGACAGGGAGACCTGCATGACATCGCCGCAGGGCGAAGGCGCCTATGCCGATCCGATCCTGGACGGCCTTGGCCGGCTTGACCAGGACGTCGCGCAGATCCTTGGGCAGGTGCAGAACGCGCTGCTGGTCGCTCAGCAGATCACCGTATGGGTCGCCGAGCGCCGCCGGCGGCAGATCGACCAAGTGCAGACCACCGGCCGGGTGGACGCGGGTCGCAGCCCCCATCGGGCCGGAGGAGATGACGCCGGTGAGACGGCTCGGCGTCGGGCGGTTGCCGAAGATGCGGTTCGCACCGTATTGGCCGGTGATCCTGCCCGCGCCGAGATAGTGATCAATTCAGAGGGATTCGGTACGGTGGTTCATCGGCTTCCGCAGGTATGCCGGACGCTGGGGCTGACATCGGTGGAGACTGTGGGCCGGGCGGTGTTCATGTTTAGTCAACCGCGGGGCTTGGGCGACGTCAGCACCGCTAATGCGGCAGCGGTGTTGCACGACCGGCTGGGTTGGCTGGTGGATTCCAGCGGTATTCCCGGGCGGCTGGCCGGGTATCGGGTCGATCCCCTCGTCCCGGCCGGTACAGGCAGGGACAGGTCGCAGCGCTCCCAGCCGACGTCCACGCAACGGTCGCCACGGGATCCGGATCCGGGGCAGGTGCGGGCCACGACCTACCCGGGACCTCCCCGCCCGGGAGCGCGGTCGCCGGGCGGGAAGGGAGCGCAGGCGCAGCCGGCGGCGGCGCCTGTCCGGCGGGCGTTGCCCACGACCGTCAGCCGGGGTCGCTGACTGTCAGCTGTCCGGGGCGGGGTGGGTTTTATGGTTCGTTGGGGGTGATTCTTCGGGTGCCGGCGTAGTGGTCGGTCCAGTAAGGGTCGGTCGTCCAGGCGACGGTTTCGACGGTTTTCCCGGTGCGGGGGGCGTGGATCATCTGTCCGTTGCCGAGGGCGATCGCGACGTGGCTGAGCGGTCCGTCGATGTGGAAGAAGATCAGGTCGCCGGGGTGGATGTCGTCGCCGGCGACCGGGGTGCCTTGCTGGTATTGGTCGCCGGTGTAGTGGGGGAGCCGGATCGTTCCGCCGCTGGCCTGGTAGACCGCGTACAGGGTGAGCCCGGAGCAGTCGAATCCGGCCGTTCCGGTGTCGGTGCCGGTGGTGGGGCCGAACTCGTTGCCGCCGCCCCACACGTACGGGGTATCGGTCCATGCCTGCGCGGCGGCGGCGACCCGCTCGCCGAAGCCGCCGCCGGCGGGCGGGGGAGTGGGGGCGGTGTAGTCGGCGACGGCGGCGGTGATCCGGGTGACGTAGTCGCGGGTTTCCCCGATGGCGGGGAGGCCGCCGGCGGCGCGCACGCAGCCGAGCCCGCAGTTGTAGGCGGCCAGCGCGAGGCTGACGGGGTCGCCGGTGAGGGTGCCGTCGGCGATTCCCGCGGTGGTGTCGGCGAGCAGCGCGCACAGGAACCGGCCCTGGGCGGTGATCGCGTCGGCGGGGTCGAACGGGCTGGCGACGCCGTTGCCGTCGGCGTCGATGGCCCAGGTCGGCCAGGTGCCGGGCATGAACTGGGCGATGCCCTGCGCGCCCGCGGCGGAGACCGCGCGGGGGTTGAAGCCGGATTCCTGGGCGAGTTGGGCGGCGAGCAGCGCCGGGCTGAGCTGGGGGCAGCGGTCGTCACCGGCACCGGCTCTGATGATCCAGTTCTGGTAGGTGTCGGGGACGGCGGTGGTGCGTAGCGGCCCGCCGGGGGTGGCGGTCGGGGTGTCGGTGCGGTCGTGCAGGACGGTGACGGCGAGCAGGAGCGTCAGCGGCAGGCCGACCAGCCCGGCGGCGCAGGCGACGGCGGCCAGGGCGAGGGCACGGCCGGGCATCGGCGGTCAGCCGCTGGTGGTGTAGGAGTCGACCCGCCATCCGCCGCTGTCGGCGGCCAGCCGGCAGAACACGATCCGGGTCTCGGGGATACCGGTCCAGCCGTCGGCGCCGTGGGGGGTGACGGTGACCCGGACCGCCCGGTGGGCGTCGACCAGGCTGTCGGGGGGCGCTTCCACGGTCAGGACCGTGGTGGTGACGGTGGTGGCGGCCCGGTGGGCGGCCCACTGGGCCCAGCGGGCGTCGACGTCGACACCGTTGATCGGTTGGGACAGGCGGGCGGTGACGTAGGGGCGGGCACGGTAGTAGGCGGCTCCGGGCCCGGCGTCGACGGCGGTGTCGACGGTGTGGATCGCGGTGGCGAACGCCGCGCACACGGCCGCGGGATCCCCCTGGGGCGGGGCTGGCGGGGTGCGTGCCGCTGTCGGAGCCGGGAACGCGGTCGGGGTGGGCGGGCGGCCGGTTCCGCCACCGCAGCCGACCACTACGGGAAGCAAAACAACAAACAAAAGCCGTGTTTTTCTCATAGAAAATCCAACTCTTGCCCCCTGTGTCGCTAATAGAAACAGTTTTTGTCTTTTCCCTTATTCTGACGGTACGTGTCGTGGCTAGCGCAAGGGGTGATCTTCACGTGTCGGTGCTGACACGCACCGGCCGTGCCCCACGGCCCCGTCACCGGCGGGCGGGCGCGGACGTTGTTCCCGTTCAGCCGCTGGTGGTGGTCGCTGGCTGCCACGGGGGTGCGGGAGCGACCACCGTAGCCGCGCTGCTGCAACCGGCGATCGACATCGGTGTGGTCACCGACTGGCCCCGGTACGCGGCCAACCGTGGGTTCGCCGGCCGGCCGCTGGTCCTGGTCGCCCGCGGCACCGTGCAGGCGGTGGCGGTGGCCGGGCGGGTCACCGCCGCGGCCCGCACCGCCCACGTCCACCCCGCCGGGCTGGTCGTGGTTGCCGACGGGCCGCTGCCCGAGCCGCGCGGGGTCACCCAGCGGCTGCGGTTGCTGGCCGCGCACACCCCCGTCCACCGGCTGCCCTACGTCACCCGCTGGCGTTATGTCGCTGATCCGCTGCGCGGCGAGGTACCCACGCCGCTGGCGGCCGCGGTCACGGTCACTCGCAGCGCTCTGAGCACAGAAGGAGACACCCATCCGTGAGCCGGTTCCTGGCCTCGCTGTATCTTGCGGTCGGCGAGGCTCCCCGCAATCTCCTCGCCGATCCCCCGGCCCCTGCTGGCCAGCCAGCACCCGCCGGCCCGCCGACCTGGCAGATCCCCAATCCTCCGCCGGCGGCCCCCGAGCAGGTCACCAAGGTCACCGACTGGTTCATCGCCCTGGTGAAGTACGGCGGGCTGGCCGCCGGGGTGATCGGTCTGTCGATCTGCGCGATCCAGATGATGGTCGGGCGGCGTAACCGGCACGCGATGTCCGCGGACGGCGCGCTCGGGGTGCCCTGGACCCTGCTGGGGGTCTCCCTGATCGCGATGGGGCCGATCCTGCTGTCCACCATCCTCACCCTCGCCAGCTAGGCGGCCGGGAATGGCTGACGGGCGTCGTTTCCCCACAGGTGTGCGGCTGCTGGCCGCGGCCGGGCTGGTCGCGGTCGGGATCGCCGTCGGGCTGCTCCTCGGTGGCCGGGGCGGCTCCCCGGCACCGGCGCCGTCCCCGACCGCGGGTACGGCCGGCCCGGTCCCGGCAGGCAGCGGGCCGGTGCTCCCGGATCCGGGCCTGCCCGTCCTGGGCTTCTCCGACCTGACCTGGCTGGACTTCCACGGTCTCGCCCTGCCGGTCTCGCCGACCGCGGGCCCACACACCCTGGCCGACGACCGGGCGTCCGGGTTCGCGCACACCCCGCTGGGCGCGGCCCTCGCCGCGATCCACATCGCTGTTCGTACGGACGCCGCTGTCGGCGCTTACATCTTCGAGCCCACCATCGCCGAGCAGGCAACCGGTGTCGACCAGCCCGCCCTGCTGGAACAGACCCGGATGACCGCGGCGCAGCGAGCCGTTCCCGCCCGGCTGACCGGACGGTTCTCCGGCCAGGGCTACCGGTTTGTCGGGGTCCGCTTCGACGCGGCCGCCCCCGACCGGATTGTGCTGTATCTGGCCACGGACGCCGAGGGCCCCACCAGCACCACGGTGTACGCCACCGTGCGCATCGAGCTGCGCTGGGAGCGGGGGGACTGGCGGGTCGTGGCCCCACCCGGCGGCCTCTGGTCCACGGTCAGCACCCGGATCGCCTCTACCGCGGGCTTCCAACTGTTCCCCCGGAGATAAGAATCCATGGCCCTTCCAGACCTCGACAACACCTTCCCAGGACTCGGCAACCCGTCGCTCCTCGGTACCCCGGCCGGACAGTTGGCAACCGCTGCCGAGCTCGGCGGCGCCATTGTCAAAGCCGGCGCCGGTAAGGCTGTCGAGAAGGTCAGTGACAGTACGTTGAGTTCGTTGGAGGACACGCTGGCCAAGGGGCTGGCGTGGATGGTGGACACCACCTCGACCTGGTGGGTCAAGGCCCCCTCCATCCGGGTGCAGCAGCCGGTCGCGCCCGGTACGGACCCGGCGAGCGCGCCCCCGATCGAGGTGGTCGCCACGATCCGGGGCTGGATGTGGCCCATCGTGATCACGGTGGCGTTGTGCGGGCTGACGATCCAGGCCGCGCGGATGGCCCTGCAACACAGACCCCAGCCGCTCCTCGACATCGCTCGTGGTCTGCTGCTGGTGGGGCTGACGACCGGGATCGGGGTCTTMGTCGTCCAGCAGAGTCTGGATGTCGGGGATGCGTTCTCCGACTGGGTGCTGTCCACGGACGGCCAGCAGTTGGCGCCCACGATGAAACACGTCCTCGGGGTGGACGGGGAGAACCTCGCCGCCACCGGATTCGTGATCGTCTACTGTCTGATCGCGCTGGTGGTCTCGATCGTGCAGGCGATCCTGATGATGTTCCGGGAGGCCAGTATCCCGATCCTGACCGGGATGCTGGTCCTGGCCGCCGCCGGCGGGTTCCTGCCGTCGACCCGCCGCTGGATGCCGAAGATCGTCGGCTGGCTGGTCGCGATGGTCTGTTACAAACCGGCCGCGGCCCTGGTCTACGGGGCGGCGTTCAGCTACCTGCACTCCTCGCAGGCGGGTACCGACCCGGTGACCGCGGACCGGGACCGGTTCATGGGCCTGACCATGATGATCCTGTCGCTGGTCGCTCTGCCGGTGCTGATGCGGCTGTTCACCTGGGCGGCGGGGGAGACCGGCGGCGGCAGCGGGGGAGGAGCGCTGGCCGGGGCGGCGGCCTCCGCCGGAGTGCTGGCCGTGACCGCCGGGATGGCGTCCCGGTCAGCAGGCCGTTCCGGCGGGCCGGCCGGGGAGCACGCCGCCTACCTGGCGCAGACCGGTCCGGGCGGCCCACCACGGGCGCGGCCGCCCGGTGCCGACGGGTCCGGGCCGTCTCCCTCGGGGGGTGGTCCGTGGGCGCCGCCCGCCGGGGGCCAGCAGCCCGCCCCGGCCGGGGAGTCTTCTCCCGGCGGGCCGGCGGGTACGCCGCGGGGCGCGTCGTCGGCGTCCCCGGCGGCCGGTGCGGGCGCGGCCGCCGGTGGCCGGGCGGGGGCCGGGGCGGCGGCGGGAGCCGGGGCGGCCGGTGGTCCGGCGGGCATGGCGGTCGCCGCGGCCGGGCAGGCCGCCGCCGGCGCGGCCCGGGCGGCCGGGAACGCCGTGACCGGGCAGGAACCGCCGGCCGGGGGCGGGGCACCGCCGGCCGGGGGCGGCCGGCCGTGAGCGAGAACGAGCCGCGGATCCGTACCTACGGGGGGTGGCGGCGCAGCCAGCAGGTCGGCCTGTTCGGTCTGTCGTCCGCGCAGACCCTGGGGCTGCTGGCCACCCTCGCCCTGCTGATGATCGTGGCGGCGTTCTCCCCGCTGGCTGCCGGGATCCTGCTGCTGCCCGCTGCCGTGGCCGGTGGGGGGATGTGGGCGCGGTGGGACGGCATCCCGCTGGTACACCTGCTCGTCCAGCAGGCCCGGTGGGCGGCGGCGCGCCGCGCCGGCTACGACCGGCTCGACGCCGCCCTCGCGGTCGAACATCCCCAGGCGTGGACCCTGCCCGGGGTGCTGGCGCCTACCACGCTGGTGTCCGCCGACGACGGTGCCGGCGGGGACTACGGGCTGGTGTGGGATCGCCGCAGCGGGCTGGTGACCGCGACCCTGGCCGTGGCCCCGGCCTCGACCTGGCTGGCGGACCCCGTCGACGCCGACGGCTGGGTGGCCAACTGGGGTGGCTGGCTGGCCGGTCTCGGTTACGTTCCCGCGATCCGCTGGGTCGCGGTCACCGTCACCACCGCCCCCGATCCCGGCTCCACCCTGGCCGACAGCGTCGCCGCCCGCCTCGCCGCGGACGCCCCGCCGTTGGCCACCGAGCTGATGGGCGAGCTCGTCGCGGCCGCCCCGGCCGCGGCCGCCGACGTCGACACCTACGTGTCGCTCACGTTCGATCCGCGGCTGGCGCCGTCCCGGCCGGCGGATCTGCCCGCGACCGCGGCCGAGTTCGGTCATACCCTGACCGGGCTGGAGTCCTCCCTCGGCACCTGCGGGGTGGCGGTGCTGGGCCGGRCCAGCGCGGCGATGATCGTCGGGGTGGTACGCACCGCCTACGACCCGCACGCCCGCGGAGAGATCAACCGGATGCTCGCCGGTGACAGCCCGGACCTGCTGAACTGGGCGGAGGCCGGCCCGGTCACCGCGGTGGAGTCCCGCGGCCAGTACGACCACGACGGGGCGTGCTCGGTGTCGTGGTCGTGGCGGGAGGCCCCCCGCCAGCAGGTCCCCGCGCACGTGCTGGCCCGGCTGATCGCCCCGGGCCGGTGGCCACGACGGGTCACCCTGCTCTACCGGCCACTCTCGGCCGGGGACGCCGCCCGCGTGCTGGAACGGGAGGTCACCGCCGCCTCGTTCCGGGCGACCTACCGGGCCCAGACCGGCCGGGACGCCACCGCCCGGGACACCGCCGACGCCCAGCGCGCCCACCGCGCCGCCGCCGAGGAAGCTCTCGGCGCCGGCGTCACCCTGATGTCCCTGTACGTGACCACGACCGTGCTCGACGCCGCCGAGCTGCCGGTGGCGGTGGCGGACGTGGAGTCCCGCGCCGACGAGTCCAAGATCCGGCTGCGGCGGATGTACGGCAGCCAGGCCGCCGGGTTCGCCACCACTCTGCCGTGCGGGATCTGCCCACCGGTGCTCTCCCGCCGCTGGCCCCACTGACCCAGGAGATCGGGATGTCACCACGTCACGCCACCCGGAAGCAGACCCTCACCGCGCCCCCACCACCCCCCGCCCCGCCGTCACCGGCCCCCGGCGCCGTAGTCACCGCGGCGGATGCCGGCCCGGTCGCCCCGGCCTGGGGCTGGAAAACCCCCGGCGCGGGCCGCGCCGCCCACGTCGAACAGACCATCGAATACCAGGGCACCACCGTGCAGGTCTGCGGGCTGTACCCGTTCGTCGCCGGCGGCGGCTCCCCGGCCCTCGGCGTCCCGATCGGCCGGCACCTGCTGTGGGGCGAGGTCGTCTGCCTCGACCCGCTGCTGTGGGCGGACGCCGGCCTGGTCACCAACCCGGGCATGTTCCTGCTCGGCCAGCCCGGCACCGGCAAGACCGCCCTGGCCCACCGGCTGATCACCGGCATGGCCGCGTTCGGCACCCGCACCCTCATCCTCGGGGACACCAAACCGGACTACACCCGGCACGTGGAAGCCCTCGGCGGGCAGGTCATCCGCGTCGGCCGCGGCCTCGACCGGATCAACCCGCTGGACGCCGGCCCGCTCGGGCAGGCATGGGACCGCCTGCCCGCCGAGCAGGCCGCGGCTCTGCGCTGGGAGGTCCGCGGCCGCCGGCTGTCCCTGCTGCTCGCCCTGGCCTCCCTGGTGCGCGGCAGCCGCATCGGCAACGCCGAAGAAGTCATCCTCGGCCGGGCCGTCGACCTGCTCGCAGACCGCCACCGCGGCCGGCCCGCCCCGACCGTGCCCGACGTCCTGCATATGATCGAATCCGGGCCGGACGAGCTGCGCGCCGCCGCCCGCGCCCCCAGCCCGCAGGCGTACGCCACCCGCGTCGACGAGCTCGTGCCCACCCTGGCGCTGCTGACCGAGGGATCACTGGCAGGGGTGTTCGACGGACCCACCAGCACCTCCATCGATCTCGACGCCCCCGCCGTCTCCGTCGACATCTCCCGGGTGGGCGCCGCCGGAGACACCCTGCTGTCCGCCGCGCTGCTGTGCACCTGGGCCTACGGATTCGGGGTCGTTGACGCCGCCGCCGCCCTCGCCGACGTGCACCTGGCGCCCCGCCGCCACCATCTGGCCGTCATGGACGAGCTGTGGCGGGCGCTGCGCGGCGCCCCCGGGCTGGTCGAGCACGCCGACGCCCTGACCCGGCTCAACCGGGCCAAGGGCATCGCGTCGCTGATGGTGACCCACTCACTGGCCGACCTGGACGCGCTGCCGACGGAGGAGGACCGGGCCAAGGCACGAGGGTTCGTGGACCGCTCCGCGATCCTGATCTGCGCGGGGCTGCCGCCCCGCGAACTCGACCGAGTCCATCAGATCGCCCCGCTGACCGTCCCGGAACGGGCCCTGGTCGCCTCCTGGTCGGCGCCGGACTCCTGGCAGCCCGGTGCCCGCCACCCCGGCCGCGGCAAATACCTGATCAAAACCGGGGGGCGGCTGGGTATCCCCGTGCAGATGACCCTGCGGCCCCGGGAAGCCGACCTGTACGACTCCGATCAGGCGATCCGCCGGTGAGCTCCCCTCACGGCCCCCGCGGCGGCCAGCTCCTCGCCCCCTGGCTCGCCGTCGGCGCGCTGTGGACGCTGGTCGCCGCCGGCTGGCTGATCTGGGCCGCGGCCCGCCTGGCCGCCGCCCTCGGYGGCGGGCACGTGCCCGGCTTCGGCAGCCGGTTCCTCGCCGCGCTGGCCGCCGCCGACACCGCCACCACCTGGCCCGGGGTACCCGCCGGCTGGCTGGCCGTCACCTTCACCCTCACCGCCGCACTCACCGCCGCCGCCGTGACCGGCGTGATCCTGCTGGTACGGCGGCTGCGGCCCCGCCGGCAGCCCGGCGGCTGGGCGCTGGCCGGACCGTCACTGGCCACCACCCGCGACCTGGCGACCCTCACCCCCGCCGGCGCGGCCGCCCGGGCCCGCGCGCTGCGCCCCTCCCTGGCCCCGCTGCCCCGGCTGTCCGAAACGGACCGGGGCTGGCCGATCGGGGACCTGACCCCTGGCGGCACCCCGCTGTACGGCTCGGACGAGGACGTCGCGGTCGCGGTCATGGCCCCCCGCGCCGGCAAGACCACCGCGCTGGCCRTCCCGGTCATCCTCGACGCCCCCGGCGCGGTCGTCGCCACCGCGAACAAGGCCGACCTGTGGGCCACCACCGCCGCCCTGCGCGCCCAACGGGGCACGGTGTGGGTGTTCGATCCCCAGCAGATCGCCTACACCCCACCCACCTGGTGGTGGAACCCCCTGACCGCCGTGCGCGGGGTCGAGGACGCAGACCGGCTCGCCTCCCACTTCCTCCAGGAGATCCGCGGCGGGCAGGCATCCCGGGACTTCTGGGCCGCGGCCGCCGGAGACCTGCTCGCCAGCCTGCTGCTGGCCGCCGCCACCAGCGGCCGCAGCCTGATCGACGTCTACGAATGGCTCAACGACTCCGCCAGCCCCCGGCCCGCCGACCTCCTCGACGACCACGGCTACCGGGCAGTGGCCGCCGGCCTGCGCGGACGCCAGGCCGGCGCCCCGGAAACCCGCGAAGGCGTCTACGAAACCGCTCGGGCCGCCGCCCGTTGCCTGCGCAACGACCAGATCCTCACTTGGGTCACCCCACCCGCCGACCGCCACACAAAAGGCAGAAAAAGGGCGCTGTTCGACGTCGACCGTTTCGCCGCCAGCAGCGACACGTTGTACCTGCTGTCCAAGGACGACGAAGGCGCGGCATCACCGCTGGTCGCGGCGTTCACCGACCAGGTCATGCGCGCCGCGGTCCGCCGCGCCGAAGCCGCCGGCGGCCGCCTCGATCCCCCCATGCGGATCATGCTCGACGAGGCCGCGAACATCTGCAAAATCGCCGACCTGCCCCGGCTGTACTCCCACCTGGGCTCCCGCGGCCTGGTCACCATCACGATCCTGCAGTCCTACCGGCAAGGCGTCGGAGTATGGGGAGAACAGGGCATGGACGCCCTGTGGTCCGCCGCCACCATCAAACTCGTCGGCGCCGGCATCGACGACCCCAAACACGCCGAAGACCTCTCCCGGCTCGTCGGCGAACACGACATCGAAATCTCCTCGGTGTCACACAGCCGCGGCGGCCCGTCCACCCAGGTTTCGCTGCGCCGCCAGCGGATCCTCGACGCCGCCGACATCCGCGCCATGCCCAAGGGCACTGCCCTACTACTCGCCACCGGCATCCGCGCGGCCGCGGTCCGCCTACGCCCCTGGTACACCGGCCCACACGCCACCGCGATCACCACCACATCCGCGCAGGCCATGGCCACCCTCACCGCCCACGCCACCCCCACCGCACCCGGCCCCGTCAGCGAGATGGGAATGGAGACGACGCCATGACCAACCCCACCACCGGGCTGACTGGCGCATTGGCGGACCTGGCCGCCCGGCTCAGCTCCCTGGAAACCCTGCTGGCCGACCTCGACGCCCGCACTACCGCCACAGACCCTGTTACTGCTCTCCCGGCGGTCAGCGACAGCAGCCAGGACCAGGAGGAGCCCCTGGAACCGGCGTTCGCCGGCGTCACCGACTGGGTCGAGCAGTACTTCCGGGTGGCCTACCCCCGCTCAACCGGCGGGGAGTTCCGCTGGTGCGCCCAATGGTGGGACCACCTCGAAGCCGTCATCCGCCTCGAAGCGCTCTGGCGGGCCTGGGAACACGCCCGCACCGATCCCAACACCGGCATCGCCACCTGGCACACCACCCTGCTCGACCCCCAACTGGCAGTCCTGTGCGGACCCTCCGGACCGTTCCGCGCCTGCCGCCCCGACCGCCACGAACCCGACCGCCCCCTACCCGTCACCCCCACCCCACCCGGCCACTTCAACCCTGCGGCGAGCGGCGAGGACAGCTGACATGCCATACGGCACCGCCCTCCGGGCTACCGGCCGTCCACCTGGCTCCGCTGAGACTGATCCTCATCTCTATCATCTGTATGCCAACGGCCCAGACTTCGGGATTTCCGAGAGATGAATAGATCGTCGGGACGTTCCTGGCCCGGATGCCCCAGTCTGAAGAAAGCTGAAGAAGGGATCTTCGTCATGCTCTGGCCCGCCCTCCAGGTGCTCTCCCACGGAGAGCTGACAGCCGACCAGCTACGGCGGCTGCTCGACACGCTCCGGCTCGAAGAAGCCCCCCGCACCGAAGGCCCCGGGACGGCGGGGAGYATCGCGCACCGCTCCTTCACCGACGACACGGGCACCCGCCTCGTCTTGGAGCTCGCCCGCACCAGCGAGTCCGGCTGGGCGCTCGCCCTCTTCTTCGATGGTGAACCACCTTCTACCGACACCATCGAAGGTCACCGGGTGCTGCTCCGCGACGCCGTCGAACGGCTCGGCCTCACGCTCATCGAGATCACCCCCGCTACCACCGCCGACGAGGTCCTCGTCGTGCCTCCACCGCCGCCCGRCATCCCCGAGTCCACCATCGGTGTCTCCTGGGATCTCCCGTACGACAACCTGGACCAGATGTGGCCACACGTTGGCCTGCGCAAGGACGCCCCCCGGGAAGTGAAGGAGGTCAAGCTACGCGAGGTGATGCGCACCCCGGTCTGGTCCGCCGCCCCCCCGATCCTCCGCCGCCAAGCCGAGGCCTTCCTCCGCGACATCTGACCCCCGCCTGAGCGGGACCGGCCTAGCGACGCCCCGCCTGGACCGGACTGGCGTGGAGATGAGGCGGGGCATAGAGCAGCGAAGAATCGAGAAGACCGAGAACTCACCGCTACTCACCGACAAACGTCTGGTCCAGCAACTCCTTGGCCAGGTCCGTGGCGAGGCGCGCCAGCTCATCGCCACTCTGGCCGGGACCGAACGCGGCCCCCGGGGAAAGCCGGGCGGCCAGCTCCTTCAACAGGCTGGCGACGATCATCGCGCGTAGCTCCGTGATGACCACGTTACGGGACAGTTCGCCGGGTAGCCGCTCATCCAGGCCCCGGTCTCCGGCGAGTCGCCGCCGCAGGTCCGCCGCCCGTTGCGGAAGAGGAATCGGTTCCGCCTGCCGGCCCACATACAGCCTCGCCGCGAGCGAATGCTCGAACGGATCAAGCGCTCCGCGCTCCGTATCGGACTGCCGCGGCGTGTCGCCGCTCAACACAGCACGCAAATTCCGGAGTGCGACATCGACTCGCGCCGATGGGTTCTCCGCGTCCGACATCGCGTCGAGCACCCCGATCGCGGCGTTCCTTAGCCGCGTGTACTCGGCCCGGATCACGTCATCCTGCAACATCGCTCCTCATCTTCCCCAGCCTGTCATGGATGCCCATCCGCGGCCCCGACGCCCGTGCCGCTCTCCGCTCCCTTCAACAACGCAAAAACAACAAAGGCATAGATTGTCGTATGTACGCCATTAGATAATTTTTCTCTCTAAATATCATGATAGCTGAATTTTTAGTGATATCCTCGAGTCTCCCCCTGGTCGAGGTCACCGGCTTCACTGCCCGCAGCCAGCAAGGAGGGCACTCGTGTCTTCGCGGTCGCGCACATCAGAGACGAGACCCACCCCTACCTCGATCTGTACCCCTGCCACGAGCAGAACTCCATCGACACGACCTGGCACAACGGTCTGGTGACCGTGGACGGCGAGCTGATCAACCGCTATACCGGCCGCTGCGTTGGCTGCGGCGCCATGGGGGAGTTCCTGTTCGGCCTGCCCGTGCGGACGGTTATCCCGCACTGCGGGAGCTGCGGCGTTGCACTGGACGTTCTGCAGCGGTCCCATGCCGACGGCGGCCGTGACACCGGCCCCGCAAGTGGACGCGACACCCGACCTGGCCGCCGGTTCTCCATCTGGCCAGGGACGACCGTCACCTCTCCCGAGATCGCCGGCACTGCATACGTCGTCACTGATCCTCGGCCAGTGTCGCTGGAGATCGCCCGGGCCGGCGCTGAGGAAGATCTGCGCCTGTCGGATTTCGACCAAGACGTAACCGCCCTTGAGTGGGTAGCGGACGGCACGGTGCTGCGGGTGGAGACGCGGGCGTTCGGGCCGCAGCACTTCCGTCCCGTGGAGGAGACCCCCGCACCCGGCTACATGGGGGAGACGGAGGTGCGCTCCGGCACCGCCGAGGACCCGCACCTGGTACGGCTGGCACGGACGGACATGCTTGCGCGCACCTGGCTCCACGAGATCACGGACATGATGCAGGAGCTCGCCACCGTCCAGGAGGGCTCGGAGCAGGGCGTCGTGCCCGAGCACCTGGTCCCGGAGGAGGCCCCGAGGAGCGACCAGTGCGTGCTTGCCCGCATGCGCGAGTACGCGTGGCTGTCGCGCAAGTGGGAGGCGGCCCGTTCCGACGAGGAGCGGTCCCGCTGGAAGGTCGAGCTCGCGGGCACCGCCAGGGACATCGAGCCCCGGGGACACACCCCGCCCTCGCCGCCCTGGGCGGGCGCTGCCACGCAACCTGGCGCCRCCACGCAGCCTGGCCCCACGAGTAGCGAGGCGCTGCGCGCGCGGTACGTCGATGCCGCGGACGAGGAGCTGCGGGCCGCCTACGTCCAGGAGCGCGAGCAGCTGCTCCACGACTACCAGCGACGCCTGGCCGAGGCGCACCCCGCCGACCGTGAGGCGGTCTGGCAGGAGTTCGTCGAGGAGTGGGCGCAGCTGGCCCGGCGGCACGACGCCGGCCGGTTCAGCCTGYGCATCCTCGCCTACTGCACCGAATGGGACCCCCACAGGGGCGGCATCGTGGCCGTCAACCAGAAGCTCGTCGAAGGGCYCGCGGCCGCCGGCCACGAGCTCTTCGTCCGCGTCGGGCACGAGGTGCCGCCGGACGCCTCCGGCGACCGCATCCACCTCATCGGGCCCCGGCGGTATGACCCCAACCGCGGCGAGCAGGAACAGCTTGTGTACGACGGCGAGGACCTGCCGTCCGACGTGGACGCCATTATCGGACACAGCCGCTACTCCGGCCCCGAGGTGCTGCAGGTGCGCAACGAGCTGTACCCGGACACGCCGTTCGTCCAGGTGATCCACATGGTGACCGGCGCGCTCGCCCGGGTGGCGAACCGGCCGGACCTGGAGGTGGAGTTCGAGGGCATCGAACGCCGCATGGTCGCCGCCGCCGACATGGTCGCGGCGGTTGGCCCGGTGCTGGAGAACGAGGCCCAGCGGCTCGCCGCCACCAACCCGGGCGATCACGTCCCTGCCGTCCACCAGATCATCCCTGGAGTGCCCTTCAAGGAGCAGCAGCTACTGCCCTGGGACGGGGAGCGGACGCGCCACGTGCTGCTCGTCGGCCGCGCCGACGCCCCGCAGAAGGGGGCCCACCACGCCGCGCTCATGGTCCGCCGACTGCTGGAGGAGGGTATTGACGTCCAGCTCACCGTGCGCGGCGCCGCTCAGGAGACCGTGGAGGAAGTGAAGGAACGGCTGTCCAACATCGCCGGCCGGGAGGTTGTGGTCAAGCCGTTCTCGATCGATCGGAACGAGATCCTGGCCGACATGCGGCAGGCCGACGTGATGGTCATGCCCTCGCAGGCGGAGGGCTTTGGGCTGGTCGGACTGGAGGCCGCGGGCGCGGGGTTGCCCGTCCTCCTGCCCACTACGAGCGGCGTTGGGGCCTTCTTCGGCGACCCGGGCTGCTTCCCGCCCGAGATCACCCGGCTCAGCCTGGTCGAGCAGGGCTTCGAGGACCAGGTGGACGTTCCGCGCTGGACCGACAAGCTGCGGGAGATCCTGCTCGACATTCCCACGGCGCGGGAGAACGCGCTCACCCTGCAACGGCTCCTGCACGAGGCCAACACGACGTGGGTGGGCGCGGCCGAATCCCTGGCCGCCGCGATCCAGGCGATGCCGGATCGCAGCGCGCCGCGCCCCCAGGCGCCCGCGCTGCCCGCGATGGCGGGGGAYGGCTGGGTGAACTGCGCCCAGGGCCACGCGCACTGGGGCCGGTTCGGCGCCGCCGGGCTGCTGCCCATATACCGCGCCGCGGACGGCCAGGTGGACGTGCTCATGCATTATCGGGGAGCGGACACCGACCAGGGGGGAACCTGGGCGCTGCTCGGAGGCGCGCGCGACAGCCACGAGTCCGCGGCGGAAGCCGCCATCCGCGAGACCGCCGAAGAGAGCGACCTCGATCCCGCCCACGTCCGCGTCGAGCGGGTCATCCGGGACGACCACGGCGGCTGGTCGTACGACACCGTGATCGTCTCGGTCGACCGGCGGGTGCCGGTCCGGCCGGTCGAGGGTGAGTCCGTGGCGCTGGCCTGGGTCCCGCTCTCCGAGGTCCAGAACATGAACCTTCACCCCGGCTTCGCCACGAACTGGCCGAGCGTCCAGGCTGAACTCGACGCCGTGCTGAACGGCGAGCCGTCCACCACCGCCGCCACGCCCCCCACCAGCGCGCTCCCGCTGCCCGCGCACCCGGTCACCGGCGCGCGCGTGGTCGCCAGGGGGACGCTCGGCCATGGTGATGGCATCGCGAACAGGGAGCTGGTCACGTTCGACGACGGCACCCGGGCCGTCTATGAGAAGTACGCACGGACCGAGGACGCAAGGGTCAAGGTGCTCGACGCGTACGTCGGCCGGGCGGTGGGCGCCCGCGTCCCGCTGTCGCACCCGGTGGGGCTCCGCGAGGTCTACACCGACCACATGCCTGGTGAGCCGACCTTCGCTCGCTATCAGAACCTGACCGAACTGGCGGACCGGGGGGTGGCCGCGACCCGCGACGGCGTGTTCCTCGGCCTGCACTATGCGCTGACCGCCACCCACAGCGTCACTGTCGACCAGCTCGTCCTCGGGGCATGGCAGAGCCTGATCGCGATCGGCGACAGCGCCGCGTCGCATGGTCCCCTCCCGGACGCCGCGAACCCGTTCGTCCGCACCTTTTACCGGCAGATCGAGCCGCACGTGTTCTCCTGGGTGGACAACCCGATCCCCCCGGGCGACATCGCGATCATGCGGCGGCAGCTCGACAGCCTGCGCCCCCTCTTCGAGCAGCTCGGTCGGCCTGACCTGCACGACGTGGTTATGGAGCGGTTCGGCCAGGTCGCGGAGCACGCGACCGGAACCGATCCGCTGCTGCCCAGACCGCCTGGTGACCACGTCACGCTGCCCGAGTCGACGCCCGAGCCGCGCTACCCTCTGCCCCCGCCGCCGGGCTCGCAGGAGCGGATCGACCATCAGCGAATCGGCGAGGCGCTGCTGACCGACGACGGTCGTATCACCGACACTAGCCAGGCCAAGACCATCGCCATCCAGGCCATCGCCGCGCGGATGCGGTCTTCGACGCCCGAGCTCGTCCTCGCGGCGTTCGGCCTGGTCGTCGGCACCAACATGGGGCACCGCCTGGGCGACGGCCGCTACGTCCTCGTGCCGCACCACGAGCAGTACCCCTCGATCGGGGCCGACGTCCTCCGCGTCGACGAACTCGACCTGGCCAACCCCCGACACCGCCCGAACAAGGTGGTGCGCATGGACGACCCGCGCGCCGAAACCCTGGTCCGCTGGATCGCGGTCAGCGAGGTGATGGGGGCCTGGTCGTACGGCTCCAACAACAACGTGCGCGTGCTGGCGCTGCAGGAGGCCGCCAAGGAGGAGTTCGGCCTCACCAGGGTGCTGGAGTGGCAGACAAACCCGAAGGTGCGCGACGCTGTAAGCCGGGAACTCGCTTACAATCGTAACGCACTGCRGGATTTCCTGCGTACCCAGTACGAGCTGACCCAGGAGGTCCTCGCCAGCCGCGGCATCACCGAAGTGATCGCCTATCGGGCACTGACCTGGCAAGAGGGATCGGTACAGCCAGAGTGGGCCGGCCTGAACGTCGGCGACACTTTCGAAGCGCGCCACCGGCCGCTGGCAAGCTGGGCGGCGGACCGCCAGATCGTCGCCGATTGGCTGGAGAAACGCGGCGGCCGCGCCGTGATCCTGGCCGACCGCAAGCCCGCGCGGGACATCCTGTCCATCCCCACAACCGGCATCGGCTTCTTCGCGCAGAAGGAGTTGGTCACGCTGCCGGGCGACCGCCTAGTCACGCTGGATGGCGTCTTCACCGGCAAGGCCCCGGCGGCTGCCGCGGAGCAGACCGCGGCGAGCAACGTCACCATCGGCGTCCCCGTCCTGGACGACGCCGCGGAAACCCTGGCAGACGATGCGGCGACAACACTGGCGAACGCCGGCGAGGCGCCGGAGAGCCCGGCGAACGACACGGCAGAAAGGCCGACGCCGGTTCTCCAGGAAGCCGGCGACCGATGGCGGCCCCTCACGATCACGACCCCGCTCGACCCCGCCGACCCGCTCGACAGCCGGATCATCCGGATCCTCGACGGCGAGGAGGAGTTCCCAAGCTGGTGGCCGCGGGACGACTCCGGCTACGCCATCACCAAGCGCGACCTGGACTTCCTCGGCATCAACCCGGTCCAGGTCAAGTGGATGCTTACTGGCGAGGCGCCCATGGGCATGACCCCGGCGCTCTACCAGCGGTTCGGTACGGAGATTCTGGAGGCGCTGCGGCGCGACGGTATCGAACCGTCCCAGGTCGACATCCGCCTCAAGGGGACCGGCGCCGTCTTCTTCGCCGGAATCCACAAGACGCTGCCGCGCGAGGAGGACCTGGTCGGCAGCCCGGAGGCGACGCGGCGCTTGCGGGAGTGGTTCGGCGACAGCCAGGACCGTCCCCTGCGCCGCCCGTACGACTCCATGTGGCGCCTCGGCCTGGAACCGGTGCCCAGCGACGTCGACCTCGACATCAACAGCACCGCCGTGGTTCGGGCCGCCCGTGCGCACTGGAGGGCCCATCACTCCGACCGGTACCCGGGCGATTTCATGGGCGGCCACGGATACCTTGACAAGCAGACGGTGATGGGCGCCTTTTCGGCGCTGGCCGAGTGGGCAAACAGGTGGGAAGGGGAGTTGGGCAGGCCGCTGTCCCTGGGCGTCTTCGAGTCCAGCGGACCATTCGACGCGTCCCTGCTCGGCCGCGCCCTCTCCTCCCACTTCCGCGACACCGACTGGATCATCCACCGCCCCGACACCCCCATGGCCTGGCGTACCCCCAGATCCAAGATCGCCGTCTCGCTCAATTCACAAGGGGCCGCGCTTGAGTCGTCATCCCCGACCGCTCCTGCAACTATTACTGCGCTTGCCTTTCCCCGCAGTCTCCGGAACAACCCCAGCCGTACTGATTCAGATTCTTCCCCGCAGCCCCGTCCTCCCTCCAAAATGCAGCGCAACGATCCCAGCCGCGGACGATAAGGCGTGCTGTAACGGACGGCGATATTCAGTTTCCCCCACAGGTCGCGGGTTCGCGGGACAGATTCAGGGATGCAATAGCTGTCTACGAAGTGCTGTCACCAGGCCGTCGTCAACGCCGAGTTGCTCAGCGGCATAGCCATACACCGACCCGTACCGCGTAATCAGGTCGGCTAGGAAGAGCCGCATGATCTCAGCAGGGGCGCGGCCGTAGGCGGGCCACCTGAGAGTCAGGTCGGGGTAATCAGCGTTCCATTCAGCGACCRGGCGTTCGGTGGCTAGATCGGTCAAGGTAAAATCGGCGACGATGTCGTCCTCGTGCACCCCGAGCAGAGCAAGAACCAGCACGGCCAGCAGGCCGGTGCGATCTTTGCCGGAGTGGCAGTGAAAGACCAGCGRAGCGGTGCTGTCGGCAATGATATTCAATGCACGCCGCAACTCCTTGACGCCGTCGTGGGCGACTTCGGTGTACCTGTCGGCCAGGAAACGGGCGGGCTCGACGTCCGAGTCCAGGCCTGCCTGATTATACGGCTGATGCTCGATACTCAGGTTGTGGTAGGACAGCCCCTGATAGTGCGGGACGCGTCCACTGYGTTTGATCTCCCAGGGATACCGAAGGTCGATTACGGTACGGATATCTAGAGCGAGGAAGCGATCCCAGTCCTGGCCCCGCAGCTTACCCAGCGAGTCGGAACGAAACAGCCGGCCCCAGCGCACCGTGCGGCCATCAGCGGCCCAGTAGCCACCCAGATCCCGGAAGTTGTGCAGACGCTCAAACGCAATATGTCTCCTCACATGGGTCACCTTACGACGACCCGCACTGACCGCCGCTGTTCTCCCAGCTCCCACGTCCTCCTTTCCTGCCTCCCGCACCCTCGACCAGGTCGGTGATCCCCGTCTTCCGGCGTCRCCGAGGCATCCCGCTCCCGGGTGGCCGCCAGGCCRCCCACGCTGGCCGCGTGCCGCTTGGCGGGGCGTCGCTACGACCGTTTGACCCCGCCCGGTTCCAGGCGGATCGGGTTGCTCCAGGCGCGTCCTCCGGTCCTGTCCTCGACGGTGACCCGGCAGTATCCGCATTGTTCGAACATCGCGACGGGCAGGGAGCCCTTCGTCAGCGATTCTCCCTCGATCACCTGTGCGCCCGGAGCGCCTCCGGTGACCAGTATTTTGCGCACCGGTGAGCAGCTCACCGTGACCATGCCGTCGTGGAACTGGATGTCGTGTAGGTCGGGTCCGGTGCTCGAGTAGTAGTGGCCGGCCTTGAGGGCCGCGAGGAGCGCTTCCGGGGTGAGGGTGTCGGCGCGTACCTGGACCCAGGCCGCACAGCCCGGCGGGTCCTGGGGCTGGAAGTGCGCGTCGTCGGCGGCGTAGGCGCCGAGCCGGTGCCCCCGGTTGAGCAGGATGTCGGTCAGATGCCAGCTGTCGCCCCGGTCCTCGCGGGCCGAGAGCGCGTTGTGGACCTCGACCGCGTGGGCTGCGTCCAGGCTTTCGGCGTCGGCGAGGGTGAGCAGCGAAGCCGCGGGGTGGGCCATGCCGATGAACGCGCCCGCGGCCCGGGCCCGGCGGGCCAGGTGCGGTCCGCTCTCGCCGGGCTCGGGAGGCGGGAAGCCGAGTGGCAGCCCTACGGCGACGATGTGCCACTCCGAGGAGAACTCGGTGCGCGGGGCATGCAGCTCCGCGCCCAACAGCGTGGTGAATCCGGGGGCGCGCAACGGCCGGGTGTCTGTCAGCGGGAATCCGTACCTGGCCCGGAAGTGATCGGTGATGGCCAGGAAGTCATAGCCGGCCTCCCGGTAGCGGCGCCCGATCTCCGCCGGCGGCAGTGCCCCGTCGGACCGGTCGGAGTGGGTGTGGAGGTTGCCCCGCCAGAAGCGGCCGGGCCGGTGGAACGGCAGGTCGATCACGGGTACTCCCTGGACTACGGGCAGCCGGCCGGTTGCCGAGGCTTCCCGCTCCCGGGCGGCCGTCAGGCCGTCCGGGCTGGCCGTCTGCCGCTTGGGGTGGGGCGTCGCCGGACGGTCCTGCCGCATCCACGTTCGATCGTATCCGTTTTTTCCGTGTTCACGAAGTCGGTGGGTCGCTGACAGGTATTGCCCACTTGACTGGTTGGGATGGTCATGGTGCCGTTGATGGTGTATGGAGAACAGTTCTCCTGGTCACCCGGATACACATCGACCTCATGCGGATGACCTGCGGGCGCTGTCACCGCGGCTGATCGGCTGCCGCCTGTACGGCCCCGTCTGCGCAGGCCCGGCGGTTCACCGTCAGCAAGCACCACGCGTTCCACCGTCTCCCATGTGCCTCCCGCCGTGCCCGAGTCACATGGTCATTTACGCGGGCCGCCGCCGGACACGGGGGTTCGTGGCACAGGTCCTGATCCGCCGCGCTTCACTCACCCTTCCGCGGAGGACCCTCGTGAGAAAATCGCCGACCCGGACAATGCCGATTCAGCCGACAGCGCCGGTTCAGACGGTCATGCCGATTCGGACGACCGGAACAGCCGGGATGACGGCCGCGTCCGCCGAGCATCCGGTGCGGGCGCTGCTGACTCGACGCKGCCTGCTGGCCGGTACCGGCGCCGGCGGGCTTGCCGCGCTCCTCGCGGCGTGCGGCGGTTCGACGGGTGACGCGGACGCCGCCGACTCCTCGGCGTCCTCGGCCGCGGGCGGGAAGCGGGGAGGCGCCGTCACCCTGAGTGCTCCGCCGCCGCCGACCGCGCTGGATCCGGTGACGATGTACGACGGCACCGCGATCGCCCTGGTCCAGCTCGTCGCCGGCTACCTGATCTGGCTGGACTCCGACTTCCAGCTGCAGYCCCGGCTGGCGACCGCGTGGACGTCGTCGGAGACGGGCCGGACCTGGTCGTTCACCATCCGCCAGGGAGCCGTCTTCTCCGACGGCACACCTTTGGACGCGGCCACGGTGAAGGCGTCGTTCGACCGTCTGCTCGATCCCGCGAACAAGTCCGCGGCGCTGTCGGCGTTCGACACGGTGCTCAAGGCYGGCGGTGTCTCGCTGGCGGGCTCCGACACGGTCGTGTTCCGCCTCGAGCGGCCGTTCTCGGAGTTTCCCTACCTGGTGTCCGCCGGCAACTACAATGCGCTCATCCTGAAGCCGGACTACCAGGTGGGCACGTTCGCCCAGAAGGCGATCGGCACAGGCCCGTTCCTGCTGAACTCCTATGACAGCGGCACGGGCGCGTCGTTCACCCGCAACCCGAGGTACTGGGATTCCGGGAAGCCGTATCTCGACGGCGTCCGGGTGGCTTTCTACAAGGACGAGCAGGCCGATCTGCTCGCGTTGCAGAGCGGCGCCGTCGACGGGCAGATCCTGTCGGACGCCGGCCTGGTGGGCCCGGTCGCGGGCGGCGGCTCCATCGCCGTCGACAAGGTGAACAGCACCGGCCTGACCGCGTTCACGCTGCGCGTCGACAGGCCGCCGTTCACGCGGAAGGAGGTCCGCCAGGCGGTCGCGTACGCCCTGGACCGGCCGGGTGTGCTGACCAGCGTGCACAACGGGGTCGGTGTCCTGGGCAACGACCATCTCTTCGCGCCATCGTTCGCCAGCGCGCCGACCGATCTCCAGCAGCGTGCCAGGGACGAGGCGAAGGTCAGGTCGCTGCTGGCCGCCGCGGGCGTGGACAACCTGCGTTTCACTCTCAGCTTCGACCCGCCGAACAGGTCCTACGCGCTGGTCATCCAGGACCAGCTCAAGCAGGTCGGAATCACCGTGGACCTCGACCAGCAGACCTCCGGGGCGTTCTACGGGGGCGACCAGAACACCGACACCCCGTGGCTGTTCACGACCGCGAACCTGGTCGACTGGGCGGGCCGGCCCACGGCGAGCCAGTTCATCATCCCGATGGTGAAGAGCCAGGGGTGTGGAACGGCTCCAAATACGCCAACCCGGTCGTGGACGCGGCGGCCACCGCCTACGACGCGGCCACCGACCCGGCCGAACGGAAGAAAAAGGCGGAAATCATCGCGCGGGCGCTCAACGAGGACGTGCCGGTCATCGTCAGCGTGTGGAACGGTGCGGTCCGCGCCTACCGGACCGACCGGATCAAAGGACTGCGGGCGCACCCGTCGGCGTTCCTGGACCTGACGACCGTGATCAGGGCCTGATCGGGTGTGGCGCGTTTCCTGGTCAGACGGCTGCTGACGATCCCGGTCACGCTGCTGGCGGTCAGCCTGCTGGTGTTCGTCGCGACCGAGCTGATCCCCGGTGACGTCGCCCGGGCCGTGCTCGGCCGGGAGGCGAGCCAGGCGTCCGTGGACGCGCTGCGCCACCAGCTGCGGCTGGACCAGCCGCTGCCCAGCCGGTACCTGCACTGGCTGGGCGGGTTCGTCACCGGTGACTGGAGACAGTCCTACACGCTCGGGGTGGCGGTCCGGCCACTGACGAATGCGCGGCTCGGGCACGGTCACCGACCTTGCCGGCCGGGTCCAGCTCGGCCCTCGCCTCCTGCCGCTGCGGACCGCCCGGCTGTCCGGCGGGCAGAAACAGCGGGTGGCCATCGGCCGGGCCTTCGCCGGCGAACCCGAACTGGTCGTCTGCGACGAACCGGTGTCAGCGCTGGACGTGAGCGTTCAGGCCGCTGTGCTGGAGCTGCTGGCGGCCGCGCGGGACACCGGCGGGGTCTCCTACCTGTTCATCTCCCACGACCTGGCCGTCGTGGGCTACCTGGCGGACCGGTTGGCCGTCCTGTACCAGGGGCAGATTGCCGAGGTCGGTCCCACCTCCGCCGTGCTGTCCGGCCCGCACCATCCGTACACCGACAGCCTGGCCGGGGACGGTGTGCCGGGCCAGGTGTCTGGCCGTCCGGATTCGGTGGGGCGGGCCGGCTGCCGGTTCGCCTGGACCTGCCCCCACCGGCTGGACGGCCTGTGTGACCGGGTGGCTCCTCCCGTCCGGCTGCTGTCCGGGCCGGTCGGAGCGCCTGCGCACACGGTCCGTTGCCACCTCGAGCCGTCTGATCTGCCCAGGGCTGCGTCGACACCGCTCGCCGGGTCAGGTACGCGGGTTACGCGGGTACTGCCAGCCACGGCAGGAGAGAGCGTGACCTCCGGACGCCCTGTCGCCGCGGAGACGTCGGCGAGCCCGGCACCGGCACCAGCACAACGACATCGACAAACGGAAAGGGAGTCCGGACATGAGCGGCACGACATCGACCGGAACATCAACCGGCTCCATCGCGACCGAGACAGGTGAGCGGGATCCTTTCTCGCCGCGGCCGCGCGACCTGCGCCCCGTGCGGACCGAGCCGAACGGCCGGCGGATCCGGGTGCTCTTCAACGGGCAGGTGATCGCGGACAGCACCCGGACGCTGTACGTCTTCGAGACCGGGCACCTGCCGGTGTACTACTTCCCGCGCGCGGACGTCCGATTCGACCTGCTCACCCCCACTGACCACCACACGCGCTGCCCGCGCAAGGGCGACGCGTCCTACTTCACCATCACCGTCGGTGATCGCAGCGCCGAGAACGCGGTCTGGGCCTACCCGGATCCGATCCCCGACGTGGCCGAGCTCGCCGACCACGTCGCCTTCTACTGGGACAGGGCCGACGCCTGGTACGAGGAGGACGAGGAGGTCTTCGTCCACCCCCGCGACCCCTACAAGCGTGTCGACGCGCTGCCCTCGTCGCGGCACATCGAGGTCCGCGTCGGCGGCGAGCTGTTGGCCGACACCCACCATCCGACCCTGCTCTTCGAGACCGGGCTGCCGATCCGTTACTACCTGCCCAAGCTCGACGTGCGATGGGACCGGCTGACACCGGCACCGACCCGCACCCGCTGCCCGTACAAGGGCGAAGCGCGGTACTGGTCCTACGAGGGACCGGACGGTACGCGGATCGACGACATCGCGTGGAGCTACGCCGAATCCATTCCAGAGATCCCGAAGATCGCTGCTCTTGTCGCGTTCTTGAACGAGCGGGTCGACCTGACCGTGGACGGTGTCCGCCAGCCGCGCCCCAGCACGCCCTGGTCCTGACCGGCGTATCGGCCCCGTACTTCACATATCTGTCCGTATTTGTTCGCATCTGTCCATATCTATTGATATTCATCCCACGGTCCGTTCGCGCCTTGTCCTGACAATTCGCTCCCGATCTCGACATCCCGGCACCGCAATCCCCGAGACATCCCCGGAGGGACATCCGCCATGAGCGACACGATTCCCGTCATCGACTTTCAGGCGGCCCTCGCCGAGGACGCCCCCGCCGACCTGCTGATGCGGATCCGCGACGCGGCCGAGAGCATCGGACTAATCCAGGTGGTCAACCACGGCGTCCCGCTGGAACTGATCGAGGACTTCGAGCGGCGGATCGGGCGCATCCTGCGGCTGCCCCATGCCGAAAAGGCCTCGCTCGCCAGCCCCACCGGGCATCCCTACCGCGGCTGGCGCCAGTGGCCCGACGACTTCGGCCGCCTGGAGCTCGAGCGGTACTCGATCGCCCAGTTCGACAACCCGGCCGATGCCACCGCGGCCGGAGTCGGCCGGCGCTGGCTCGGGCTCCACGAGGACGCCAACGTCTGGCCGCCGCAGGACCCCGACCTGCGCGAGGTCGCCTTCGCCTACACCGACGCGGCCATCGGCCTGGCCCGCCGCGCGCTGGGCCTGTACGAGCGCATCCTCGGCCTGCCCGCCGGCAGCTTCCCGCACGACGAGCCCCCCTACACCAGCTTCGTCGTCAACGACTACCCGACCTGGACCTACCCGGACACCGCCTCCGACGAGGACAAGCTCCTGCTGCTGGAACACACGGACACCTCGGCCGTGACGATCCTGCACCAGAGCGGCGACTACGCCGGGCTGCAGGCGCAGCTACCCGACGGAAGCTGGATCCCGGTGCCTGTCGTGCCCGGAGCGCTACAGCTGTTCTCGGRGAYGATCCTCACCCGCTGGACCAACGGCCGGCTACGTCCCGTCCGCCACCGGGTCGTGGCGGGCGGCACGGTGAGGGAGTGTCTCGTGATCAGTGTTTCCGGCGGATTTGATCAGTAGGTCTCAGCGGACGGCCAGCGGTCACTAAACGTGATTGCCATCGC
>NZ_MOME01000043.1:0-57403 GCF_001983005.1 Protofrankia sp. BMG5.30 | reverse complement strand
ACGAGGCCCTCGGTTTCCACCGGCCGATCGAGATCCACCACAATCCCACCCTCAAACCCCCCACCAAGATCGGAAATACCCAACCTTCAGGTCAAGATTTCTGAGCCAAGATCTTGACGCGGGACACGAGGAAGTTTTTCTTTTCAGGCTCTTTCATTTCTTTTCGGGGCCGTTCTCGGGCCGGCCCGTACTCCCCGTGCGCAGTGACCGGGTCAGGCTGCCGCTGTCCGACGGCCGCGGGCCGGGCAGCCGCGGCGCCGGGCCGGTCGCCGGCCGCTGGCCCGCCCCCGGCCCGTCCCGCAGCACGGCGACGATCGTCGCGGTCACCGCCGGCTGCTGGTCGACAAGGTAGAAGTGCCCGCCGGGGAACACCCGCACGTCGAAGTCCCCGCTGGTGTGGTCGCGCCACCGCTGGGCGTCGGCCGCCGTGGCGTGCGGGTCCGTGTCGCCGACGAGCACGGTCACGGGGGTGCGCACCGTCGCGTCGGGCGGGCCCACGTAGGTCTCGATCGCCCGGTAGTCGGCCCGGGCGGGCGGCAGCACCAGCGCCAGCATCTCCGGGTCGTCGAGGACACGCGGGTCGGTGCCGCCGAGGGCGCGGATCTCGCGGAGGAACCCGGCGTCGTCGAGCAGGTGGACGCGGTCCCCGCGACGTACCGACGGCGCGCGGCGGCCGGAGGCGAACAGCACCCGCGGGCCCGGGCGGCCCGCAGTCTCCAGCCGCCGGATCACCTCGAACGCGATGATCGCCCCCATGCTGTGGCCGAAGAACGCCACCTGTTGGCCGGTGAACGCGTCCAGCACCTCGGCAAGGGCGTCCGCGAGGGCCACGATGGTCGTCAGCGGCGGCTCCGACCGGCGGTCCTGACGCCCCGGGTACTGCACGGCCCGCACCCGTGTGGTCGCCGACAGCGCCCTGGCCATCGGGAGGTAGAAGCTCGCCGCGCCGCCCGCGTGCGGAAAACAGACCAGCAACGGCCCGTCCGGCGGCCCCGGGTGAAACTGCCGGAGCCACCTCTCCGTATTCCCAGTYGTGTTCCCAACCATCGGACCACTACCAACCTCTCCCCGATCACACGGATTTGTCCGGGCACAAGCTCCCCGGCCGACGCCGGCCCGATTTGCGGGCGCCGGTGTGCGCGGCCCCCGCCCGCTCCCACCCATCCCGGGCCGTGTGGGAGGGAGCGCCCGGTGGCCCTTACATTTGACGGTCCGTCGGGACCGTCCATTCGGCGCCGAACAGTTCACCGGGCCCGGAATGTAAATTCCCGCCCGCTMGCCTTCCGCGCCGCAAAAATGTCGGACCCGCTGATTCTGAAGTCACCGGCTGACGCGGTCCTTGCCCCGCGCTGAAGCCCGCCCGCACCCATGTCCACACGCCAGTGTGCCGCTAAAGCGCCTGTTAAGAGAAGGACGGATCCGGCATTGGCACCATTGCGTGCCGCACCGCCACACCTTTAACTGTCTGCTGGGTCCAACCTGCTGCCGGGTCTGTCCTACCCGTCTTTCCCCAGCCTGGCTGATCTTCTATCCGTGGAGGCCACGTTGTCCATCGATCTGGCCGACGCGTTCCTGTTCCCGGAGCGCCGAAGCTGTCCGTACCACCTGCCGGTCCCGGCCAGCCCCACCGAGGTGACGGGCCGGGCAGGTCGGGAACCGAGGACCGGATGAGCCGGACCGTTCGGATCAGTACTCATCGGGACCGGTGCATCGGCGCCGGGCTCTGCGTGCTCACCGCCCCGGAGGTGTTTGAACACGACGAGGACGAGGGCCTGGTTTCGTTACTCGATCCCGAACCGGACGCGGAGCTGAGCGCAAAGGTGTGGGAGGCCCAGCAGCTCTGCCCCGCCCAGGCGATCGAGCTCGCCGGCTGAGACTCGCCGGCCGCAAATTCTCGATCATCCCCACAGGCTGTCTGTGATCCCAACAGACCGCGCGCCGGTCCACAACAGAAACGAGCTACCCATGGCGCTCGCTACGGAGACCACTGCCACCAACACGCGGTTACCTTCGCTGACCGGCCTCCGATTCATCGCGGCATTTGCCGTCTTCATCGGCCACGCCTATCTCACGGTGACGCTGAACGGGTCGCCCGTCGAGTCCCAGAACTGGCCCATCACCTTCGGGTTCGCCGGAGTCGGCTTCTTCTTCGTGCTCAGCGGGTTCGTACTCACCGTGTCCGCCCGGGCGCAGGACACCAGCCTGCGCTTCCTGCGCCGCCGGCTGGTCAAGATTGTCCCCAACCATCTGGTCGCCTGGACGCTCGCACTGCTGGTCACTCTGTGGGCCGGCGCGTCGATCACCACTGGGCAGGTGGTGCCCAGCCTGTTCCTGGCCAACGCCTGGTTCGCCGATATTCTGATCATGCGCGGTATCAACGTGCCGAGCTGGTCGCTGAGTGTGGAGCTAATCTTCTATCTCGCTTTTCCCGCCCTGTACCTCGGGATTTCCCGCATCAGGCCGGAACGGCTGTGGTGGTGGTTCGGCGGTTTCGCGCTGGGGACCCTGACGCTGGCCGTGATCTCTCATACCGCGCTGCCGGGGCAGCCGCAGCTGCCAGGGATGCACATGTCGCTCTGGCAGAACTGGCTGGTCTACCCGTTCCCGCCGTCGCGCCTGCTGGAGTTCGCCCTCGGCATCGTCACCGCCCGGATCGTGCTCACCGGCCGGTGGATCAGGCTCGGGGTGCCGGCCGCGACACTGCTGCTGGCCGCCGCCCTGGTACTCCAACTGCTCCTGCCGGTGACCGCGCTCACGGCGGTCGCGCCCACGGCGCTGCCCACCGCGCTGGTGATCGCGGCCGTGGCGACCGCGGACCGGTCCGGCCGTGGCACGATCTTCGACAACCGCGTCTGGACGTGGCTGGGAGAGGTCTCCTTCGCCCTCTACATCGTGCACTACCCCACGCTGTACTTCCTGCAGGAGAGCGTCGGCTTCGGCTCCGGCCACTCCGCCACCACGTCCTTCCTGATCTCCCTGCTGCTTCTGCTTCCCGCGCTGCTGGTGTCCTGGCTGCTCTACAGCCTGGTCGAACGTCCCCTGGTACGCCGGTGGAGCAACCCCCGGCCGTCACGGTCCGACAAGGTCCCGGCACAGCGGCAGGGACCGGGCGTGGCTGTCCCGGAAGCTGTCGCCGAAACAGCGCAGTGACACCCTCGCGCGCCATCCCCCGGATCCCGCAGAGCCTGCTGCCATAGTTCTCAGACGACACTGGAGGAAGCCTCATGACCACCGCTGGGGAACGCCCCTCCCTGCCCCTTGAGCCGGGCATCGACGGCAGTCCGGCGCCGGAACTGGTCGCCTGGCTGCAGTCCAAGGAACTCGCCGAGGTGACGATGCCGAGCGGGCAGACAGCGCTGCTCGGCGTCACCCACGCGGATGCCAAGACGATCCTCTCCGACCCCCGGTTCAGCCGGCAGCTTGCCTACGCGGGCGCGCCGACGTTCTTCCCTGGCGAGGACGCCACCACAGCCGACCCGGACTTTCTGGCGAACATGCCACCGGATCGGCACCATCTGGTCCGTCGGCTCGTGTCCGGCTCGTTCACCGTGCGCCGGGTGAACGGCTGGCGTTCCACCGCGCAACGGATCGCCGACGAGCTCGTGGACGATCTGCTCGCCAGCGAGCAGCCCACGGACTTCGTGGCCAACTTCGCCTTCCAGTTCCCGATCCGGGTGATCTGCGAGATCATCGGCATCACCGGTGAGGACCAGAAGCGGTTCCGCACCTGGACGACGGCGACCTTCGCCGCCTCCGGCGCGGAGTTCATCGCCTACGTCCAGGACCTGCTGGCGCGGCGCCGGGCGGAGCCGGGCAACGACCTCATCGACTCGTTGATCGCGGCCCGCGACGGCGCGGACAGGCTCACCGAGCCGGAGCTCATCCGCATGGTGCTGGCGATGATCGTCGCCGGCCACGAGACCACCGCGTCCGCGATCTCCCGAGGTGTGCTGACGCTGCTGCGCGACCGCCGCCGCTACGAACGACTGATCGCCGAACCGGAGCTGATCCCCTCGGTCGTGGAGGAGATCCTGCGGGTGAACCCGCCGATCGAGACGGCGCTGCTGCGGGTCGCCACCGAGGACGTGGAGCTCCCCTTGGGCCAGGTCAGGCGCGGGCAGGCGGTGCTGGCCAGCCTCTCCGGGGCCAACGTGGACTCCGCCGTGTTCGGTGAGCCGTACGAGTTCATCCTCGACCGCGATCCCATCGCCGCCCGTGACCACCTGTCCTTCGGCCACGGCCCGCATTTCTGCCTCGGCGCGGGAGTGGCACGCCTCGAGCTGGAGGTGGCGCTGTCCACCCTGACCACCCGGCTGCCGGGACTGACACTGGCGCTCGACCCGACGCAGACACCGAGCGTGAGCGACACCATGGTCCGGACGGTGGCAGAGCTGCCGGTTCGCTGGTGACGGCATGGGCAGCGATCTCGACCATCATCGTGCCGAAGCACTCCGAGTCGGTGGCCRGGAAGGGCTGACCCACGTCCAAGCGGATCGCCAACCTGTTCGGCCGAATTGACACCGATGCCGGGATCGCACCGGCCACTCATCGGGCACAGCACCTGCCGGTGGACATCCGGCAGGAAGTGGTGGAGGTGAACCTCACCGGTATTTTCCTGACCGCACGAGCGGTATACGAGCGGCTGGCCGTGAGCAGCCGTGGAAGAGTGGCATTCATCTCCTCCGGCGTGGCTCGCGCGCCATGCCACGGGCCGAGCGTCTACGCTGCGTCGAAGCCGACATCGAAGGTCTCGCCAGGGCGCTGGCGGTGGACCGGGCGACCGACGGTATCCTGGTCAACGCGATTGCGCCGGGATTCTTCGGCGCCAGCATAGGTACCGCGTTCACACAGTCGGAGCGGCTGCACAAACAGGTGGCTTCCAGGATCCCGCCGGATCGGATCGGACAGACCAGTGAGCTCGCCTCGCCCGCGTCCTTTCTGGCTGGCAACGCCTGCGACCACCTGACCGAGTACGCCCTCGGCCTGGATGGTGGACACGGTCTCGACCAAGCCGTTCCGGCATCAACGGAACACCAACGGAGAAGGAGAGCCAATGACACGCGCCTCGGTTGAGCCGGTGGAGAGCACACTAGCCGAACTGCTCGCCAACAGAGGCGCGCTAAGCCGCCTACCGCTGGCGGAACCGGACCCGCTTCCCGGCACCGAGGCACTGGACATGCAAAACCTGGAAGCACACGATCCGGTGTCGGGGCTGCGGGTGCGGGTCCGCCGCTACGGGCCCCGCAACCAGACGTCCGCGTTGCCTGCGGTGCTCTACATCCATGGCGGTGGCTGGGCGATCRGCAGCATTGACATGGTGCATTTCCTGGTCGCACCGCTGGCCGTCAGGCTGAACTCGGTCGTGATTTCGGTAGGTTACCGTCTCGCGCCCGAGCATCCGTTTCCCGCCGCGTTCGACGACTGCTTCGCCGCCCTGCGCTGGATGGTCGCCGAATCAGCCGAACTCGGCATTGATCCCACTCGGATCGCGCTGACCGGAGTAAGCGCGGGCGGGACGCTGGCCACCGGGGTGGCTCTCGCGGCACGCGACCAGGGCGGCCCCGCGATCCGCCTGTTGCACATGGTCTCACCCTCACTGGACGATCGGGCGGAGACCTCCTCCATGCTCAAGCAGTGGGGGCCTGAGTACCTCGGTTCACGGCTGGCACGGGAATGCTGGGACGCCTATCTGCGCGATGTCGCGGACAATGTGCCGGCGATCGCCGCTCCGGCCCGGGCAGCCGACCTCACCGGCCTGCCGCCCACCTTCATCGCGGTCGCCGAGCTCGACGCGGTCCGCGACGAAGCCCTGCAGTTCGCTTTCCGCCTGATCCAGGCCGGCGTTCCGGTCGAACTGCATCACTTTCCAGGCGTCACGCACGGCCTTGCCGGCGACATCGGGCCCGGGCTACGCCAGCGGATCACCGAAACAGTGCCGGCCGCTCTCAGGGAAGCACTATTCCAAACTTGATCCACACAAGAGGATACGATGACTGCCACATTATCATCCGAAAAATCTCGGACGTCACTGGAGACGCTGCCGACGCTCACCTCGCTCCGCGTTTTCGCTGCGATACTCGTCTTCAGCGGACACGCCTTCTTTGAGCTCCGTTTCGTCACCGGCGGTCTTGGTGATGCCCTGCACTCGATATTCGGCCGTGGCGGCTACGTACTGAACTTCTTCTTCATTCTCAGCGGGTTTGTACTGGCCTGGAACTGGGTGCACAGTTCCAGGCCCTCAAGGTCTGCGTTCGTACGCCGACGGCTCGCGAAACTCTTTCCCAATCATCTGGTCACCCTCGCCCTGGCCATTCCGCTCGGCGTGACGGTCGGGGGTACCACCGCGGCGGCCCTGGGGCACTGGCTTCCCTGGAACATCCTGCTGCTCCAGGACTGGCGGCCGGAGTTCGGCCTTGTCACCTCGGGCAACTCGATCAGCTSGTCGCTCTCCGCGGAACTGCTCTTCTATCTGCTGTTCCCGCTGGTCATCGGGCCGGCCAAGCGCGTCCCCGAACGATTCCTGTGGGCCGCGGTCGGGACAGTCGGAGCGCTGATCCTGGGGGCTGTCCTCATCGGACAGTTCGTCGTCACCGATCAGCCCCGACTGCCCTACCCAGGTTTCGAGAGCATGTCGTTCAACCAGCTGTGGTTCGTGTACTTCGCACCTCCGGTGCGTTTTCTTGACTTCCTGATGGGCATTTTCCTGGCACGCCTGGTCATCGCGGGCCGCTGGATCCGGCTGGGCGTGCTGCCCGCCGCTGCCTTCGCCATCCTCGGCTACGTGACAGCGCTCAATCTGCCTTATCTCTGGGGAGTCAGCGGGCTGGCATCGATTTTCGTGGCACCGCTGATCGCCAGCGCGGCGGTGTCCGACGTCACGTCCGCCCGATCGGTGATCCGCGGTCGCGTCTGGGTCCGGCTGGGTGAACTCTCCTATGCCTTTTACATGGTGCATTACCTGGTGCTCAACCCGCTGCGCGAACGGCTGGGCCCGAACTGGTCCGAACCCGTGATCGTGGAGCTGGCGGTCGTCCTGCTCATAGCTCTGCCGCTCACTCTGCTGGCCGCCTGGCTGCTGTACACGCTGGTGGAAATGCCAGTAACCAGGCTGGCAAGAGGCCGCCGCCGCGGCACCGGCAGGGCCACCGCCACCGCCACCGCCACCGCGAGCCCGGGGTACGCCGGAAACATCGTGGCGCCCAGGACCAGCAGTGAGGACGAAAGCGGCGAGCCGAGCGCCGTCCAGCACACCTGAGACCGGGGGCAACAACAGACCCGGGGCAACAACAGACCGGAGTGTGGCAGACCGTCGCTGCCACGCTGTACCGGTACTCACAGACAGCGATGACGGCACTCAGGCCGGCCTGCGAGGACGCAGGCCGGCCTGAGTGCCGAGAGCCTGCCGCGGTATCCGACCAGCCGCCGGCGGTGCTCCCCCGGAGAAGGGGCACCTGGTCCTGGCGGCCACAGTGACAATCTCCCCGAGAAGCTTCCCAGGAAGGCCTTCATCCAGGGCACCGGATGCCCGGACCATCCGATCTGACCGGGTCAGGGCGTCGTACCGACCGGACGGCCGTTCCCGCCCGGCACGCATGCTGCTCCGCCGACAGGCACACATGGTGCTCCGGTAGGCATGGTGCCGGGCGACCGAGGTGACGGTCATGCTGACCGGCCCCGACCGCTTCCCGTGCGGCCGGGGCCGGTCATCCGGTCTAGCTGGCCGTGTCGGCGGTCGCCGGGGTGGCCTGGGCCGGGGTGGCCTGGGCCGGGGTGGCCTGGGCCGGGGTGGCCTGGGCCGCGTCAACGGCCGCTGGAGCCTTGCCGCGGCCGGGGCCGAACCAGAGCCCCAGGGATACCAGGATGCCGATGATCGCCGGCACGGTGAGCCAGGTGAAGACCCGGGCGAAGTGCTCCACCTCGCTGCCGGCGCCATGGGTGAACGGCAGCAGGAACACACCGATGCCGATCAGGCCGCCGACGGTGATGGCCACCTGCACGATCCCGGCGGTGATACCGGTGTCCTGCGGGTCAGCGCTGGAGAGGATGACGACGTTGAACGGGACGATGGCCAGGCCGACGCCGATCCCAATGATGATGATCTGTGGCAGTACCGAGGAGGCGTAGCCGGCGCCATCGTCCACCCGGCTGAGCCAGGCCACGCCGAGCGTGACCACCGCGAGCCCCGCCACACCCCGGGCCTTGAGGCTGATCGAGCTGGCCCACTTGGTGATCAGTGAGGCGCTGAACAGGATCGCGATGGCGAAGGGCAGCAGTGCGAGGCCGGTTCGCACCGGGCTCAGATCGAGCACGGCATGCAGGTACTGGGCCAGGAAGAACAGGAAACTGCCCAGCACCGAGGCCAGCAGCGTGAGGTTGAGAAAGCCGCCGAGCCGGTCCCGGTGGGCGAAGATCCGGCCCGGTAGCAGCGGCTCGGGGGAACGGGAGTCCACCACCGGCAGGAGTGTGAACAGCACGACGGCGGCCACCAGCGGGACGATCGTCCCCGCGTCCTGCCAGCCCGCGTCGGCAGCGTGGACCAGGCCGTACACACCGGCGGTCAGTGCCCCGGTCGCCAGGGCCGCGCTGGGGATACCCAGCGAACGCTGGCTGCGGGCGGCGTCCCGGGTCCCGAGTACGCGCAGGGCGACGACAAAGATCAGTGCGGCTATCGGGACGTTCACCAGGATGCTCCATCGCCAGCTGCCGGCCGAGGTCAGCAGCCCGCCGAACACCATGCCGGAAGCCGAGCCGAGCGCGGTGACGGTGGAGTAGAGGCCGAACGCCCGCTGTCTGCGCTCCCCCTCGGACAGGATGGTCAGCAGCGCCAGCGCGCTGGGGCCGGCCAGCGCTGCCCCGGCTCCCTGCAGCACCCGGCCGACGAGCAGCACCTCGATGTTCTGGGCGAGACCGGCGACCAGCGAGGCGACGGCCACCAGGCCGATGCCGAAGAGGAACACCCGGCGGTAACCGAACACGTCACCGAGCCGTCCGGTGACGAGGAGCAGCGCGCCGAAGGCAAGGTAGAACCCGTTGAGGATCCAGGAGCCGGTGGTGATGCTGGCGTCGAAGCGGGCCTGGATCTCCGGCAACGCCACGTTCACGATCGTGCCGTCCAGCTGCAGCAGGTACTCGGCACCGACGATCGCGGCGAGCACGAGCCCCCACGCCCTGGGCGGACCACCACCCGTCGTGGTCGTGCTGGAACCGGTTTCGGTGCTCACGATGCCTCCTAGAGCGACGGAGATTATTTTGAGGGTGGCTCACCTTACGAGTTCGGGTTGATAATATGAGCTGGCCTCGACCTGTCAAGCAGGAGGTCTCCGATGAGGGAGCAGCCCGTGAGGGAAGAGCCTGTGGGGGAAGAGCCTGTGAGCGAGCAGCCTGTCGGGGAGCAGCTCCTGGAGGAGCAGCCCGCTTCCGCCAGCAGGGCTCGCCGGGCGGACGCCCGGCGCAACCACGACGCGATCCTGCGGACGGCGCGCGAGGCCTTCGAAACCAGGGGCTCCGCGGCACCCCTGGAAGAGATCGCCGCCCGGGCAGGGGTCGCCATCGGCACCCTGTACGGGCACTTCCCCACCCGGGAGTCGTTGATCGAGGCCGCGACCAGGGACGGCCTCGACGCTCTGATCGCGTTCGCCGACGAGGTGGCCGTGACCGACGAGCCGCTGTCCGCCCTGCGGGGCTGGACGATGCAGGCGGTGCGGTACTGCAGCACGTTCCGTGGGCTGATGGGGCTGCTGACGCGCAGCCGGCACGGCAAGGGCGCCCTGTCCGGCTCGTGCATCGACATGTACCGGTGCGGCGCCGCGCTGCTGCACGCGGCGCAGGCCGCCGGGCGGGTACGGCCGGACTTCACCGCCGATGATCTGTTCGAAATCATCAGCGCCGCGGCCTGGGTGCGGGAGTGCTCGCCCGCCGATCGGGACGGCAGCACCCGGATGCTGGACCTGTTGCTGAACGCTACCGTCACGGACAGTGCCGGACGGATCGCCCCGAATGATCCTGTTTCGATCCAAGGTTCGCTTTAGAGCTCTGCTGTCACAATCCATTCCGTCCGAGCCTCTTGGCTGGTGGAAGCGTGAGGGAGCGCGATTGTGTCGGTGGGGCCGCATGGGCATACGGCTGAGAACAGCGCCCGGGAACCGCGTCTTGGCGCACAGCCGGTGACCACCGGTCACCACCGGGGAGCATGACCGGTGATCCGGCACGGATCCACCGCGTCATCTCGGCCCTCTCGGCCCTCTCGGCCCTCCGGGTCCGCCCGGTCCTCCCGACCCTCCCGCACCGGGAGTTGTCCCGACGTCGTCCGCACGGCCGGGCGTGCGCGTCCGGCCGGATGTTGTTGGCGACATTGAACGGATGCCCGAGCGGCATGAAGCATTGTCAGGGAGCGGGTCGTCGCACGGCCGGGTGAGCTCCTGACGGCCGGCGGCACAGGCGGGGTGCGGGCGAGGTAGAACTCGCCTCCCGCTGCCTGGCGAGGACCACGAGAATCCGCGCCGGTGGCCCACACCCACCGTGTCGAGAAACTCCGCCCGGCACCGACCGGGCCATACCCACAAAGCCACCGGACCGCCGCCTGGACTTCCGGGCCCGGCATTGCCGGACACAGGATTTCCGGGCACCGCGCTCCCCGCGAACGCACGCTCCGGAAGAACTTCCACATATTTTGTCGACGAATAACTGACGAAACGGAGTCCTTATGCATTCCCGCAGGAGTTTTCTCACCCTTTCGGTGGGCTCAGTGGCCCTGTTCGGCCTGGGCTCAGGCCTGGTGGCCTGCGGGGAGGACTCCTCGCCGAGCGAGACCGGCGGGACGCCGAAGAGCGGCGGCAGCATCACTTTCGCCACCACCGCCGAGCCCGACAGCTGGGACCTGCACGTCTCGGTCTCCACGCTGTCGTCGTTGATCCTGCGCGCCGTGTACGACTCGCTGGTGCACCAGAAGACGGACGGCACCTTCGAGCCGTGGCTGGCGAAATCCTGGGAGATCTCCGACGACGGCCTGCGGTACACGTTCCAGCTGCGCGACGACGTCACCTTCCACGACGGGACCCCGTTCAACGCCGAGGCGGTGAAGGCCAACTTCGACCACATCGTGGATCCGGCGACGCAGTCCAGGAACTCCAAGACCCTGCTCGGTCCCTACGACCGGACCGAGGYCACCGGCGACTTCACTGCGGTCGTGCACCTGAAGTCACCCTATTCACCGCTGCTCGGCGTGCTGAGCAGCACGTATCTGAGCTTCCACTCGCCCGCCGTGCTGCGTGCCAATCCCGCCGACATCGCCTCGGGCGGCAAGTTCCTGGTGGGCACCGGACCGTTCGTGTCCTCGTCGCTCACCTCGGGGCAGAACGCCGTGTTCACCCGCCGCCCGGGCTACCGTTGGGCGCCGGCCTCGGCGGGGCACCCCGGGGAGGCTTACCTCGACCAGTACGTCGTGCAGTTCCTCGCCGACGACGCCGCCCGGGTCGGCGCGCTGACCTCGGGGCAGCTCGACGTGGCCGACCAGATCCCCGCCACCAGGCTCGCGCAGTTGCGCGGCCAGCCGGGCATCAAGCTGGTCAGCCGCGAGAGCGTCGGATCGCCGTTCACCTATTCACTGAACGTCACCAAGGCACCGTTCACCGAACGGGATGTGCGTATCGCGTTCCAGTCCGCCGTCAACGCCGAGGCGATCACACAGGGCCTCTTCCAGGGCACCTACTCCAACAGCCGGTCCGTCCTGACCTCCTCCACCCCGGGCTACGACAAGTCCGTGGAGGGGATCTGGGGCTACGACAAGAACCGCGCGATCAGCCTGCTGGAGAAGGCCGGCTTCACCACGACCGACGGCGATGGCTATCGGACCCGCAACGGAGAGCGACTGAGTGTGACGCTGGCCTTCGCCGCCTCCTTCACCAGCGAGGAGCAGCGGAACTACCACACAGCGTTGAAGGACGCGGTCAAGCAGGTCGGTTTCGAGGTCGTCCTGCGCCCGCTGGACACTCCGTCGATCGTGCAGGCGTTTGCCACGGGCGACTACCACCTGGGATCCGGCTCGCCGTCGGCGATCGACGGCTCGATACTGCGCACGCTGTTCTACTCCAGCCAGTTGCCGGGCGTCGGCGGGGCGAACGCCGCCAGGGTCAACGACCCGGAGGTCGACGGCTGGTTGGACGAGGCGCTGCGCACGCGCGACGTGGCGGGCCAGAACGTGCTGTACGGCAAGGTGCAGCACAAGGTCCTCGCCGAGGCGTACGTGCTGCCGACCTTCGTGTCGAAGCGCACCTACGGCGTGCAGGAGCGGGTGCAGGGCTTTGCGCTGGGAGCGGGGAACCTGCCGACGCTGTCGGACGTCTGGGTGAGCTAGCCCTCGCGTAGCCCTCGTCCCGGGCTCCGTCCACGCGATCGAAGATCTGCTGGGCGGGGCCCGGACGCCGGCCGACGCTGGTCGACGACGAACTGCCCGACCTGGTCGGCACCGCCGTCCGGGAACGGGAATGCCTGGCCGGCCGGCCGGTGGCCGTTCATGCTGATACCGAGCGTGAGTATCCACAGGCCTGACCGGCCTGACTCAAGGATCGCTTTAGAACCGGATGCCAGTATCCCTCCGGGGCCTGCGGCGTGTCCCGGAAGAGACGGAGGAGCGAATGTCGTCAGATCTGGGTGGACGCGAACTGCACCTCAGCGTTCACCCGGTGGCAGCCGGGCACCATCCGGGGGCGTGGCGATGGCCGGGCGCGGACCCGCTGGCGTTCTCCCGCATCGAGGGCTACCTCGAGGTGGCGCAGGTGGCCGAGCGTGGGCGGCTCGACTCCATCTTCCTGGCGGACGTCCCGGGCCTGCACGCCGACATTGATGACTATCCGCAGCTCAACGGCCTCGAGCCGACACTGATCCTGACCGCGATGGCGGTGGTCACCGAACGGATCGGGCTGGTCGGCACCGCCTCGACCACGTTCAACGAGCCGTTCAACATCGCCCGCCGGTTCCGGGCGCTGGACCTGATCAGCCACGGCCGGGCCGGCTGGAACGCGGTGACCACCTCGGGCCCCCGCGTCGCCGGCAACTTCGTAGCGGACGAGCCGAGCAGCCGCGCCCGCTACGCCAAGGCCGAGGAGTTCGTCGCGATCGTGCTCGACCTGTGGCGCAGCTGGGCGCCGGACGCGCTGGTCGCCGACGTGGCATCCGGGCTCTACGCCGACATGTCGAGGATCCGGCCGATCGACCACCACAGTGAGTTCTTCAGCGTGCGGGGGCCGCTGAGCCTCCCGCCGTCCGAGCAGGGCTACCCGGTGCTGTACCACGCGGGCGTCTCCGACGACGTGCRCACGCTGACCGCGCGCACCGGCGAGGCGATGTTCACGGCCGTGGTCGATATCGACACGGCCCGCGCCGAGCTGGACGTCGTGCGGTCCCGGGCGGTGGCCTTCGGCCGTCCGGCGGACGCGGTGCGCTTCCTGCCCGGGCTGGTCACCTCGGTCGGCGGCACCGAGCGGGAAGCCCTCGAACGACGCCAGGCCCTCGACGAGCTGTCCGGCACCCGCGGCGCGGTGCGCGGGCTGGCCGCGCAGCTCGGGCTGAACCCCGACGATCTGGAGCTGGACCGGCCGGTGCCACCCGCCCTGCGGGGCAGGCTGCACGCCATCCGCGGCCACGCCCGCCCGGCCGCACACCGCGCCCTGGAGGGGCAGACGGTACGGGACATCATCCGGCGCGGTGGCGGTGGCGGCCACGTCGTGGCCGTGGGCGACCCCGAGCAGATCGCCGACCTGATCCAGACCTGGTTCACCTCCGGCGTCGTGGACGGCTTCACTCTCATGCCGGACGTCACCTTCGACGGCCTGCCGGCCTTCGTGGACCACGTCGTGCCGGTCCTGCGCCGCCGCGGCCTGTTCCGCTCGGAGTACCGGGGCAGGACGCTGCGCGAGCACTACGGGCTGCCGATACCGGACGTCGCCACCCGCCGGCCGCTGGCGAAGGCCCTGTGATGGTCGCCCTCTCCCTCGTCGACCAGGGCCCGGTCTCCGCGCAGACCAGCCCGGCGCGGACCATCGGCCACTCGGTCGAGCTCGCCCAGCTGGCCGAGGAGCTCGGTTACACGAGGTTCTGGGTGGCCGAGCACCACGGGGTACGCAACATGGCCTTCGCCGCCCCGGAGATCCTCATCGGCCACATCGCGGACCGCACCAGCCGGCTGCGGGTGGGCTCCGGCGGCATCATGCTGCCCAATCACACGCCGCTGCACGTCGCGGAGCAGTTCCGGACCCTCGAGGCGCTGCATCCGGGCCGGATCGACCTGGGTCTGGGCCGCTCCACCGGCACCGGTGACGACCCCACCCGCGACGCGCTGCTGCGCACCCCCGACGCGCTCGAGAAGTTCGGCGAGCATCTGCGGCAGCTGCTCGGCGTCGGCGGCCGGGTGCCGCTGGACCCGGACGACCCGTACCGGGAGCTCGTCGCGTCACCGGCCGGTGTGCCGTTGCCGGCGGTGTTCCTGCTCGGCTCCAGCGTCAACAGCGCCGAGCTCGCGGCGCGCGCCGGGCTGAGCTACGCGTTCCTCTGCGTCAACCAGGATCCGGACGTGGCCGTCCAGGCGCTGCGCCGCTATCGCGTGCTGTTCACCCCGGTGGCGGAGGGCGACCGGCCGCTGGCGATCCTGGCCACCCGGATCTGGGTCGGGGAGGACGACGAGCACGGGGAGGCACTGGCCGCCCCCGAACGGCTCGCCGTGCTCGACTACCTCAGCGGCGACCCGCGCCCGCTCGAGTCCGTCGAGCAGGCGCTGGCCCGCACCAGCCGGCTCACCGACGCCCAGCTCGTCGCCCGCGACAAGGTGGACCTCCGGGGGGACGTGGTGGGCGGCATCGACCGGGTCGCCGGCCGGCTCGCCGAACTCGTCGAGGCGAGCGGGGTGGACGAAGTGATGGCCATCTCCAATATCCACAGCCCGGAGGATCGCCGGGAGTCCGTCCGGCGGCTGGCCGTGGCCGTCGGGCTGTGTCCGGCGCCGGTGAGCCGCTGAGCGAGCGAACCCCCTGACCGGTGGACGCGGCGGCTCCACCGGCCAGGAGCACGGCGTGACGGGTGTGCCGTCCCAGCCGACCAAAAAATGTGATCAAGAAAATCGGAGCTCTCATCCATGCGCACTCGCAGGGACTCTCCTGCCCTCTGGGCGGCTTCCCCGGCCGCTGACCCGGTGAGCTGACACGTGTACGCTTCGTTGCCCCGGTTCCTGCTACGTCGGCTCCTCACCGGGATCCTGGTCCTGTGGGGCGCGGTGACGGTGACCTTCTTCGCGGTGAGCGCGGCCGGCGACCAGGTGGACGCGATCCTCGGCCCGCAGGCGGCGAACCTCCCGGGCCTGCGCGAGCGGGTCGCCGCGGAGTACGGGCTCGACCGACCGCTGCCGGTGCAGTACCTCGACCGCCTGGCATCGCTGGCCACCGGCGACTTCGGCCGCTCCTACCAGCGCAGCCAGCCGGTGACCAGGCTGCTTGGCAGCCAGATCCTGCCGACCCTTCAGCTGGCGCTGAGCGCGGCCCTGGTCGGCCTGCTGCTCGCGCTCATCGCCACCGTCATCACGGCGGGCCGGGGCCGGATCGTACGGACGGGCACGTCGGTGTTCGAGGTGCTCGCGGTGGCGGTCCCGCCGTTCTGGCTCGGCATCCTGCTGCTGTCGCTCTTCTCGTTCAACCTGCGCTGGTTCCCCGCCTTCGGCTCCCATGGCATCTCCGGCCTGGTGCTGCCCACGCTGGCGCTGGCGATCCCGCTCTCCGGTGTCCTCGCGCAGGTGATGCGCCAGGAGCTTGAGCTGGTCGAGGGCAGACCGTTCGTGCTCAGTGCCCGTGCCCGCGGCCAGAGCCGGCTCGGCCTGCTGCTGCGGCACACCCTGCGGCACGCGCTGCTGCCGGCCACGACGATGTCCGCCTGGGTGCTCGGCACGCTCGTCGGCGGCGCCGTGCTGGTGGAGAAGGTCTTCTCCCGGCCCGGTCTCGGCACCGTGCTGGTGAACGCCGTGCAGCACCGCGACACGCCGGTGGTGTCGGCCGTGGTGATCCTGGCCGCACTCATCTTCGTCGTGGCCAACACCCTGGCCGACACGCTCTACCCGGTGATCGACGCGCGGCTGCGGGAAACGAGCCGGGCATGAGCGCGACGACAGCGGCCTTCGACACGGCCCGGCCCCGGTGGCGGGCCACCCGCGGCTCGCACATACTGCTCGCGATCAGCACGCTGGCCGTGGCCCTGATCGTCGCGTTGCTGCTGTTCCCCGGCGTCTTCGCGCCCTACGCGCCGGACACCAACGACGTGCAGCACACCTTCTCCCCGCCGAGCTCGACGCACTACCTCGGCACCGACCAGCTCGGACGGGACGTCTTCTCGCGGCTGGTCTACGGCGCCCGGTACTCGGTGACCACCGGCCTGGTGGCCACCGCGATCGCGGTCGTGGCGGGCTCGCTGGTCGGCCTGACCGCGGCGGCCGGCAGCCGGCTGGCCGACGCGCTGATCATGCGGTTGACCGACGTCTGGATGGCGTTCCCCGAGGTGCTGCTGGCGCTGCTGGTCATCGCGCTCATYGGGACGGGCTCGACGCAGATCGCGGTGGCGATCGGGGTGGCCGCCGTGCCGTACTACGGCCGTCTCGTGCGCGGGCAGGCACTCGCCGTGACAAAAGCCGAATACGTCGAGGCGGCGAAGATCCTGGGCGTACCCGCGTGGCGGTATGTGCTGCGCCACGTGCTGCCCAACGTGGGCGGGCCGGTCGTGGTGCTCGCCTCGCTGGGGACCGGGAGCGCCATCGCCGCGGCGGCAGGGCTGAGCCTGCTCGGCCTCGGCCCGCTGCCACCGACTCCGGAATGGGGCGTGATGCTCGCCGAGGGACAGACCTATCTGGCGAACGCCTGGTGGATCGCGGTGTTCCCGGGGCTGGCCATCGTCGTGGTCGTCCTCGTCTCCACCACGCTCGGCCGCAGCCTGCAGGCAAGGAGCCTGCGGTGAGCGGCCGGCGGGCGGGGAGCCCGCTGAGGACCAACCGGCAGGCAGGGGGCCCGCGGTGACCCTGGTCGAGGTTGCCGGGCTGGAGGTCTCCTTCGGCCACGAGCCCCCCGTGGTACGCGACATCTCGTTCACCATCGAGGACGGTGAGTGCCTGGCACTGGTCGGGGAGTCCGGCTCGGGCAAGAGCGTCACCGCCCGGACGCTGCTCGGCCTGGCCGGCGAACGCGCCCGGGTCCGGGCGCGCACCCTGCGCGTCGGCGGCGCCGACGTCAGGAGCTTCTCCCAGCGTGACTGGCAGCGGCTGCGCGGCAAGTCGGTCGGCATGGTGCTGCAGGACGCGCTGGTGTCCCTGGATCCGCTGCGCCGGATCGAGGACGAGGTGGCCGAGTCCATCCGGCTGCACCAGCGGGACAGTACCCGTACCGAGCGGCACCGGCGCGTCCTGGAGGTGCTCGCCGAGGTCGGCGTCCCAGAGCCGGAGCTGCGCAGCCAGCAGTACCCCCACCAGCTCTCCGGCGGGCTGCGCCAGCGCGCCCTGATCGCCTCCGCCGTGGCGACACGGCCCGATCTGGTCATCGCGGACGAGCCGACCACGGCGCTGGACGTGATCGTGCAGCACCAGATCCTGCAGCTGCTCGAAGAGATCAAGGAGCAGGGCCGGGGCCTGCTGCTGATCAGCCATGACCTGGCGGTGGTCGCGAGGCTGGCCGACCGGATCGCGGTGATGCTCGACGGCCGCATCGTCGAGACCGGGCCCACCGAGCGCATCGTGGGCAGCCCCGAGCATCCCTACACCAGGTCGCTGCTGGACATCGCCCGTGGCCGGCGCGCGCAGCGCCCGCCCCACACCGGCGGGCAGACCCTGCTCGACGTCGACGCGGTGACCAAGAACTTCGGCGAACGCCGTGCCGTGGCCGGGGTGTCACTGACTCTGCGGGCGGGCGAGACGGTGGGCCTGGTTGGCGAGTCCGGCTCCGGCAAGAGCACGCTGGCACGGATGGTGATGGGCCTGACCGAACCCGACGAGGGGCGGATCCTCCTGCGCGGGCAGCCCTGGTCGGGCACGCCGGAACGTGCCAGGCGGGTGCAGCGGCAGCACATCCAGCTGATCCAGCAGGATCCGCAGGCGGCGTTCGACCCCCGCCACACCGTCGGGCGCATCATCGCCGAGGCACTGCCCGGCCAGCGCGGCGCCCGCCGCCGGGCCCAGATCACCGAACTGCTGGCCACGGTCGGGCTCGACGCGCACTTCGCCCACCGCCGTCCGCACCAGCTCTCCGGCGGGCAACGGCAACGGGTGGCGATCGCCCGGGCGATCGCCCCGCAACCCGAGGTACTGATCTGTGACGAGCCGGTCTCCGCGCTGGACGTGTCGGTGCAGGCCCAGGTGTTGGACCTGCTGTCCGAGCTGCAGCAGCGCCTGGGCATCGCCCTGCTGTTCATCACCCACGACCTCACCGTCGTGGAGCAGATCAGCGACCGCCTACTGATCATGAACAACGGCGAGGTCGTGGAGGAGGGGCTCACCACGGCCGTGTTCGACAACCCGCAACATCCTTACACCAACGCGCTGCTGCAGGCCGCCCCGCGCCTGCCCCTGCTATCGGCCACCGCCTCACACGGTAGAGCTCCCGAACCGCGTGCGGCCACCGACAGCTACCAAGAAGTACCAGCAGTCACCGACAGCTAGCGGCAGGAACTGACAAGGCTGTCCCGGGCGCGGCCAGGCCCGTCCGGGACACAGCCCCCGCACCCGGGATGACGAACCGCGGGTCGATCCGCTTCCAACGGAACCGCGCCTGCTCCGAAGTGGAGCGGACGGCCGGCTGTCCCCCGGCACGGACGACTGCCCGCCCGGGCGACCAGTCGTAACCGGCGGCCTCGCGTCCGGGCTGGGACAGCGCTCTCCCCCGGGCCGGCGGTGGCCTGGACTGGAAAGGAAACCGCCGGCCCGGCGGGAGGCGGATCCCGTCAGCCGAGGATCGCCAGGGCCTCGTTGAAGGTCGTCGAAGGGCGCAGGACCGCCGCGGCCCTGGCCGGGTCCGGCTGGTAGTAGCCGCCGATGTCGACCGGCGAGCCCTGGACCCCGACCAGCTCGTCGACGATGGTCCGCTCCTGCGCGGTGAGCGTCTTGGCGAGGCCGGCGAACGCGTCCGCGAGCTGCGTGTCGTCGGTCTGCGCGGCCAACTCCTGYGCCCAGTAGAGGGCCAGGTAGAAGTGGCTGCCACGGTTGTCGATGCCGCCGAGGCGCCGGCTGGGCGACCTGTCCTCGTTGAGGAAGGTGGCGGTCGCCCGGTCGAGGGTGTCGGCGAGCACCTTGGCGCGCGTGTTGCCCGTCGTCTGCGCGAAGTGCTCGAAGCTGACCGCCAGCGCGAGGAACTCGCCCAGGCTGTCCCAGCGCAGGTAGTTCTCCTTGAGCAGCTGCTGGACGTGTTTGGGCGCGGACCCACCGGCGCCGGTCTCGAACAGGCCGCCACCGTTGATCAACGGGACGACCGAGAGCATCTTGGCGCTGGTGCCGAGCTCCAGGATCGGGAACAGGTCGGTGAGGTAGTCGCGCAGCACGTTGCCGGTGACCGAGATCGTGTTCTCGCCGCGGCGGATCCGCTCCAGGGAGAACGCGATCGCCTCGACCGGCGACCTGATCTCGATCTGGAGACCCTCGGTGTCGTGCTCGGGCAGGTACGCTCTGACCTTCTCGATCAGCGTCGCGTCGTGCGCGCGGCCGGGGTCGAGCCAGAACACCGCCGGGTCGCCGGTGGCCCGGGCGCGGGTGACGGCGAGCTTCACCCAGTCCCTGATCGGCGCGTCCTTGGTCTGGCAGGCGCGGAAGATGTCGCCAGCGGCAACCGGCTGCTGAAGCACCACGGTGCCGGCCTCGTCGACAAGGCGCACCGTGCCCGCGGTGGGGATCTCGAAGGTCTTGTCGTGGCTGCCGTACTCCTCAGCCGCCTGCGCCATCAGGCCGACGTTGGGCACCGAGCCCATCGTCGTCGGGTCGAAGGCGCCGTGCGCGCGGCAGTCGTCGATGACGACCTGGTAGATGCCGGCGTAGCTGCTGTCGGGCAGGACGGCGAGGGTGTCCGCCTCCTGGCCGTCCGGGCCCCACATGTGGCCGGAGTTGCGGATCATCGCCGGCATGGAGGCGTCGACGATGACGTCGCTGGGCACGTGCAGGTTGGTGATGCCGCGGTCGGAGTCGACCGCGGCCAGCGCGGGGCCGTCGGCCAGCTCGGCCTCGAAGGACGCCCTGATCGCCGCGCCGTCGGGCAGCGCGTCCAGGCCCCTCAGGATGGCGCCGAGCCCGTCGTTGGGGCTCAGGCCCGCCGCGGCCAGCGGCTCACCGTAGGTGGCGAAGGTCTTCGGGAAGAACGCCCGCACCACGTGGCCGAAGATGATCGGGTCGGAGACCTTCATCATCGTGGCCTYCAGGTGCACCGAGAACAGCACACCCTCGGCCCTGGCCCGGGCGATCTGCGCGGTGAGGAACTCCCGCAGCGCGGCCACCCGCAGCACGGCGGCGTCCACGACCTCGCCGGCGAGCACCGGCAGGGTGGCGCGCAGCACGGTGGTGCTCCCGTCGGCGCCGGCCAGTTCGATGCGCAGCGAGCCGTCCGTGGCGATGACCGCCGACTTCTCGGTGGCGCGGAAGTCGTCGGCGTCCAGGGTGGCGACGTTCGTCTTCGACTCGGGGCTCCACGCGCCCATCCGGTGCGGGTGCGTCCTGGCGTAGCTCTTCACCGACGCGGGGGCACGCCGGTCGGAGTTGCCCTCGCGCAGCACCGGGTTGACGGCACTACCCTTGATCTTGTCGTACCGGGTGCGGACCTCCCGCTCCTCGTCGGTGCGCGGGTCGTCCGGGTAGTCCGGCAGGGCGTAGCCCTTCTGCTGCAGCTCGGCGACGGCCGCCTTCAGCTGCGGGATCGACGCCGAGATGTTCGGCAGCTTGATGATGTTCGCCTCGGGGCGGCGGGCCAGCTCACCGAGCTCGGCGAGCGCGTCGTCGATGCGCTGGTCCGCGGTGAGACGTTCGGGGAAGCTGGCGATGATCCGCCCGGCCAGGGAGATGTCACGGCTTTCGACGCTGACACCGGCCGTGCGGGCGTACGCCTGGACCACGGGCAGGAGCGAGTACGTCGCCAGGGCCGGGGCCTCGTCAGTGTGCGTGTAGATGATGGTCGAATCAGTCACCGATGCTCCGCTTCACGTCTGCTTCGTATCCTTATCAAGGTTATGTCTTGATCTTCTCCGCTACCTTGATTGCGAGCAGGCATGTGGCGGCAGCCGTTGACGGGTGGCCAGGCCAGCGCCCGCGGCACCCGTCCCCGCAACTGCCTGCCGAGCCGGTAGGTCGGCGGGTAGGTCGCTGTCCGAGCCCGGGCGACACCGCCGACAAGTACGTTCTTACCACTCCCGCCGGGTCGCCGGCCCTCGGTCACACCGTTGTCGGCGGGATGGCACTACAACCGGGGCGACGGTCGCCGCTTCGGCGCGGGCCGGTTCGCCTACACGCTCCGTGACGCCTGACAGGCCGGATTCGATTTTCCATGAGGATGCCACGGCGGAAGATGTCACGGTCCGTCAGTGAAAGGCTGACGACGTCGACGGACGGGCCGAACTGGCGTTGGCGTGAAAATTCCGCATTGACCTGTCATCCGGGGTCCTCTACGGTGTCCGAACGAACAGTTGTTTGTAATCTACATCACCATCAGCCACCTCCCCCCACGGGTACGCCGCGACCCGAAGGCCGAGGACGGAAGACCGCTCGGACTCCCGGCCACACAACCCTACGAGATCAGTTTCTTCCAGAGAGCGACAGAGGCCGTCATGGACAAAACGGTTTATATCTCCAGAAACCCGTAGACGCCACAGCCGTCGACTGCCCGCGCCGGTGGAGCCGACAAGCCGCCCCGCGCCCTGRCCCGACCCGCAGCGCCCCGGCTCGACGACCCGGAACCCGACCGGCCCGCGAAAACCATCTGATCATGCAATGTGCCAGCGCAACGGAGGATGCCAGATGACTGACGATTACGAACCGTCGCCGAGAAGACGCGAGAGCCAGGCACACACAAAACCCGCCGGGAACGCGGCCCCACGCCCGGAACAGCCGAGAAGGGGGCGTTCGGTCGGCGAGCGGCTCATCCGTATCCGGTCCGGTGAGACAGAGACGGAAAGCACACCGGCTTTATGCACCAGCCAGCACCGGCGCCCACACCGACACCCCTGGTCGCTGTCCGGACGCCCGCGCCCCCGGCTCCTCGCACGGCGGCGCGGAATCGTTGCCATCGCCGCGATGATCGCTGCGGTGACAGGCCTTGCCGCCTGTTCGTCGGATGACAACGGCAGCGGCAACACGGCGAACGGTTCGGGAGCGCCCGAAATCGTCGTGGGCAACATCGGGACGTACACCGGCCCCACCGCGTCCTCCCAGGCGCAGGCGCAGGACATGGCAAAGGCCTGGGCATCGTGGGTGAACGCCCACGGCGGGATCAACGGGCGCCGCGTCAAACTGATCGTCATGGATGACGGGGGGAACGCGACGACCGCGCTGTCCCAGGTCAAGAAACTCGTCGAGCAGGAACACGTCGTCGCGATCATAGGAAACCACTCGAACTCGKACGTGAACTGGGCGTCCTACATCAGCGGCACGGACGTGCCCGTCATCGGCGGCACCTCCCTGGACCTGCCCTTCGTGACGAACGCGTCCTTCTTCCCGGTCGGGCCGTCCGTCATCGCGGGGCTGTACGGAGTGCTGCAGATAGCGAAGTCGACAGGCCCGAAGATGGGCCTGCTCTACTGCGCGGAGGCGCCGCAGTGTGCCAGCGCGGTGCCGCTGTACTCGACGCTGGCCAGGGCACTCGACCTCAGCATTCCCTACAACGCGAAGGTGGYGGCTTCGGCGCCCGACTACACCTCRCAGTGCCAGGGCCTGAAGGAGGCGGGCGTCCAGTCCGTGAGCGTGCTGGCGCCGTCCGACACCGTCGTCCGCGTGCACCGGGCATGCGCGGACCAGGGAATCAACGTCCCGGAGGTGGCCCAGGACGGCACCGTCACGACCACCTGGCTGAAAGAGCCGTCGCTCAACGGAATGCGGGCCGTCGGATACGTCGCGCCCTTCTATGACAGGTCCATACCGGCGACCCAGGAGTTCCACGACGCCATCCAGCAGTATGCGCCGGGTATCGAGGCGGTGCTGTCCGAGCAGTCGGCCGACGTCTGGGCCAGCGGAAAGCTCTTCGAGGCCGCGGTCAGGGCCGCGCCCGCCGGGGATCTCACGGCCGCCGCGGTGAAGAAAGGCCTCTACAACCTCAGGGACGAGACGCTCGGCGGCTTCACCGCCCCGTTGAACTTCGTGGAGGGAAAGCCGACCTCCATCAAGTGCTGGTTCACGCTGGGCATCGAGGACGGCAGGTTCGTCGGGCCGAAGGGCCTGGAGACGGAGTGCGCCCCCGCGTCCGTCGTTGATCCCGTGGTTGCGACCCTCGGCTGACCAGTCCCCGGGCTGGGCCGGCATCCTGTCGTGGTTTCCGTCCCAGCCCGGCTCTCTGACCGTTTGGGAGTTCCAGAGTGACGACCCTACTTCCGTTCCTGGTCGCCGGGCTGACCACGGGCTCTGTCTACGGGATCGCCGGGCTGGGCCTCGTGCTGACCTACAAGACGTCGCGTCTGTTCAATTTCGCGCACGGCRCGCTCGCCACCATCGCGGCCTTTCTTTTCTACACCCTGCACGTCCAGCACGAGGTACCCTGGCCGCTGGCCGCGTTGATCTGCGTTCTCGTCGCAGGCCCGGTCCTCGGGCTTGTTTTCGAGCTGGTCGGCCGAATGATCAGCGATCGTTCCCTGCCGGTGCGGGTCGCCGGCACGGTCGGCATTCTGCTCGTGGTGCAGGCGGTGATATCGCTCGTCTACGGCACGGCGGAGACCCGCAAGGTACCGCCGTTCCTGGGAACGCATGTCCTCCGCGTGGCGAACACGAGCATCACCCAGGACAAAATCATCATCTGGATTATCGGCGCCGCGGCGACACTCGCGCTCTTCCTCGTCTTCAGGTACACCCGGCAGGGCCTTGCGATGCAGGCTGTCGTCGACGACGTCGACCTGCTCAACTGCGCCGGCACCAGCCCCGTGCGCGTCCGGCGGTTGGCGTGGGTCATCGGTGTCTCGTTCGCCGCGCTGTCAGGTGTGCTGCTGGCACCGCTCATCACCCTTGACGGGGTGACGCTGACGCTGCTGGTGGTCCAGGCTTTCGGCGCGGCTGCCATCGGCAGGTTCTCGAATCTTCCCGCCACCTATCTGGGCGGTCTGCTCATCGGTGTGGGCGGYGCTCTGTGCTCGAAGTACTTCACCACCGGTCTGCTGGCGGGAATACCGACCGCGCTGCCCTTCCTCGTCCTGTTCGTCGTTCTGCTGGTCTCCCCTCGCAGCCGGCTCGGGGAACGGGCCATGCCGTTGTCACGGTCCGCGGCGCAGTGGCGTTTCCCCCTCCCGTTCCAGCTGGCAGGGGGAGCAGGCTTCCTGGTCCTCCTCCTGCTCGTTCCCGAATTTGCCGGGCTGCACCTGACCGACTGGACCCTGTTTCTGACCTCGACGATCCTCTTCCTCTCCCTGGGCCTGCTGGTACGCAGTTCGGGACAGGTGTCGCTCTGCCACGTGGGTTTCACCGCGATCGGCGCGGCCGCTTTCTCGCACCTGACCGTCGGCCACGGACTGCCGTGGTTCTTCGCGCTGCTGCTGTCGGCTCTCGTCGCGGTGCCGATCGGCGCCATTCTCGCGATTCCGGCGATCAGGCTGTCCGGACTGTACCTCGCCCTGGCGACGCTGGGATTCGGCATCCTCCTCGCCTACATGTTCTACACACAGGACTACATGTTCGGCAGTATAGGTGCCGGGCTGACCGAGCCACGGCCCCATCTTGGCGGGCTCGACCTCGAAAGCGACCGCGGCTACTACTATCTGGTACTGGTATTCACCGTCATAGTCACGGCCATAACCGTGGTACTGGTACACAGCCGGCTCGGCCGGCTGCTGCGGGCRTTGGCCGACAGTCCGACAGGACTCGCCTCCAGCGGCACGTCGACCAACGTCACCCGTGTGCTGGTCTTCTGCATCTCGRCCTTTCTCGCCGCGGCATCGGGCGCGCTCGCCGGCAGCGCGGTCAGCACGGTGACAGCCGACTCCTACCAGCCGTTGACGTCGTTGCTCTATTTCTCCCTGATCGTCATCAGTCTGGGCGGTGAGCCCTGGTACGCGCTGCTGGCCGCCGCGGGCCTCACCCTGATTCCGTCGTACGTAAGCGGCGACAACATCGCCACCTATCTTCAGCTCGTCTTCGGTGTGGCAGCGCTCCTTCTCGCGGTCACGCCGCCGTCGCTGCGGTCCGTCCCCGCGGTGGTCCAGCGCACCGCCGAACGGCTCGGTCGCCAGCCGCTCACACGCAGGCCGCGCGCGCACGGCGCCCGCACCGGCGCCGACGCCAGGAGCAGTGCCAGCGCCGCTGCCAGCACCCGCCCCAAGGTCGCTGTCGGCACGCTCGCGGTACGCGGGCTCGGGGTGAGGTTCGGCGGCCTGGTGGCCGTGGACGGCGTCTCCTTCGAAGCCCGGACCGGACAGATCACCGGTCTGATCGGTCCGAACGGGGCCGGAAAGACCACGACCTTAAACGCCTGCTCAGGGGTGCTCCGACCGACGAGCGGGAAGATCTCCTTCGACGGCCACGACATCTCCCGGCGGGGCCAGGCCGTTCGGGCCCGGCTCGGTATCGGCCGCACGTTCCAGCAGATGGAACTGTTCGACTCGATGACCGTACGTGAGAACGTGGCGCTGGGAGCGGAGGGCAACTTCGCCGGGGCCAATCCGCTCAGCCACTTCCTGAGTTCGAGCGGGCAACGGAACCTCATCAGGCAGAGCGCCGAAGAAGCCATCCGGCTCTGCGAGCTGGATGATGTCGCGGAATCACTCGTCGGAACCCTGTCGACGGGGCTGCGCCGGCGGGTCGAGTTGGCCCGCGGCCTCGCCGGACCGTTCCGCGTCCTCCTGCTCGACGAACCGTCGTCCGGCCTCGATCGGGCGGAAACCAGCCGGTTCGGCGAGACCCTCCAGCGCGTCGTGCGGGACCGGGGAATCGGCATCGTGCTCGTGGAACACGACATGGCGCTCGTCAACGAGATATGCGACCACATCCATGTCCTGGACTTCGGTAAACCGGTCTTCGACGGAACGCCCGACGAGGTGATGGCGTCCCCGCTCGTGCGGGCCGCCTATCTCGGGGGCGACGCCGTCGAAACCGTCACGCGGCAGCCCGTCGGGGAAGTGATGTCATGACAGCAGCAAATGGTGCCGCCATCGCGGGCGACACGAAACCGTATGCCCTCTCGCTGCGGGGAACGCAGTCGGGTTACGGCCGGTCGACGGTGTTGCGAGCGGTCGACCTCGACGTGCCGGCAGGCGGCGTGGTTGCCCTCCTCGGCGCCAACGGCGCGGGCAAGACGACGCTCCTGCGCACCGCGGCGGGTCTGAACAAACTGCAGCACGGCCACATCTCGATCGGCGGCGCCGACCATTCGGACACTCCGCCGTATGCGCGTACCCGTGCCGGCCTGTGCCTCATCCCCGAGGGCCGGGGAATCTTCCGATCCCTGTCCGTGCGGCAGAACCTTCGTCTGCTGCGGCCACCGTGGCTTCCGGAGATCAGATCCGACCGGGCGCTGGAAGCCTTCCCCGCACTGCGGCAACGGCTCGACGACGTTGCCGGCACTCTTTCCGGGGGGCAGCAACAGATGCTCGCGCTGTGCCGGGCCTACCTGTCGAATCCACAGGTCATCCTGGTGGACGAGGTCTCCATGGGCCTGGCACCACGGATCATCGACGAGATCTTCGCGTCGCTGCGGCAGCTGGCCGCGAGCGGGGTGTCGCTGGTCATTGTCGAGCAGTACGTGGAACGCGCGGTCGAGTTCGCGGACGCTGTCGTCGTGTTGCGGCGCGGGAAAGTGGTGTTCAACGGGACGCCGGACACGCTGGATCACAACGCGCTCGTCAACAGTTACCTCGGATCAGGGGATCCGGTGGCCGACCGATCATAGGAACCGCGTCCGGCGGATATCGGATACGGGCCAGAACCGATCCGACGCTGAACTCATGATGCCGGCCGCACATGCGATGCCGGCCACTCCTGGCAGCACCGACCCCCGGCGCCACTGGACCATGCCTGGTCCGGGTGGTGCCGGGGGTCGGCGGATACGCCCGGCGGACGTATCGACGTGATGTCCCGACGCGGCGATCAGAGGCGATCAGAGGGTGGTGTAACCACCGTCGATCAGGATCGTGTCACCGGTGATGAACGACGACTCGTCACTCGCCAGGAAGACGGCCAGCCGGCCCACCTCGGTGGGGGTCCCGTATCGTCCCAGCGGTGTCGCCCTGACCACGCCCTCGATGAGCTCCGGCGGGAGGCTGTCGGTGATCTGTGTCCGGATCGGCCCCGGGCAGATCGCGTTGACACGGATGTTCCGGCTCGCGTACTCCGCCGCCGCGGTCTTCGTCAGCATGGCCACGGCGCCCTTTGCCGCRCAGTAGGCGGGCATTCCCGGGAAAGCGACCATCGCGGCCATCGACGCCGTGTTGACGATTGTTCCCCCGCCGTTCTCGAGTAACTTCGGGATGGCGTAGCGCATACCGAGGAACACCCCTCGCCCGTTCACACCGAAGACCCGGTCGAACTCTTCCTCCGGATATTCACCGGTATGGGCGACCGCACCGTCGATACCCGCGTTGTTACAAAGGACGTCGAGCTTTCCGAAATGGGAGACGGCCGCGTCCAGCATGCTCCGGACGTCCGCACCCCTCGACACATCGGCGTGCACCGCGTAGCAGTCGCTCCCGAGTCGCTTGGCGACCTCCTCCTGCTGGCCCGAGATATCGACGGCGACGACCCTGGCCCCTTCTTTCACGAACTCCTCGGCAATGCCGGTGCCGATTCCCGAGCCCGCCCCGGTGACGACAGCAACTTTCCCTTCGAGTCGCCCAGCCACGTCGCTCCCCTTTCCAAGATCCATTCGATCGAACGATCATTCGCCCCGATACTAGGCCCGCCCAGRGAAAAAAACAACGGTTTGTTTCACTCCTTTTCCCGGACGGGGAACGCGGATCGGCACCTGCCACGACAGCGGCACGCGTCGATCCGGAGAGCCACGGCGGCCCGCCCGGCAACAGGGTGGCAGGACATTGCGCCAGCACACCCGCGCACGGCCGGCCACGCGGTTTCCCGCGACCCCGGTACCGATGGCCAAAGCCCGGGGTGCGATCCAGATTAGGCTCCTGACCTGGGACTATGCCTCATCGCGAACTCCGGGTGACGCTCGACTGTGACCTACTTGACAGATCAAGTAGCGCCTGTTATGTTCATAAAAACAAACGTATGTTTGTATTGCACCGAAGGGAAACTGTACCAAAAGACAGGAGGTACCCGGACGGTACGTTAGCCCGTACGGACGCAGGATGGTGCGCCAACAGCAATCCTGGCACCGAACACCGACACTCGGGCAGCACAGTCGCACGCAACAGGTCGGACCGCGGGGCGTCCGACCCGAATCCTCACCGCCGCCGCGACGGTGCAGTGACGTATTCCGGCCGTCAGCGGCCTGGCCCACGACCGCATATCGGTCGCAGTTGGCGCCGACCGGCGCCCACCAGCATGCCGTTCCTCGGCCACGGGAAACCAGCCAGCTACCGCGCGACCCGAACCGCACGTTCAATGGAGGTGCTCTTGTGACCACGAGCGAAGGATTCMGAAGGGACATCTTCTCCGACTTCGACATCGAGGACCCGGAGTTCAACGACCGCTTCTACGAGGTCCTCGACGAGTTTGTGGACAGATGCCCGGTCACCCGCAGCAATGTCGGGAACGGGTACTGGCTGATCAACCGGTATCAGGACGTCAAGCGCGCCGGCCAGGACTGGCGGACCTTCAGCAGCGCCAAGGGCTTCGAGCCCAACCGCGACCCGGAACGCCCCTACCTGATGMCGGAGGAGTCGGATCCGCCCCGTCACAACCTCTGGCGGAACGCGCTGAACCCCTACTTCTCCCCGGACGCGATCAGCGCCTTCGAGGACTCCATCCGGACGGAGGCCGTCACCCTCATCGACGCTTTCATCGACAGGGGTGAATGCGAGTACATCAAGGAGTTCTCGTCGGTGCTGCCCGGCTCGGCGATGTTCAAGAACCTGCTGGGCCTGCCCACCGACGACGTCCCCATGCTCATCAAGCACATGGACGCGGGCTTCTACGGGCCCAAGGAGGAACGCACCGAGAACCTGACCAGGGCATTCGTCCATCTCGGCGAGTACCTGGGCCGCCGGGCCAAGGAGCCGCCGCGCGGCGACGTGGTGGACGTGATCGCGGCAGGTGTCGAATACGAGAACGACGAGCCGGCTCCCTGGCAGGACCGGGTCTCCATCATCACCGACCTCGCGCTCGGCGGCATCGTGACCGCGACGTTCGTCATGTCGGGTGCCATGTCCCACCTCGCCACCCACCCCGAGGACCGCAAGGCGCTGGTGAACGATCCGAGCCTGATCCCCCAGGCGGCCGAGGAGTTCGTCCGGTACTTCCCACCGGTGGTCGCGCTCGGCCGTTCCGTGACCACGGATGTCGAGATAGGCGGGCACCATTTCAAGGAGGGTGACTTCGTTCTCCTGAACTACGCGGCGGCGTCACGGGACCCGAAGGCCCTGGACAGCCCCAGGGAGTGCAACATCTTCCGGGAGCGCGTCCCCCACTCGGCCTTCGGTGTCGGTGTCCACCGCTGCATCGGCGCCCACCTGGCGCGCCTGGAGATCAAGGTCGCCCTCGAGGAGTTCCTCCGCCGTATCCCCGATTTCAACCTGAAGCCCGGCACCCGGCCCGAGTACGAGACCGGGATCCTCCGCAGCATGAAGAAGCTTCACCTGGAGTTCCCGGCGCAGCGCGGCGCATAGTCGGGACCGTACGGTGCCACCGGGCAGCGGGCACAGATCAACGCCGTTTCGTCACCGTGCCCRCCCTATCCCCGTGGGTCACGACTGTCCCGGGCATGGTCCGCGGTCTCCGGCCGCGAGAACCGCTGACGGTTGGCCGCACGAACACCACAGGCCTCTGAACGAATGATGGATGGTGACGACCGTGAAGGTCAGCGTCGACAACAGCAAATGTGAGGCACATGGCCAGTGCAACATGATCGACGAACAGATATTCACCCTCGACGACCAGGGTTACAGCAACATCGGCAAGGACAAACCAGTACCCGAGGGGTTAGAGGACAACGCCGATCAGGGCGTGTACAACTGTCCCGTGAACGCGCTGTTCATTGACCACTCGTAGTTTCACGGACCACTCGTAGTTTCACTGATCGCTCGTAGTCCGCTGTCGAGGATCCGGCCGGGCCCCGGGCCGGCGCGCCGTGGGCACGGTAGTCGCGGGACCACCTGGCCGGTTCCTCATAACGGCGGCCGCCGTCCTGCCCGGGCCAGCGCACTTCGGGGCCTGCGGGGCGACGGGCCCGGCCCGGCCACCGCGTCCGTCACCGACGGTTGCGCAGCAGAGCCGACGGACGACCGAAGATTCGAAGCACCCTTCTGGAGAGTGGCAGCCCCGAAGTTCGCACCGTGTCGCACGCGATAGTATTCGGCCTCGTTCCGTGAACGATCGTTCCATACAGACGTTCCATACAAAGAGGTGAACATGGCCGGTCTGTCAGTTGACGCGTGGGGGGCGTTGGCACATCCGATTCGCGAACACCCACCGGCGGAATCAGCGCCGTGGAAGGACAACGCGTACCTGGGATTCTGGGACCCCGAACACGACGTCTACGGGACGATCCACGTCTCCACGTCGCCGAACTCCAGGGACACCCTGGCTCGGGCGAGCCTGTCGGTGCGCGGGCGCACCGCCGAGGTGGCCGAGGAACTCGCGCCCGCCAGCTTCACCAGCCCGTCGATCGCGTTCGACCTGGCGGGCAGGATCACCGTCGACGCGCCCGGGCTGCGGGCGAAGCTGGAGCTCGCCCCGCTGTTCACGATCGGCGACTACCGTGCCACGGACATAGTCGCCGACCTCGTTCGGGACGCGCCGTTGCAGCACGTCGAACAGTTCGCCCGCGTCGCCGGTGAGGCCGAGGTGGCCGGTGAGACCACCACCGTCGACGGCGTCGGCTTCCGCGACCGCACCTGGGGCTACCGGGACGAGTCCGTGTCGATGCCGGAGTACTTCGCGCTCATGGCGGTCTTCCCCGGCCACGGGCTGGTCGGGCTGCGCTTCGCCCAGCCCGACGGTGGCGAGCGCACCGCCGGGTTCCGGCTGGACGACGACACCGCGCTCGCGGTGTCCGCGGTCGCGCCGATCACGCGGGACGCGTCCGGGCTGTTCGCCGCGGTCGACGTCACTCTCGCCGACGGGCAGCGGCTGCGCCTGCGCCGTACCCGCCGGACCGCCGGCTTCTGGGTACCGATGGGCTGGGAGCGCACGGCGCCGACGCTGAGCGCCTACGACGAGTTCGTCGAGATCCGCACCGACCGCGGCGACACCGGCTTCGGCATCGTCGAGCAGGGCATCATCCGCCAGCTCGTCTGAGCCTTCCAGGCCGTCCATCCGCAACCTCGGACAGCTTTCGGTAGCTCCCCCACTGGCCGGGGGTGGAGCTGCCGAAAGCCACTCTCTAGTTCTGGATCTCGACTGGCCCCTCGTCGAAGACCGTGATGTCCGTGACGATGTATATCGGGCTGGGCCAGTCGACGTTGACGACGAACGTCACCCCGTTGTTCGGATCCCAGGGCGCGCCGTGCGGGGCGATATTGGACACCGTCACGTTCGCCGCCCCGATGAACCGCTGGTGGTTCTGGTCGACGAACCCGCCGTGCGCGTCCGGGTCGGTCACCGGAAGATACTCGCTGGCCGCGACGTGCACGATCGAGTTGGCGTTTATCGCCCCCCAGTTGAAGTTCAGCAGTTGACGTCCGTGCTGCTTCCCCCAGTATTTTCGAATGTGTTGCGGCATCGCAACCACCCCTTTCTTGGCAAAGCCCGGCGGAAAACTTCTCGCCATGCCGGTGGGACCGTGGGGAGCCACCTCTCGGCGGGAAGCGGGCGCGCCCCGGGCCGATGCGCGCCTGCTGTCGTCGCGCCACGTCACTGGACGTGACTGCTCACAGTGGCGAGTCTGCTTCGCCCGAAGGCGGCCGGCATCAGTGGTAGCCCTGAAAAACCGGGCCTCCGTGAAGACGGTCTCCCTCGGGGCTGTCGGGGGTGGTCTGGACCGCGACCGCTCAGACCACGCGGCGGGAAACCGTAGCCGTCCCGACGAACTTCTCCCGCTGGCGGCGGATCCCGCGTACGCGATCAGCCATGCGGTGCGCGGCGGCGGTCCTGGTGGGCCCGGTGGTTTTCTCCGCGGGCGGCAGCGCGAACCTGAAAATCTTCTTCTCGACGGAGAAGAACTGCCTGGACAGCCGACCGGTGTTGTACGGCAGGCCGTAACGCCGGCATATCTCCCGGACCTCGGCGGCGATTTCGGGGTAACGGCGGGCCGGGACGTCGGGGAACAGGTGGTGCTCGATCTGGTGGGACAGGTTGCCCGTCATGACGTGGAAGAGCCGGCCGCCGGTGATGTTGGCGGAGCCGAGCAGTTGGCGGTAGTACCAGTGGGCGCGGCTCTCGTCTCGTGTCTCCTCCTCGCAGAACGTGGCGACACCCGTCGGGAAATGGCCGCAGAAGATGATGGTGAACGCCCAGACGTTGCGGACGAGGTTCGCCAGCGCGTCACCGGCCAGAGTGGGCAGCAGCCGAGGCCCGGTGAGCAGCGGGAAGAGGACGTAGTCCTTGAGCGTCTGGTTGCGGACCTTGCGCAGCATGCCCCGGTGCAGGGGTCTGGTGTCGGCCCAGGTCCGCTCACCGGTGACGATCCTGTCGACCTCCAGGTCGTGGAGCAGCACACCCCACTCGAACAGGAGCATCAGCAGGAAGGCGTAGAGCGGGTTACCGAGACATCTCGGCTCCCACCGCTGCTCCTCCCCCATCCGCAGGAGGCCGTAGCCGAGATCGCGGTCCCGACCGACGATGTTGGTGTAGGTGTGGTGGATGTAGTTGTGGGAGTATTTCCACTGCCCGCTGGGGCAGACGGTGTCCCACTCGTACCCACGGGAGTTCAGATCCGGGTCACCCATCCAGTCGTACTGGCCGTGCAGGACGTTGTGGCCGATCTCCATGTTGTCGAGGATCTTGCTCACGCTGAGTGAGGCAACCGCGAGCGGCCAGGCCGGCGGCAGGTAGAACAGCGCGCGGCCGGCGGCCTCGAAGGCACGCTGGGCCCTGACGACCCTGCGGATGTACGCGGCGTCCTTCTCACCGAGATCGTCGATGATCCGCTGCCGGATCGCGTCCAGCTCGGCGCCGAACGCCGCAAGTTGTTCGGCGGTGAGCATGACAGGCCGGGTGGGCGGGGTGGACCGGGCGGGCGCGGGCGGCCGGGCGCGTGTGGTGAAACGGCTGGGTGCGGCGGGCCGGGCAGATGTGACGGGCGAGGTGGTCACGGTTCTTCCTTTCTTCCGGTCTTCCGGTCTTCCGGGTGCCGGTGGGCGGCCTCTATCTCGACGGCACAGGTATCTCGACGGCGCAGGTGCCGACGGGCGCGGACACGCAGATGCGGATGTCCTCGTCGGGCTGGCGCGACTCCTCACCGGTACGCACGTTGCGGACGACCCCCTCGGTCTTGTGGGACGTGCAGGACAGGCAGATGCCCATGCGGCAGCCGAACGTGGGCGCAAGCCCGGCGGCCTCGGCCTGCTCGAGCAGGGTGGCCCCGCTGTTGGGCACGGTGGCCACGGTGGCGCCGGCCCTGGTGAAGATCACCTCACCGCCGGCCGGGCCGCGTACGGCAGGCGGCCGGAAGTACTCCACGCGCAGCCGGTCGCTGCCGGCGTAGGCGTCCTGGATCCTCTCGATCAGGCCCGCCGGGCCGCAGGCCCAGGTGTCGACGTCCCGGTAGCCCGGCATCAGCCGGGACAACTCGGCCGGGGTGAGGCGGCGACCGCCCTGCCGCGGGTGGACCAGGTGGACGTGGACGTTCGGGGGCAGCGCGGCGAGCTCGCCGGCGAAGATCTGGTGTGCCGGCGACCGTGAGTAGTGCAGAAACGTGATGGTGCCGCCGTAGCCGCGCCGCAGCAGCGTGCGGACCATCGACATCACCGGGGTGATGCCCGAGCCGCCGGAGATGAACAGCAGCTGGCGCGGCGGCGGCTCGGGCACGGTGAACGCGCCGGCCGCCCGCGACAGGTGGACGACCAGGCCCGGCCGGGCACGGCCGACGAGGTAGCTGGAAACGACCCCGTCCGGGTTGGCACGCACCGTGATCGTGATGCGGCCGCCGCGGCCGGAGGCGGGCGAGGAGACCGAGAAGCACCGGATGTGACGGACACCGTCGATCTCGACGCCGAGCTGGACGTACTGGCCGGCGAGATGGCCGGGCCAGCTCCCGGTGGGCTGGAGGGTGAGCGTGGCGACCGGGGCGCCGGCGTGGGTCTCGGGCTCGACGCGGACGACCCGGGCCCGGATCTCGTTCACGGCCCACATCGGGTTGACCAGCTCGAGGTAACGGTCCACGCCGTGCGGCGAGGTGAGGGYCGCCACCACCGGCGACCGCAGCAGAGCCTGGACGAGCGTCATGGCTGTCCTCTCCGTTCAGGCTTCTCCGTTCAGGCCTCTTCGTTCGGGCCCGCGGCAGGACGAGCCGGCGGTGACGGGAGCACACGGGCGGATGGGCGTCGGCTGAGAGATCGGATGGGGGCGACAGGGCCCCGGTCGTCAGTCGATGTCGATGCGGGCGGCGACGCGCGTCAGAGCCGGGGAGAGCCGGCTGAGAACGCGGCCGGCCCTGGCCTCGACGGTGACCGGGACGACGGCCCTGTTCTCCCGGACGGCGCGCAGGATCTGCCAGGCGACCTTCTCCGGGGGGAAGTTGCGCCTGGCGTAGAGCGCGGCGAAGCGGTCGCGGGTGGCGTCGAGCCCGTCGGCGGAACGGCCGGAGAAGGTGCTGGTCCGGGTGATGTTGGTGTTGACGAGGCCGGGGCAGATGGTGCTGACGCCGATGCCGGCGGGAGCGAGCTCGGCGCGCAGGCAGTCCGACAGCATGTAGACGGCGGCCTTGCTGGTGGCGTAGGCGGCAAGGACCTTGCTGGGCAGGTACGCGGCGGCGGAGGAGACGTTGACGATGTGGCCGCCCTCCCCGCGCTCGACCATCAGGGTGGCGAAGGCGCGGCAGCCGTGAACGACGCCGCCGAGGTTGACCTCCAGGATGTGCTGCCACTCCTTCTCGGTGGTCTGCAGGAAGGTGCCGCCGTGGCCGACACCGGCGTTGTTGACCACGATGTCGGGGACGCCGTGGGCCGCGGCCACCTCCCTGGCGAAGGTGTCGACGGCGGCGCTGTCGGCGACGTCCACCCGGTGGGCGTGGGCCGCGGGGGCGCCGAGCAGGCGGGCGAGTTCGACGGTGCGCTCGGCGGTGGCCAGGTCGAGGTCGCAGACCACGACGGCGGCGCCGTGCTCGGCGAAGGCCAGCGCGGTGGCTCGTCCGATGCCGCTGCCGCCGCCGGTGACGACGGCCAGTTTCCCGGCGAAAGCCGCCCGCTCCAGGCCGGGACCCCGGCCCCGGCCCCAACGCAGGCGTGGGCGCTGGGGCCGGCGCGGGCCGGCGGCCCGTTCCCGGCTCGAGACGGCGGCTCGCTCGAGGGCGGGCGAGGCGGGCGCGCCGTCGGCGTGCGCGGCGATTTCTTTGATCATCTGTGCCACGGTGGGGCCTTTCTCGAGCAGTGCGGACCAGTGCCCGGCGGTCAGGGTGCGTCGCCACAGGTGGGGCACCCAGCGGTCGAGGTCGTCGCCCAGCGCGGGGCTGACGTAGCGGTCCCGGACGAGGGTGATCAGCTGTACCGGCACGGCGGTCGGACGCTGCCGTGGCCGCAGCAGGTGGGGCAGCATGTTGGCCCGGTACAGCGCGATCCCGTGTACGGCGTCGGTGGCGAGGGTGGGCTGCGGGTGGCTGGTCCGCGGGATGACCCCTTCGGTGGACGCCAGCACGTACCCCCACCGCGCGGCCAGGCCGAGCCGCCAGACCGCAGGGGCGAGCAGCGGCAGGTGGAAGACGCCGATGTACCAGGAGTGCGCGGCCTGGGTGAGCAGCTGGCCGAGGTGACGCGGGGTGGGACGGGCGAGCCGTCGCCGCGCCCAGTGGCCGACGTGGTCCAGGCAGGGCCCGGACAGGGAGGTGTAGGAGGCGATGCGGCCCGCCGCCCGGGGGTCGGTCACGGCCTCCCAGGCCTGGATGGACCCCCAGTCGTGGGCAGCGAGATGCACCGCCCGGTGCGGGCTGACCGCGTCGGCCACCGCGAACAGATYGTCCGCAAGCTGAGGCAGACGGTAGCCGCGCACCCCCTTCGCAGCCCCGGAGGCTCCGGCGCCACGCACGTCGTAGCGCACCACGTGGTGGCCGTCGGCGGCGAGGGCCGCGGCGACGTCGTCCCAGACCCAGTGGGTGTCGGGGTAGCCGTGCACGAGCAGTACCGTCGGCCCGGCCGGGTTGCCCTGCTCGTACACGGCCAGCGGCACACCGGCGGAGACGACCGTCCGCCGCCTCATCGCGCCTCCACCGCAACATCCGTCGCGATGTCCGCCACCGCAGTATCCGTCGCGATGCCCGACGAGGTGCCCGACGAGGTGTCCGCGGCCCGCTGCCAGCGGCGTACGTGCGGCAGGTCGTCGTCGAGCCAGTAGGCGTCGTCGTCGGTGACCACCAGCAGCTCCTCGAACTTCAGGCCCACATCGCGGAACGCGACGTGCGGCTCGACCGCCCACAGCCCGGGTGTGGGCGCGTGCCGGGAGGCACGGCYGTCGGCCCACAGCGGTGACCGGCCGTACCGGCGCTCGCCGAGGAACTCGCGMCCGAGGGTCTGCAACGTCCGTATGCCGAAGCCGAGGACGCTGACTCCGGCGGGCCCACGGGCGATCGTGCGGGTGACCTGGTGGCCGATGACCCGCCMCGGGTAGACCCGGTGCCGGTTGTCGTAGCCGTGACGGGCGATGAGCGCGTCCACCCGTGCGTAGATCTCGTTGAACGGTGTGCGCCGGCGCGCCTCGACGACGATCAGATCGCGGTATTCGCGCAGGTCACGGTCGATCCTGTCCCAGACGGGGCTGGCTGCGACCCGGCCGGCGTACCCGATGTCGGCGGTGTAGCCGTCGATGACGGGAGCGCAGTCGAGGATGTACGGCATGCCCTCCTCGAGCCTGCGCCGGCTCGGGAAGAACTGCAGCGGCGTGTGGAAGTGCCGGAAGGCGGTCCGGTCGCCGAACCAGGCGAAGGGGACGTGGAAGAAGTCCTGGACGCCGGCGGCGGCCAGCTCCCGGCCCAGCCGCGCGCTGGCCTGGCGTTCGGTCACGCCGGGCTCCAGCCAGGCCCCGACCCGCTCGGCGCAGGCGTAGGCGAGCTGCTGCAGCTCACGGAAACGCCTGAGGTCGCCGCTGTCGTATGGGAAGACCGTCGCGGCCTGGGGCCGCTGGCGGGCCGACGCTCGGGCCGGTGTCTGGACCAGAGTGGGCATGGATGTCGCCTCCGGGTCGGATGCCCTCCCGGTTCGGGCGGGCGCTTCGCACGACTGCACGGTTCGGTCGCTCGGGGTGGATGAGAGATCACAGGTCCAGGACGAGGCGTTCGCCCGCGCGGGCGCGGGAGACGCAGACGAGCATCGCGCCGTCGGCACGCTCGGTGTCGGTGAGCCGGTGGTCACGGTGCTCGACGGCTCCGGCGAGGACGCGCTGGCGGYAGATCCCGCAGAAGCCCCGTCGGCAGGAGTAGGCGGTCGTGGGGACGGCCTCGGCGAGCACGTCCAGGACGGACCGGTCGGCGGGCACGGGCAGCACGCGCCCGCTGCGGGCCAGCCGCAGCTCGAAGGGCCGGTCGTCCCGGATCGGGGCGGAGGCGAACCGCTCGACGTGCAGGCCGCTGGCCGGGCTCGCGTCGAAGGCCGCCTGGATGCCGTCGAGCACGGGGGACGGGCCGCAGACGTAGACAGCGGCCCCGGCCGGGGCGCGGCGCAGCAGGCCGGTGGTGTCGGGTCTGCCGTGCTCCTCGTCGGAGAGGATCTCCACCCGGCCGTGGAACCGGCGCAGCTCGTCGGTGAACGGCAGTGACGCGCGGGTGCGGCCGCTGTACACCAGCCGCCAGTCCAGGCCGCGCCGGGCGGCCTCGCGGACCATCGGCAGGATCGGGGTGATGCCGATGCCGCCCGCGATGAACAGCACGCGGGGCTCGGCTGCGAACGGGAAGGCGTTGCGCGGCCGGCCCACGGTGAGCCGGCTGCCCGCCGGCAGGGCGTCGTGCACCTCGACCGACCCGCCGCCGCCGGTGTCGAGACGGCGGACCGCGATCTGGTAGGTGCCCCGGTCGGCGGGGTCGCCGCACAGGGAGTACCGGCGTCGGCGGCCGGAGGGCAGGTGCAGCTCGAGATGGGCGCCGGGCCACCAGGCGGGCAGCGCGGCCCCGTCGGAGGCGGCCAGGCTCAGGCGGACGACGCCGTCGGCCACGTACCGGCGGTCGGCCACCACGAGGTTCAGCGTGGACGCGGGCGCGGGCAGCGGTGTGGGCCGATGCTGACGGCTGCCCGACCGGGTGGCCAGCGGGAACAGCACGTCACCGACAGCGGCCAGCACCCTCATCCCGCGGTCGRCACGGGGCCTGCCGTACAGGTCGGGGGGAACATACCGGCCCCCCGGTTGCGGGCCCTGCCCGGACATCAGCGGGCGGCCGCGGCGCGGGCGGCCGGGGAGGTGGCGAGGTAGGCGACCGCCTGCCGGGTCGARCCCTCCTGCGTGGGGTGGTAGTCACGCCTGAGGTAGCGCAGCCCGGAGCGCACGGCCTGGCCGGGGGCTGGCAGCAGCCCCCGCCGGGACGCCGCGAGGAAGGCACGCCAGCTCTCCGCCCGCCGCGGCCCGCCCAGCCGTGATCCGGCCAGCTGTGGATCGGCGGCCATCAGGAAACGCGCTCCACGGATCCATAACCAGTACAGGATGGGACCGGTGAGCGCCATGGCGCGGATCCGCCGTGGATAGCCCGGGTCCAGATGCCTGAGCAGGTCGTACGCGACGCTGCGGTGCTCGACCTCCTCCGCGCCGTGCCAGCGCAGCAGGTCCAGCATCACCGGGTCGGCGCCGGCCCGGTCCAGGGCGTCCGCGCCCAGCACCCAGTCGCCGAGGAAGGCGGTGAAGTGCTCGACCGCGGCGATGATCGCCACCTGCTCGACGACGTGTTCCCGGGCGCGCCGCGGCGACAGCCCCGGACGATCCMCCAGCACCTGGTGGAAGAGCCACTCAAGCTGCCGTAGGTACGGGTCCGGATCCAGCCCGGTCGCGCGCAGGTGCTCGAGCGCCCCCTGGTGGGCCTGCGCGTGGAGGGCTTCCTGACCGATGAACCCCAGCACGTCCTCCCGCACCCGGCCGTCCGTGATCATTGGCAGGGCGCGCTGGAAGACGCGCACGAACCAACGCTCGCCCTCGGGCAGCAGCAGATGCAGCACGTTGATGGTGTGGCTGGCGACGGGCTCGCCCGGAATCCAGGGGTCCGGCAGCCGTGACCAGTCGAAACGGACGTCACGCGGCTGCAGGACCAGGGCGTCGGGCTCGGCGAGGGCGTCGGGCTCGGCGGCGAAGACCGTGGTGGTGGCGGTAGCGGTGGGGGTGGGGGAAGTGGATGCGGTGGCAGGGGGCATCGGAGCGCTCCTCCATCACGTGGCGGGGGCTGAAGAAGGCGCGGGGCGTCGGCTCCGGCTCGGGGACGGCGTCCTTGTTGAGACTGGCTCAACAGTAGGCCCTGTTGAGCCAGAGTCAATAGCACTGTTGAGTTTCGGTCAATAAGATGGGCGCATGGTCCGCCCTCCCGGTGTACGCGGCACCCGGCTCCTCCCTTCCGACCGCCGCGGCCAGTTGCTGGCCGCCGCCCGCCACTTCCTGGAACGAGKGACGATCGACGACGTCCGCATCGAGACCGTGGCCGCCGAGGCGGGCGTCTCCCCCGGGCTGCTCTTCCACTACTTCGGCTCGCAGCGCGGGTTCCGGCACGCCGTCCTGCGGGCAGCCGCCGAGGAACTCCTCGACCACCTGCGCCCCGACCCGTCCCTGGCTCCCGGCGAGCAGCTGCGCGCCGGGGTCGAGACCTTCGTCGAGTACGTCTGCCGCCACCCCGACGTCTACCTGGCCATCACCCGGCTCGACGGCGGCAGCGACATGCGCACCCTGCACCGCTCGACCCGCGCCACCCTGGCGGGCTGGCTCACCGAGGGCCTCACCACCGCGGGCGCGCCGGCCACCCCCGCCCTCACCATGGCCGTGGCCGGCTGGCTGGCGTACATGGAGGAGGTCGTCCTCACCTGGCTCGACCAGCCGGCCATGGACCGGGCCGACCTCGTCAACCTGTGCGAACGCACCTGCTACCAGATCGTCATGGCCGCCCTGAACGACCCCGAGCAGTACGAGCGGCTCACGGACCGCATCCGCGGCCGCGCCTGAGCGCCACCGTCACCACCAGCGCCGTACGACCCGCCCGGCCCCGCCAGGAACAGCCAACCCGCCGGGGACAGCAATCCCCCGCCAGGTCAGCTAAAAGGCAGTCAAGCCGTCAGGGTGGCCACAAGGACAACCAAAAGGGCAATCGGAAAAACAGCCGGCGGGACGGCTGGCAAAGCCGGCGGGCAGGTTCGTGTTCCGCCCGGCTGTTCCCTGGGCACCATCATTCCCGCGGGCATTTCCGTGGGGCCCGGTAAGCGAGCCGTCCCCGTCGCGACTCACGACGCGGTAAGCCGTCGGCAATGACGAACACCCAGGCTGTCGACGAGGCCGAACTCTGTGCGAGGTCAGGTGATGATGGTTCCGGTATCACGTAAACCAGTTACCCGTGCGACACAATGCGGGGCAGTCCTGCTGGCGGTACTGCTCTCTGTCGTACTTGTCGGTGCGTGCGGTTCCAGGACGACCGGCGGCGGGAGCGCGGCGCCAGCCGCCGCCGCGTCCGAGCCGGCAGACGCCGAAACCCCCTACGAAGGCACCTGTCCGAGCGGTGAGAACAGCAGGCCGCTGGCCAAGACCCGTTTCGCGCTGCACGCCGGCCTGGAGCTGGGTGCCTTCCAGCGGTACATCTACAAGCCGGCACGGGAAGGGAAGTTCAGAGCGAACGCGGACAACCGGGGGCGCACGCTCGCCAAGGCGGCGGTGGCCGGTCTGTTCACCGCCCACGAGCTCAAGGTCGCCAAGGGGTTCGCGGTGGCCAATCCGACGCTGTGCAACGCCGCACAGTCGATCAGCAACAATTTCACGGCTCTCGTCGACAAGCTCAAGAACGGCAGCGCGACCGAGGCTGACGTCAACGCCAGCCAGAGCTCCTTCGACGCGCTCCGCCAGCAGGCCACCCAGGATGGTTTCGGCTTCAACGAGAAGAACGTCACCGTCCCCGGAGCCGACTGACCACCCCACCGGGGCGCGTGACCCGCATACGCGTGCGCCCCGAATCCGGCCGTTCCCGCGTGAACCACTGACAGGACCGGCGCGCAGGCATGCCGGTATGCCGGTATGCCGGTATGCCGCCGCGGTCATGCCTTCCCGCCGGCGACGATCACGGCGAGGGCGGTGGCGAGCTGTACCTCCACGGCGGCCCTGTCGACGCCGAGCCCGGACAGCGCACCGTCGCCGTCCTCCCGCTCCAGCAGGGCGAGCAGGATGTGTTCGGTGCCGATGTATCGGCAGGAGTCACGGAGAGCACGTCGGCGAGGAACACCTGTTGCGTGGCGCGAGCGGCTCGTCCGCGGGCCATCCATCGGGTCACGGTCGAGGAAGCGGACGGCGGCGCGTCGGCCTGTCGTTTCGACCTGGAACGGAACGTCGAAGGACGCCGGGGAAAGGGACGTTGAAGACGGGGAAGAGGTCATCGATGATACGTCGGTCGGCGGTGGGGCTGGAGGACGAGACGGATGGAGGACGAGGCGATGGCACRGATCGGGTTCGCAGCCGACAGCGAGAACGAGTGCGTCCACGCCGTGCGCGAGTTCATCCGTACCGAACATGAGCTGGTGTTCCCGAGCGAGTCCACGGTGTGGACCGACATGTCACGTACCGTAGCTGAAGCGGTCGTCGCTGGCGAGGTCGACTACGGGGTGCTGATGTGCTGGACGGGCACCGGCACCGCGATAGCGGCCAACAAGGTACGTGGCGTGCGGGCGGCCACGGCCGCCGACGCGTGGACGGCCCGCGGCGCGCGGCTGTGGAACGACGCCAACGTCCTGGCTCTGAGTCTCAAACGCCTGGCCCCCGACGTCGCCGTCGAGTGTGTACGCGCCTTCCTGGAGCAGACCGAGCCCGACCCCGAGGAACTACCCGTGATCCAGGGCCTGCGCGACATCGACGGCTGACCACACGCCCCGGTAGCGCGGGGCCTACCGGCCGGGAAGTTCCACCGACGGTGGGTCCCAGCTGCCGCTGTTCGCCATCGAATGGGCATTCGGGCAGACGGCACCGGGTCTCCGGTCGCCAAGAAAGATCAACTATTGGCTGAAGCCAACACGGCGCTGGAGAAAGCCGTCTTGAGGCCATGTCCGATCTATCAGTTGGTTTTATTCAACCAATCGAGATAGCGTGGCCGTATGACCAGTACGGCTCCTCAGACCGATCAGGCCATCGCTGGCGCGGCGGTGGCGCTCAACACCGCCGGGTGCTGGCTGTTGTCACCGGCTACCAAGCGCCGCATCGCAGCCGAGGCGGGGCTGACCCTTCCCGCGGGCGACTACACGCTGCTGACACAGATCGACCRCTGGCAGCCGGTGCGACTGTCCACGATCGCCGAGCGGCTGGAGGTGGACCGCTCCTCGCTCAGCCCGCAGACACAACGGCTGGCGAGCGCGGGGCTGATCCTGCGGCTRCCGGACCCGCTGGACCATCGCGCCCAACTGGTGGAGGTCACCGAGCAGGGCCACGAGGTGCTCGAACGGCTGTGGGCGGCCCGGTCCCGGGCACTGGCGGAACTCGTCGCGGGCTGGGCAGCCGAGGACGTACACCGGCTGACCGCGAGCCTGGTGAGCCTCGCCGAGAGCATCGACGCCCGGGCGCACCGGACAGGTGCCTGATGAGCGTGGAGCGCGGCCTGGACCGGGCCGCCCTCCCCGAGCCCGCGGTCCCTGCCCCGACGCCCGCGCCCACCTCCGTCCCGCTGCCGCGCCGCGCGCCCGACGGCGTGATCACGGCGCTGGCCTGCCTGGGCCAGTTCATGGTCGTACTCGACGTGTCCATCGTGAACGTGGCACTGCCGTCGATCCGCGACGCGCTCGGCTTCTCCACCGCCGACCTGCCGTGGGTCGTCAACGCCTACACCCTGACCTTTGCCGGCTTCATGCTGCTCGGCGGGCGGGCCGCCGACCTGTACGGCCGCAAGCGTGTCTTCGTCGCGGGTGTCGCCCTGTTCACCGTGGCCAGCGTGCTGGGCGGCGCCGCGCCCTCGGCCGGGGTCCTGGTCGCGGCGCGGGCGCTGCAGGGCCTGGGCGCGGCGATCCTGGCCCCCTGCACGCTGACCATCCTGACCACGACCTTCCCCGAGGGAGCCCGGCGCGCCCGGGCGATCGCCGCGTGGACCATGGTCGGCGCGGTCGGCGGCGCCGCGGGGGCGATCCTCGGCGGCCTGCTCACGGACTACCTCGGTTGGCGGTGGATCCTGCTGGTCAACCTCCCGGTGGGGGTCGCCGTCGTGGCCGGCTCGCTGCTGTGGCTGGCCGACCTGCCGGGGCTGGGCGGGCGCAGCCTGGACGTCCCGGGCGCCGTCACGGTCTCCGCCGGGCTCACCGCGGTCGCGTACGGCATCGTCCAGGCGGGCAAGGACGGCTGGAGCCCGGTGGGAAGCTGGCTGCCGATCGTCGTCGGCGTGCTGCTGCTCGCGCTGTTCGTCGTGGTGGAGCAGCGGTTGGCGACGGTGCCCCTGCTGCCGCTGCGGCTGCTGCGGTCGGCCCTGCGCAGCGGGGCGAACGTGGTGATGTTCCTGCTGGGGGCCGGGTTCTTCGGGCTGCTCTACTTCGTCTCGCTCTACCTGCAGAACGTCCGCGGCTACAGCCCGGTGGAGGCGGGACTGGTCTTCGTGCCGCACGCGGTGGCCACGGTCGTCGGCGCACGGACGGCGGCACGCCTGCTGGCCGCCGGCCGCCGGCCGCCGGTGCTGATCTCGGCGGGGCTGCTGATCTCGGCGGCGGGCTTCGGCTGGCAGGCCGCGCTGCGGACGGACACGCTCGTGGCGCTGGGCGTGATCGGCCCGGGTGCGCTGGTCTTCCTCGGTATCGGTGTCGCGCTGACCCCGATCGCCGTGACGGCCATGGCAGGCGTGCAGCCGCAGGACGCGGGTGTCGCCTCCGGTCTGGCCAACGCGGCCCGGCAGGTGGGCGGTTCGTTCGGCCTGGTGGTGCTGACCTCGCTGGCCGCCGCGCACACCAGCTCCCGTCCCGACGGCTCCGGGCCGCATCCGAGTGGCGCGGCTCTCACCTCCGGCTATGACCTGGCCTTCATCACCTCCGCGGCGATCCTGGTGGGCTGCGTACTGATCACACTGCTGTTGCCCTGGCCGCCGAGGCCGAAGCCGAAGCCGGCGGCGGTGCCGGAGGGCTGACCGACCGACGGCTGGCAGCTGCCCGGCGGCGGTAGGCGCCGGTCCGCGCGGCTGGCTCCAACCGAGYTCCAGCGATCCTCCACCGCAGGGTGAAAGGTTCGAGCGGAACGGAAAGTCCAGGCTGGACGGAAAGTCCGGGCGGGGCGAAAAGTCCAGGCAGGGCGAAAAGTCCAGGCGAGACAGGCAGGACGCACGCCGGACGTCAGACGATCCGGCGGACCGGCCGCGGGCCGGGGCCGTGGGTGGCGAAGCGGGGCACGGCCGCGGCGGCATCCCTGCCCACCGTGGCGGTGGTGTCACGGCGGCCCGGCAGGTCCCCGCGCAGCAGCACGGTGATCGCCTGGTGGACGAGCAGGTAGCCCCACATCTCCTGGCGGACCCCGCTCGCCGAGCGGGACCGCAGCACCGGCACCGGCACCGGCACCGGCTCGGGCCGCCCATGCCCGCCGCCAGCCCCGGCAGCGGGCAGGGCGGACGCGGCCGTGACGGCGGGCCGGGCGTGGGCAGAGCCCGGCGTGGCCAGACCGGCCAGGCCGGCCAGCGCCTCGCGGAACCGCCAGCGCCTCGCGTACAGCTCGACGAGTTCGGCCGCGGGCGCGCGCACCGGGTCGAGCAGGCTGGTGACCAGGCGGACCGGCCGGCCCGCGACGGCGCCCTCCACGACCCGGACGGGCACCGCGACGCCCGTCTCGTCCTCGTCCTCCGGGCAGTCGCCGGCGCCGTCGAGCACGCAGCGGTACGAGCCGTCGGGCAGCATGGCGTGGGGGGTCAGCGCGGTGTCGGCGGGCGCGGCCCACAGCAGTTCCGCGCCGTGCTCGCGGGCCACGCACCAGGCCCGGACGCCGAGCGTGCCGAAGTCGGCGAGCAGCAGGACGTGCCTGGTCAGGGCCCTCAGCAGCGGCCAGGTCAGCACGGCCCGGGCGCCTGCGTCCGGGCCCAGTCGGGCGTCGACGACGGCCCGGGTCGTCTCGTCGGCGAGGGCCGCGACCCGCAGGCACGGCGGGCCCTCGCCGGTGGCCGGGTCGCGGCCGAAGGCGGCCAGGTTCTCCTCGGAGTCCGGCGTCTCGATACGCAGCGTGTCCAGGGACAGCACGCGCAGCCCCCGGTAGGTAGGCGGACCACCCACCCGTGCGGCCGTGGCACGAAAGAGCGCCTCCAGCGGCTCGGCGCCGAGCCGGGCCCGGGCCCGCGACAGCGCGGCGGCCGTGGGCACCGGGCAGGTGGTCGGCCGACCCAGGCTCCAGATCAGCCCCTGGGCCAGCAGCCGCGCCACCCGCTCGTACTTAAAGACCGGGAAACAGGCACAGCGCCAGTACGAAGTACACCACCACCCGGGACGGCAGCAGCCGGGTACGCATCTGGATCCGACCGGTGTCGGCGAGCACGGCGTCGACGACGTCGGCGGGAAAAGCCCTGGTGAGCATGGCGACGGCGATGCGGTCGGCAAGCGAGTCACCCACGTCGGGGCCCGTCGTGCCGCTCAGCTCCATATTCGGTTCTCCGTTCCTATTCCTGGCGGTACCGGGCCGTTAAGTCAACAGCCCCCGGCTGGCGGCGTCAATTGTCTCTGGCCCTGCCCCGAATAGCCACGGTAGTCTCCCGACGTGCCCGCGGGAGCCGTAATTCTGATGCGCCGTCTGGACGTCGACCTCGTCCGGCAGGCAAGTGCGCTCTGTCCCTGAGCGACCTGCGTACACACCCCATATCACCAGTCACCACGCCGCGGGCTGGCGATTTCCGTGTCCGCATTCCGTCCGCGCGCGTACCGGTCGACGTCCGTCGCAAGGCGGCACCGCTGATTTCCGCTCCGCAACAATCCGCTTCAGGAGTGTCCATGTTCCGCCAGTCGAGCCCACCCGTTCCCGCGCGCCGCAGACATGTCGGAGGGCCGGGCCGCCGAATTCTGCCCGGAATGGCGGTGGTGCTGTGCCTGGGGCTGGGACTGGCCGCCTGCTCCTCGTCGGACGACGGCGGCGGCGGGACGGCGGCGCCCGGCCTGGGTGCCGCGCGCGGCGGCGGAACGCTGACGGTCGCGGTGGCGAGCAAGCCGCTGTGCCTGGATCCGCAGAACAACAGCTCCAACGGCAACACCGCGATCAGCCGCCAGCTGGTCTCCTCGCTCACCGACCAGGACCCGGCCACCGGAAAGATCGTCCCGTGGTTGGCCTCGAAGTTCGAGGTCGGCGCGTCGGCCACCGAGTTCACCTTCACCCTGCGCCCCGGGGCGACCTTCAGCGACGGTGCGCCGGTGGACGCGGCCGCGGTCAGGGCGAACTTCGACACCATCGTCAGACTCGGCGCCGTGGACGCGGTCGCAGCCAGCTACCTGACCAGCTACCAGGGCACCACCGTGGTCGACAGCCACACCGCGAAGGTCACGTTCTCCCGTCCCAACGCGCAGTTCCTCCAGGCCACCTCGACGGCCGCGCTCGGGCTGCTCTCCCCCGCCTCGCTGGCCCTCGCCCCGGAAGAGCGCTGCCAGGGCCGCGGYCTCGCCGGCGCGGGCCCGTTCGTGCTGAAGGAGGCCGTGCAGGGCACGGAGATCCGGCTTACGCGGCGCGCGGACTACGCGTGGGGCTCGCCGGTGTGGAAGCACCAGGGCGCGGCCTACCTCGACGGCATCGACTACAAGGTGGTGCCCGAGTCCGGGGTGCGCGTCGGCAGCCTGCTCTCCGGTCAGGTCGACACGGTCATCGGGGTCGACGCGCGGGACGAACGGCGGCTCGCCGCCGGCGGCGCCACCGAGCTGTCCCGGCCGGTGCCGGGCATCACGTACAACCTGACGGCCAACACCGAGCGGCCGCTGCTGGCCGACGCCTCCGTCCGTAAGGCCCTGACCAAGGGCATCGACCGCGCCACCATCGTCCGGACCCTGCTCAGCGACCACTACCGGCCGGCCACCAGCATCCTGACCTCCAGCACGCCCGCATACACCGACCTGTCGGCCGACCTGGCCCACGACCCGGCAGGTGCCCGCGCCCTGCTGGACGCGGCCGGCTGGCGGCCGGGCGGTGACGGCATCCGCACCAGGGACGGCGTGCGGCTGGCACCGACGCTGATCTACCCGGGGGTCGACACCGCCAGCCGCAACGTGCTCCAGCTGGTCCAGTCCCAGCTGCGCGAGATCGGCGTGGACGTCCAGCTCTCCGGGCTGCCACTGAACCAGCTCGCGCCCGACCAGGACGCCGGCCGGTACGACCTGCTGTGGTTCGGCCTGACCCGCGCCGACCCCGACGTGTTGTCGACCGTCTTCGCCACCACCACCAAGAACCGCGCCCATCTGCCCGCCGGCAACCCGTTGGACACGCTGCTGGCGAAACAGTCCGAGACGCTCGACGCCGCCGAGCGCGCAGCCCTGGTCGGGCAGGCGCAGCGGCAGATCGTCCAGGAGGCGTACTCGCTGCCCGTCTACGAGCAGGCCCAGTCCGTGGCGTTCGCCGGGCGGGTGCAGGCAGTGGCGCTGGACGGCTCCGCGCAGCCGGCGTTCTTCGACGCCTGGCTGGCGAACTGACCGGCCAGAAGGCACCAGCCGGGCAGCGCGGACCTGGCAGCGCGGACCTGGCGGCACGAATCAGGACAGAACGGTTCAGGATGGCACGGATCAGAACGCGACAGAGCATGAACAGGGGAGACGCGGAAGATGACGGTACGTCACCTGCTGCTGCGGCTGCTGCATGCGGTGGTCACCGTGTGGGCGACGTTCACGCTCTCCTTCGCCCTGCTCTACCTGCTGCCCGGAGATCCGGTCGCCATCATGCTCAGCGGCCAGGGCGGTGTCGCCAACACCACCCCCGAGCAGGTGCGCCAGCTGCGGGCCGCCTACGGCTTCGAGCGCCCGCTGCCGGAGCAGTACGCCGACCGGCTGTGGGCCGCCCTCCACGGCGACCTGGGCCGGTCGGTGGGCAGCGGCGACACCGTCGTCCACACCTTTGCCACCGCGCTGCCGCAGACCCTGGCCCTCGCGGGGGTGGGTCTGGCGCTGGCCGTGCTGCTCGGGGTGGGCACAGCGCTGGCCGCGGTTGCCACCCGGTCGCGGCGGCTGTCGCGGCTGCTGCTGTCGGCGCCCTCGCTGGGGGTTTCGTTCCCGCAGTTCGTGGTGGGCCTGGTGCTGCTGGAAGTGGTCTCCTTCCGCTGGAAGCTGCTGCCCGCCTTCGGGCACACCGGCGGCAGCGGGCTGGTGCTGCCCGCGATCACCCTGGCCATCCCGACGGCCTCGGTGATCGCGCAGGTCTTTGCCCGCAGCCTGGCCGACGTCCTGCTGTCGCCCTACGTCGCCACCGCCCGGGCCAAGGGGGCCGGGCGGGCCAGGGTGCTGCTGCTGCACGCCACCCGCAACGCGGCGCTGCCGCTGCTGTCCCTGCTGGGGCTGATCATCGGCAGTCTGCTGGCCGGCTCGGTGGTGGTGGAGACGGTATTCTCCCGCGACGGTTTCGGCCGCATCACCGCAGCCGCGGTCGAGGCGCAGGACATCCCGGTGGTGCAGGGCGCGGTGGTCGTCAGCGCCCTGGTCTTCGCCGCCGTCAGCCTTGCCGTCGACCTGGTGACGCCACTGCTCGACCCGCGCCTGGCCGAGCGGCCCGCAACGGGAAGGGGCAGCCGCGGATGGCTGAGACCACAGTCGGCCTGACCCCCCCCGACACCACCCGTGACGCCACCCGCGACGCCACCCACAATGCCGCCCATGGGACTYCCCGTGGAACCCCTCATGGGAGCGTCGGTGATGCCGCGCACGACGCCGTCCGCGGTACGGCCCACAGCGACACCCCTTTCCCCGTGGCGCCGCGGGCGTCGCTGTGGGCGGCTTCGCACGCGGTGCTGCGGGGCGCGTGGCGCAGCCCGGGGCTCACGCTGGCGGTGCTGGTGCTGGTGCTCGTCCTGGCCTGGGCGTTCGTGCCCACGGTGTTCTGCGCGCACGCGCCGTTGGCCACCGCGCCCGACCGCGCGCTGCTCCCGCCGAGCGGCGCGGCCTGGTTCGGCACCGACTACCTGGGCCGGGACGTCTGGTCACGGGTAGTACATGCTTCATCGCTTTCACTGCGCGCCCCGGTGATCGCGGTCGGGCTCGCACTGGCCGGCGGGGTCACGATCGGCCTGGTTGCGGGCAGCCTGCGCRGCTGGGTCGACGCCCTGCTGATGCGGATGGTCGACACGGTGCTGGCCGTTCCGGCGATCATGCTGTCGCTGACCGTGGTCACCGCGCTGGGTCCCGGCACCGCGCACGCGGCGATCGCCGTGGGCCTGGCGGGCATCGCGGGCTTCTCCCGGATCGTGCGCGCCCAGGTGCTCAGGGCCCGGCAGGAGCCGTATGTGGAGGCCGCGTCCGCCGCGGGTGTGCGGGGCCCCGTGGTGCTGCTGACCCATGTGCTGCCGCACGTGTGCGGGCCGGTGCTGGCGCTGGCGGCACTCGAGCTGGGCACCGCGGTGCTCGCGGTGTCCGCGCTGAGCTTCCTCGGTCTCGGGGCGCAGCCACCCACGCCGGAGTGGGGCGCGATGGTCTCCGAGGGTCGTGACTACCTCGGCACCGCCTGGTGGCTGACCGTGCTGCCCGGCCTGACCATCGCCGCCGTCACCGTGGCGGTCAACCGGATCGCCCGCGCCCTCTCCCCCGGTGGCCGGCGGTGACGCCCCGTCCGCTCTCCCGCTCTTCCTCCCGTCCGTCCGGGTACCTTTCCCGCCTTTTCCGACGTCCCTTACGGAGTTACCCATGACTCAGGTGCACTTCACCGGGCAGCCCCCGGCCGTGGTTGACACCGCCTGCGCGCCCGAGACCGAGTCCTGCGACCAGGCCCCGGTGACCCCGGCCCGCGACGTGGAGCGGCTGCGCGGGCGGATCACCGCCGACGGCTCCAGCGGCTACCGCGCCGAACCCGGCCGCTACCACGTCTACGTCTCCTGGGGCTGCTCGTGGTCGTCGCGCGCCGCGGTCGTCCGCGCGCTCAAGGGCCTCCAGAACGTGGTCTCGCTGTCGTACGTCGACGACTCCACCGACGAGCGTGGCTGGATCTTCGACGGCCGGTCCGGGCCCGACCCGGTCAACGGCTTCTCCCAGCTGCGGGAGGCGTACGAGGCGACGGTGCCGGGCTGGCCAGGCCGCGCCTCCGTGCCCGCGCTGTGGGACCGGGAACACGGAAGGATCATCAGCAACGAGTCGGGCACGATCAGCCTCGACCTCAGCACGCAGTTCGACGCCTGGGCCGACCCGGACGTCGACCTCTACCCGTGGGCGCTGCGCTGGCGGATCGACGCCTTCAACACCTGGCTGCACCAGGACGTCAACAACGCCCTGCACCGGGTCGGGCACGCGGCGGACCCGGTCGAGCACGCCCGGATCCTGCGGGTGCTCTTCGAACGCTTCGACACCCTGGAGGAGCGGCTGCGCACCCGGCGCTACCTGTTCGGGCCGATCATCACCGAGCCCGACGTGCGGCTGTGGCTGTCGCTGGCCCGGCTGGACGTCGCCTACCCTGGGCTGCTGGCCACCAACATCGCCCGTCCGGAGGGCTTCCCCGCGCTGTGGGCCTATGCCCGCGACCTGTACGCGCTGCCCGCTTTCAGGGACGCGACGGACTTCGCCGTGATCCGCCGGAACTTCGCCGACAACTTCGACCAGCTGCACCCGGAGCGGGTCGTCCCCCGCACGTCCCTGACCACCTGGACGACGGCGGAATGGGACACCCCGCACGGACGGGAAGAGGTGGGTGCCGTCCGACCCTGAAACGGTCACGCATTGTCGGCCGGCGGCGTCCGGGCGTCTGCCGAACGCACTTTCTCCCGTCGCAACAATGCCACAGGAAATTCCTGCGAAGAAAGACCGCTCACTGACCGGCCCGCCAGTGACTCTCCAGCGCATGGCGCGAACGTGACGCGAGGAAAAGCACGCGGCAGACCAAGGAGCCACGGGCACGGCGGGCGGAGCCACGGACGAGCGATGATCCAGGGGGAACTGGTCGGATGCGGCTGGTCGACGTCCATACTGGCTGCCCGGACGAAGCATGCGGGTTCGGCGGGCGGATGCCATGTCGGGTGTCTGGACGTAGGCGTTGCCGACCGGAAGCTGCTCGATCTCCTCCGTGAGGTCACGGCCCGCCCTGACCCGGACCTCCTCCAGCGTCGGAACACCCCGCGGCGGGGTGAGAGCACCATGGCCATGCGCCTCGTAACCGCCCACCAGCGCCTGGTAGACGACGTCCCGCTGGATGTCACCAAGCCCGCACACGTAGGCGAAGATCTCCGAGACGGACAGTGCGTTCATCCTGTAGGCGTGCCGGCCGGCGTCCGCCGCCAGCTCGAACGGTGAGAAGGGCATGCCTGCCGCGGCGTCCCGCACATGCGGGGACTCCGGCCGCCGCGGGTCGTTCCCGAACTGACCGTGGAAATCGATCACCAGTGCGGGCAGGCCCTGCGCCACCGCGCCCTGAAGCAACCGGATCGTCGTCTCCGACTTGCCCTGTCCCGGGATACCGAGAATGAACAGGTGGGGGCTGCCGGTCGTGCTCGCCTCCCAGACGATGTCCTCCTCCGGAGGCAGCGTGCGGCCTACCGGCACCTGCACGGCCCGCGGGTACGCGAGTTCCCGGGCCGGCGGTTCATCCGGCGGGCTCGGCGTCGTCGTCGGCTGTGCTCCGCGGCCGGAGCCGTCCTCGGCGGCGTCGGCGGCGACTCGGCCGGAGGCTGCGACGGGACATCTGCCGAGGTGCCCGCAGGCTCAGGGGGACGTCCACCGGCTTCGCCGCCGTCCGCGCCGACGACGGCGGACGACGGGAGCGTGCCGACGGTTGGCGAGACGTCCGTGTCCGTGTCCGTGTCCGCATGGGCGCTCGTGCCGTGCCCGGCCGGACCCGGGTCCGCGGCACCCGACACCACGATCGGGTCGAACGCGCGCGGCGGCGGGATGTAGGCGGGGCGGCGGGTGTCGACGTCCTCGTCCGCCCCGAGGTTTCTGGCCGTGATGGTGCGGATGCGGGTGCCGTTGACCTCGAAGTCGGCCGTTCCGTCCTCGTGCAGGACCACGATGTAGCCGCTGCGCTGGTAGCCGACCGCCAGACCGCTCGTCTCCAGCCGGTCGATGGTCTCCTGGATGCGGCCGAACTCCACCGCCTCCGTGATCAGGCCCCGGCGGGCGGACCGGCGCAGGTAGTAGCGCAGCAGCGCCGCGAACCGGGCCCGCTGGAGCGGGCGGTCGATCCGGACGGGTTCGGTGAAGAACAGCCGGTTGATGACATCGATCGTCGCATCCACCTGCCCCGCGATGTCACGGGCGAGATCTTCGCTGCCGAGCATGCCACGCGACTTCACCTCGACGGCCTCCATGCTCACCCGGCGCGTGGTGGGAAAACGGACCAGGAGCAGATCGCACCGTCGGGCCCGCTGGCCGGGCTGGCGCCGGGCGCGGGCGCCGAAAAGCTCCGGATGGGCGTCGACGGGGATGATGACCGTGTTCTCGAGTTCACCGCGACGGCGCAGGTGCGCCACCACCGCCGCCAGTGCCACGGCCTCCTTCGCCCGGTTGTCGTCACCGGTCGCGGCGAGGATCAGCCGGCCCGACACCAGCAGCAGCTCGTCGATGACCGACGACACGGACTCGCCCGGACGGTAGAAGCCGAGCTCGATCATCGCGCGCAGGAACATCTTCTCGACGTCCGCCCGGTGCGCGGTCGTGATGGACATGAGCCGGTYCCCGACCGCGGCGCATCTGGCCTCCTGGGCGGGGATCTGCCCGGGTAACCACGCCTCCGCCGGAACCTCGCGGTCGGGTCGTAGCCGTCAGGGATCGACGTGGCCTCACCGAGGCCGCGCACGCGGCCGCTCAGACCCGGGAGACCTACCTGGCCGCGCACTACGCCCAGATCCGGGGCCGTCGTGGTGTCCAGAAGGCCGTGGGTGCGATCCGTCACGACATTCTGATCGCCTACTGGCACATCGTCCATGACGACACCGTCTACCGGGACCTTGGCCCTGAATGGATGCGTCGCCGGCACAACACGGAAGCCCAGCAGAAACGCCTCGTTGCCCAACTAGAAAAACTCGGCCTGAAGGTAACCGTCGAACCCGAACAGCCAGCCGCTTGACCACACGGGAGGAATAGCCGCAACCGAACAGCCACCCGTAACGTCGGGCCGACTACCGGCGTGATCAGCCATGCCCGCAGCCAACCCAGCCCACACCGGAAATCCTCACCTCAGACAAATGTCTGCTCAGGCAGGCGAAGTTCTTCTGGAAAAGGCGTGTTTCTTCTCGTGCCAGGAAAATTCCTTCGTAGGTCAGGAGAACGTCTTGAACGGAACGGTGTCGTCGTCGCGCAGCTCGGCGACAAGCCCGAGCTCCCAGGACAGATAACGGCGGAAGCCGGCCTTCCGCAGCTGCGGATCGGGCTGCTGCCAGCCCAGGAAGACGACGTCGTCCGCGGGATGCAGGAATGTCCCGTCACCGCTTTCCAACGGGTGTCCGAGGGCGTGCCACGCGCTCGTGCCCCCGTCGAATGCAAGCACCGGGCGGGTCGTGGCCCGCCCCAGTTCGACGGCCGCGAAACGCGCCAGGACACCGTCCTCGGAGGTCAGCACGATCGGTCCGGCCCCTGGGATCTCGTCCACCGTGTCGGCGAGACGGGCACGGATCGCGAAGCTGGCGCCCGGAATGTGCCCCGTCCGGTAGCCCGGGCTCGGCTGCAGGTCGATCACCTGTGGGCCGGCCGACGCGTCGAGCTCGGCGCGCAGCCGCGCCGGGGTGACGAGCTCGTAGCCGTCCTCGGGCATGCCGAGCACCCGCCGTGCCACCGGGCCGGCCACGAGCGCCTCGTCCGACAGCGCGTCCTCGAGGACGAAGACCTCACCCCAACCGAACTGGATGATCCACGAGGCCACTACGGTGGCGCGGACCAGGTCGTTGTCGACCAGGACGATCCGCGCGTTGTGCGTCGCTATGTGCCGGAACACCCATGGCGCTACGTCCCAGCTCGGCGCGGAGTGCGAGCCCGGCAGATGCCCGGTTTCGAACTCCTCCGGAGTTCGCACGTCCAGGACGTACAGCGAACGCTCGTCGGCGGCGTCGCGGAAGCGCCGCAGCGCCTCCCGGTCGATGCGCCTGACGCCGAACCGCTCGGCGATGCGCGCGGCCGAGGCGCGCGCGGCGTCGAGCGCCTCGCCGGTGGGGAGCGGGGCGGTGGCGCGCCTGCCGTGGTCGAGTTCGTGGCCTTCCAGGACCCAGGACTGGGTCCCGCCCTCCAGCGAGACCACCCGGTTCGGCAGGCCGGCGTTGATGAGCACCTGGGCACCGAGGATGCTGCGGGTGCGCCCCGCGCAGTTGACGACCACGAGGGAGTCCGGCGACTTCACGATCTCACCGGCGCGGTAGACGAGTTCGGCGCCGGGAATCGACGTGCCGCCCGGCAGGCTGTGGTTCTCGAACTCCGCCAGCGGGCGGCTGTCGAGCAGGACCACGTCCTCGCCGGCATCGAGCCGGCTGAGGAACTCGGGGACGCTGATGTGCGGTGTCTGGTAGATCTCCTCGATCCACTCCCCGAAGGCCTGCCCGATGACGTGGTCACCGCCGGTCTGCACCTTGTGGCCGGCCTCGGCCCACGCCCGCACACCGCCGTCCAGGACGGACACGTCGGTGTAGCCGAGTTCGCCGAGCCGGCGGGCGCCGCGTTCGGCGAGGCCCTCCGTACCGCTGTCGTAGACGACCACCGGGGTCGAGCGCCGCGGGATGAGGGCGTCGACCCGCAGTTCCAGCCTGCTCAGCGGAACCGAGACCGCGAGCAGGATGGAGCCCTGCTCGGCCGTGACGCGTGCCTCCCGGACGTCGATCAGCGCGAACTCCGCCGATCCGCCCAGCAGATCATGCAGATCCTTCGCCGAAATTGTCGGGACTGGGATAGCGGTCAACGTCGAACTCCCTGGTCACGGTCTGGATAAGGAATGGGGCTGGTAGGCGGCGAGGCCGGAGGCCAGCGGCCACCGGAGATCAACGATCAGTAGTAGATGAACCCGGGGACCCCGCCACCGGCGACGATGGCGTCACCGGTGATGGCCACACTGCGCGGCGACGCGAGAAAGGCCACGACCCACGCGACCTCCTCCGGCTCGACGACACGCCCGATGACGTTGTTGACCAGACGCGCGCGATCGCCTGCCCCGAAAGCCCCGCTCTCCTGGAGTTCGAGGTAGCGCTCGGTGCGGGTCGCCCCGGGATGCACGACGGTCACGTTGATCCCGTGCGGCCCGAGTTCGTCCGCGACGTTCTTGGTGAGCGCGACGACCGAGGCGTTGCGCACCGAACCGATGACGGAGACCGTCTGTCGCGCACCGGTTCCGCTGATGTTGATGATGCGACCCCACCCGTTCTCGATCAGCAGCGGAGCGACCGCGCGAATGGTGCGCAGATACCCGATGACCTTGACGTTGATCTGCCGCTGGAACCAGTCGTCGGTGGCGTCGACGTAGCTGGGGCCGTGCTGCGCGGGCTGTTCGGCCGCGTTGTTGACCAGAATGTCGACACCGCCGAACTCACCTCGCACCGTTTCCACGAGAGCCCGCACGGAATCGTCGTCGCCGGTGTCGGCCGTGACGGCCAGAACGCGCGCGCCCGTCTCGTCCCGGATCAGCCTGGCGGCATTCTCCAGCACCTCGCCACGGCGGGACGTGATGGCGACCGACACCTCCTGGCGCGCCARCTCAAGCGCGATCGCATATCCGATCCCGGTTCCGCCACCGGTGACGATGGCACGCTTACCGGACAGTCCGAGACCCATTTTTCAACCTATCTGAACCCGTGGGCTGTCGATGCGCGTCACAGCGCCTCGCAGCGAACCGGAAAATGTCGTGGCAGACCGGGAGAGGTCATTGCGCGGCTGCGGGCCGCGACTGGCCGTGGTCACGGATCGTGATATCCGCTCCGTGACCACGGTCGGTGTGTTCAGCCCGCCGCCGTGCAGATAGCGCCGGAATCCTCGGAGCGCGGCCCGGCAAGCTGTGTCGCCAGCGAGACGACGCGCGCGTTCGGGATACGTCCAGTAACGCCTGTGGGCGTGTCGCGGTGCACCTCAAGCAACACGACACCACGTCCGGGCGAAAGTTTCTCCCGCACTTTCTCGGCGGTGACAACAGCATGCCTCACATCGACGGGGACAGTGGTCACCATGTTTCTCCCTCACCGCCGGAGGTCTCACGTACAATCAACGTCTCACATACAGTCAACAGAGGATACGTTCACCGAACAAGACCTCCGGGAAAGATCGCCGGACAACCAGTACACAATCCCGCCGTATGCCGGTGAATCTACCTCTCCGTTCGCGGATTTTTAAGCGATATCCGCTACGGGAACCGTGTAGCAGAACTTGAAGGTTCCGGCGCCGCTCCGGGCAGGTTGAACTACCCGCCGTACATGACCTGTCCATCGGCGCTCCGCCCGCCGCGGCGGCGCGAGACGTGCGGACGCACGGCTTCCGGTCCGCGTCCCACGGGCACCGCCGTGGATCACGRCTCGCCGCGCCACGGCCGGCCAGCCGGAGTTCCACGCCGGGCACARCGCGCCAGCGCCGCGTCCTGTCCGCCCACCGCCACCGGTCGGATGCGGGCCGGGTCGCCCGCGTGCCGTACCCGCGTGCCGTCCTCGTGAGGAGATGTATCCGGTGCGTTGCGAGCGTGTTCCAGATATGCAGCCGGGGAGGTTACAGCGGCGCGGGCGGGAAAGAGGGACAGGGAAGTATGTCTGCCATCAGCGCG